>NZ_RCCJ01000001.1:701371-1052057 GCF_003664005.1 Hydrogenivirga caldilitoris
GGGGAGAGCCATTAGGTTCCATGAGGAGTTCCAACCTAAGGGAACGAACGTAAACTTCATTGAGCCAGTATCGGCAGATACCATAAAGGTCAGAACTTATGAGAGAGGTGTTGAATCAGAGACTCTTGCCTGTGGAACAGGAGCCACAGCCGGGGCTATAGTTGCCTATATAAAAGGTCTTGTAAGCAAAAAGCCTGTTAAGGTTGTCACCCGCAGCGAAGAGCTTCTCATAATAGACTTTGATAAGGAGTTGAAGGAAGTTTTTCTAAACGGTTCCGTCTATAAAGTCTTTGAGGGAACCCTTAGCTACGAAATCTTCTTATGAGGAGGGCACTTCTTTACCGTAGGGGCGGTCTCGGAGATACACTTCTTACCTTTCCACTCCTTGAGATTCTCAAAAGCAAAGGTTTTTATACGACGGCTGTTGGAAACACAGACTACTTTAAAATTGCCAGGGAGGTTGGCTGGGCAGATAGAGTTTTAAGTGAAAAACCCAACGAGGATTTTGACCTGGTACTTGAGATTTCCTCCGAAGGTAACCTGCCAACTTTCCCAAGGGAGAGAAGATGGATACTTGAACACTATCTTGAGGGTGCAGGCTTCATAGGAGAGAGCTTCTCCTGGGTATTACCTGTTGAGACCTTGCCCGATTCACCCTTCAGGGGGAGGGTCGTTTTCCACCCTTCCAGCGGCTCAAGGAAAAAGAACCCAAACCTTTCTCTATTCCTTGAACTGGAGAAGCACCTTGTTAAAAGGGGGCATGAAGTTGTTTACCTTATAGGCGAGGCGGACACATGGTTGAAAGGCTATGTTACCAATTACGTTGAGAGCTATGAACCGCTCTGGATAGCGAGAGCTCTAAAAAGTGCGCTTCTTTTTGTGGGGCTGGATTCGGGACTATCCCATCTCTCAGCTTATCTCGGTGTTCCAACGATTGTTATATATGGACCTTCAGACCCGGTGGTGTGGAAGCCCATAGGGAGGAGGGTGTATCAGGTTTCCCTGGGATTGGAATGTTCTCCCTGCTTTCCAAACGTATGCGATAGGAGGGAGTGTTTGGATGGCTCTTTACTCTTTCATTGCCTTTTCCCACTCCTTGACGAGCTCCTCATCTAAATCCACGAGTATTATATTTTCAAGGCAACGAGGTTTAAATTTCTTTATCTCGTCAACCATTGCTCTCGCTGCGACCTCTTTTGGAACCCTACCTACACCCGTTCCCATTCCAGGTATAGCTATGCTCTTAAAACAAAGTTCATCCGCAAGGTGGAGGGCAGCCTTTGTTGCTTTTCTGACTTTCTCTTCTGAAGTTCTCATGGCTGGCTCTTCCATGGTTGGAGAGTGTATCACCCCTTTAAACTTTAATTTTCCGGCGGTTGTTAGTATTGCACTTCCGACGGGTATGGGAGCTTTAGATATAGCCTCCCTTTCTATCTCCTCCCCTCCGAAGCGTTTTATTACCCCTGCTACTCCTCCACCCATATAACCGTGGCTGTTGGCAGGGTTAACTATTACGTCAGCTTTAACTTCAAGAAGACTACCCCGTATTATCTCAACCTTCATGAATAAAATTCTAAAGCTTTGTGGGTTTGATGAGTAGGGTCACACGTATATGGGTTCGGTTATCTCACCAAGACCAGCTTCAAGCCTCATCTTTATGTACTTACCTCTTATAGTATTGAGAGGTATCTCCACAACCTCACCGCTCTCCTTAACTACTTTTATCTTCTCCCCGTTGAGCTCTATCCCCTTTACAGGTGCTCCCGTATTTGAATCTATTATTAACTTCTCCCTTATAACATCTTGAGCTACCTTCTGAGCCATCTTAAGACCTCCTTTCAGTGTTCTGCTTTTATCTTCTTTATATAGGGCTTTGGAGTTTGCTTTGTACAGGTCTATGTCATAAAATCTAAGTTCTGAGATGCTTGCGAAGAGGATAATACCCTGTCTGGATGTTGATAAGGGAAGGGTCGTAAAGGGTGTAAAATTCGTGAATTTGCGTGATGCCGGAGACCCCGTGGAGGTTGCAAAGAGATACGAGCAGGAAGGAGCGGATGAGCTTGTATTTCTTGATATAACAGCTTCCGCGGAAGAGAGAAGCATAATTATAGATGTGGTTAGCAAAGTTGCAGAGACGGTTTTTATGCCCTTTACCGTGGGAGGTGGGATAAGGAACGTTGAAGACATGAGGAAACTCCTAGAGGCAGGAGCAGATAAAGTTTCAATAAATACTGCAGCCGTTAAGAACCCAGAGATTATCCACGAAGGTGCAAAACTTTTCGGCTCCCAGTGTATAGTTGTTGCTATAGATGCGAAGAGGAGCGCAAGCACCTGGGAGGTATATATCCACGGAGGAAGGACGCCTACAGGAATAGATGCGATAGAGTGGGCAAAGAAAGTGGAATCTCTCGGGGCTGGGGAAATACTCCTCACTTCAATGGACAGAGACGGCACTAAGAAGGGTTATGACGTTGAACTCTGTAGAGCGGTTTCGGAGGCTGTGAATATCCCTGTTATAGCCAGTGGAGGAGCGGGAAGTAAGGAACACTTTTATGAGGTTTTTTATGAAGGTAAGGTTGATGCAGCCCTTGCAGCCTCACTGTTTCATTTTCAGGAGCTAAGCATACCCGAACTCAAGGAGTACCTACACGAGAATGGAGTACTTGTTAGGCTAAATTAAGAAGAATTCCAAAACCTTGTTAGGTTGAAGTCTTTTGTGCTGAGGTTGCCGTTCTTCACTGAGTTTTCTTCTCTTTGCGGAACTCCTCCCTGAGTATCTTCAGTTTTCCATTCTCTTTGAGTATGTATAGCCTCTTGAAGCCTTTATCAGAGTAGGCATCAGACTTATAAGTTTGGTGAAACTCCGCAACATAGTACTCCACATTATCGGAGAGTCCTCTCCTAAAGGCTAATATGGTCAAGTCCTCTATATCCACTTTGATTCGCTTCTTGCTAAGTATGGTTCTCCTCTTATAATTACTCCAGGAACGGTAATTACCCTTTTCCCATGTGAACTTATCAGAGTAGAGAGACAGGAAGGTGTCTATGTCCTTGTTTTCCCAGCTTTCCTCCCAGGTCTTTAGAAAGCCCTTCACATCGTCAAGCTCTATGTCTGTAGGAATCTCTTTGTATATCGCTATCAGGGTGTTGTTCTTGGCTATCCTCTTTACTATGTGTCTTAGGTCGTTATTCTCGGCAACCACACAGCCTCTGGTACTAAAGGGTATGTTGTACCTGTTTTCTTCATCGCTTCCATGAAGCCATATTCCACTGCCCCCCTTCCCGAGCAGTTTGTCTACCGGATTGGGGTAATTTAAAACCACCGCTATGCCCCCGTACATCTTGGGCAACTTCTCCGGAGGTATAAACTCGGTAAAGTAGTAAACTCCCTCCGGTGTCCTTTTATCTCCTTCACTCCACTTATCCTCCCAGTCCTGTCCTGTGGTCACGGGGTATAGATTTTCAAGAACCTTGCCCTTATATATAAGCAGGTACTGGGACATCTTCTCTACCAGGAAGACAAACTTATCCTCAGGAT
This sequence comes from Hydrogenivirga caldilitoris, assembly GCF_003664005.1. Taxonomy (NCBI): domain Bacteria; kingdom Pseudomonadati; phylum Aquificota; class Aquificia; order Aquificales; family Aquificaceae; genus Hydrogenivirga; species Hydrogenivirga caldilitoris. Next base: position 704,910 of record NZ_RCCJ01000001.1, read on the forward strand.
TCTCAACTATAACCGGCGGGGGAATACTGAACCTGTCCCAGATAATATCCGTCATTTTTTGACGAAACTTCTCAGGGTGTTCAACCCTCCTTATGAGCTCATTAAACCTGAAGTAGGAGGGGTTGTAATCCCTTTTAAGCTCTATAGACTTTAGGTAGTTTTCTATAGCCTCTTCAAGGTCTCCCCGTCTCTCCGCTATCAGACCCCTTGCAAACAGCTTTACATACTCAGGTGGCTCTTCTTTTATGTCCTCAGCGAGACTTTTGATTATGTAAAGGTCATAGTCGGTAGCCTTACCTTCAATAAATCTCTCAAAGGAGTTTGTTAAGTTACCCCTTTCAAGGTCTTCAGGGTGGCTACCAAAGCCTATCCCGAAGATGAACAGGAGTATTAGAACTCTCAGCCACAACATTATCAAGGATTTTATACCAAAACCTTCTTCTATGTCTCCTTTCTTAACTGCTCTACATCACAGTATTTCATGCCTTGTTTGTTATAATTACCGACCATGAGCATCTTGGTCTTCGTCAGCATGACACCTCTGGGAAAAGGTGAAAGTGTCAGCGAATACGTGGCTAAGGTTGTTGACATCATAGACCGATCCGGACTCCCATATGTCCTTACCCCAATGGGAACAATAATTGAAGGTGAGGACTGGGATGAGGTTATGGGTGTTCTCAAGAGAGGTTTTGAGGAGCTTAAAAAGGAATGTTCAAGAATATCAATAACCATGAAAGTAGATTACCGAGAAGGTAAATCGGGAAGGCTCAAGAGCAAGGTAGAATCCGTCCAGGAGAAGATAGGCAGGGAGATAAAGACTCTTAAAGGCTGACTCTCAGTCCAAAGAGAAAGAGCTGGTGAAGGATTATCCCTAGAGCTATAAGGTAGTAAACCTGCGTGTGAGTTTTGCAGAATCTCAGCACTCCAAAAAAGGAGAACAGCAGGGCTGGAAGAATTGAAAGGGTGTTTGCAAGGTTCATAACCCTCTCCTTCCTTATCTTTTTCTCTCTTATCTCGGCTGATAGGAACTCTTCCGTATCAAGCCAGTACCTTTGGAACTCCATGAGAAAATACTTTCCTCTTTCCTTGGTGAGGAGTGAACCACCTGTAAAAAGGAACCTTCCGTTACCTTCATAAACTGCGCTTTGAGCAAGGATGTGGGTATTCCTATACTTAAGGAAAATGTTTTTTATCTCTTTACCTTCTCTTTTTTCCGCGTATATAACCACGTCTCCTGAAGAGAGAAAGGTTTTTTCGGGAAGGTTTTCAAAGAGTTTATCTTTATACTGGATAAGCAAACCTCTTCTGGCGAAGGATACTTGTTCTTCAAATATAAAGAAGGATAAAGCCCCAGAAAGAAGAAAGAACACAAGCGCCGGGAGGGCAAACAGGGTGAATAGTTTCCGAGGTGATAGGTGGAATGAGTAGAGAACATGCAGGAGCCTCTTTTCCTTCAACTCATATACAGAAGTCGCTATAGCGGCGATCAGTCCGTCCGGAATGAAGAAAAAACCGTAATATACAAACCATACCAGGCTGAAGGAAAGGGAGCTCGTCAAGGGTAGACCAAAAAGTATGAAACCTATCTTGAATATCTGAACCATAAAGAGTATGAAGGCAAGAACAAGAGCGATCGTGTAGGTGCTTCTGGTAACCTTCCAGAGTATGAGTGCCCTGAGCATTATTTTCTCTATGATAACCCAGCGTGAAGGGTATAATACTTCTCCGTGAAAGTTCTTGTAGTTGGAAACGGTGGTAGAGAGCACGCGATAGCTTGGCAATTGAGTAAGAGCCCGTTAGTTTCAAAGCTATACTGTGCCAGTGGCAACGCTGGTATCTGGAAGATAGCTGAGAGGGTTGATATAGCGCCAACTGATGTGAAAAAGCTTGCGGAGTTTGCCCAGAGGGAAGGTGTTGATTTTACCGTTGTTGGTCCCGAAGCCCCCCTTGTTAAAGGGATAGTGGACGAGTTTGAAGCCAGGGGTTTAAAGATATTTGGACCTACAAGGGAAGCCTCCCAGCTTGAGGGAAGCAAGGCGTTTGCGAAAAACTTTATGGAGAAGTATAACGTTCCTACTCCCCATTACAGTGTGTTTGACGATTTTGACAGGGCTCTACGCTATGTGAAGGATGTAGGTGCTCCTATAGTTATAAAGGCTGACGGACTTGCCGCTGGAAAGGGTGCGGTTGTGTGCTACTCCATTGACCATGCCGTTCAAACCCTTGAAAGCTTTATGAAGAAGGGAGCCCTTGGTGGAGCGGGAGAGAGGGTGGTAGTGGAGGAGTTTCTTGAAGGGGAAGAGGCATCCTACATAGTTATGGTTAACGGAGAAAATTACGTCCCGCTTCCAACTTCCCAGGACCATAAGAAACTTTTGGACGGAGATAAAGGACCAAACACAGGAGGTATGGGTGCTTACTCTCCAACACCTGTGATAAACGAAGAGGTTGAGAGGAGGGTTCGTGAGGAAGTGATAGAGAGGACCCTAAAGGGTCTGAAGGAAGAAGGTATATACTTCAGAGGTTTCCTCTACGCTGGACTTATGATCACATCAGAAGGACCTAAGGTGCTTGAGTTCAACGTAAGGTTGGGAGACCCTGAGGCGCAGCCCATACTTATGAGAATCAAGAATGATTTTTTAAAGCTTCTGGTGGACTTTTATGAAGGTAAAGAGGTACAGGTAAAGGAGGATGAACGCTGGAGTCTTGATGTTGTCCTCGCCTCAAGAGGATATCCGGAAGCCTATGAGAAAGGAAAAGTTATAGAAGGTTTGGAGGAGGCTGAAAGTTTACCCGATGTAGTTATATTCCACGCGGGCACAACCCTGAAGGATGGAAAGGTCGTTACCAACGGAGGTAGGGTTTTGAACGTGTGCGCTTACGGGAACACCCTTCGCGAAGCGAAGGACAGAGCTTATGAAGCTGTGTCCAAGATACACTTTGAGGGCATGCATTACAGAAAGGACATAGGGGATAAAGCCTTCAAGTATCTTGGTTAAGGATCCTTCTCTCGTAAATCTTGAAGAGGGCAAACAACGTAGTGAATATTATTGGACCGAGAAAGACCCCTATCAAGCCGAACTTTAAAAGACCTCCGATAGTTGCGAAGAAGAGAACCACATAGGGAATCTGAACACCCTGCTTTATTATCAGAGGTCTGACGAAGTTGTCCATGGAGGATATGAGTAGAAGTCCCCACAGCCCCAGAAAGACTGCCTGCCATGTTCCGATGTTGAAGAAACTATAAACTGCAAGAGGGAACCATACCGCTGAAGCACCGAAAGGCGGTATGAAAGCCGCAAAGAAGGTGAGGGTGCTCCACAGGAGGGCGAACTTTATTCCCACAATAGAATAGGCTATGAGACCGAGCATAGCTTGTATCAGGGCTGTACCTACTGAGCCATAAACAACGGCAAGTACCGTTTTGTAAACCGTGCCTATGATATCCTCAAGGTCTGTTTTGTCCATAGGTATTAGCCTCTGAATCCTCTGGAGTATTCCGGGACCGTCCCTGAGTATGAAGAAGAAAGTAATCAAGAAAACGAAGATGTAAAATACATTTCTACCGATTACAAAAGCGAACTGACCCACCTTATCCCCCAAAAATTTGAATATCCTGTTAAGAGACTCTGCCATGAGCTTTCTGAACTCCTCCCTTTCAAGAAAGCCTATCGCCGGCGATAGCTTATCCATGTATTCCTTTATTAGCTTATACTGTCCCAGTGCCTGTAAAATTTCCTTATAACTGTGGCTCTGTAAATAGAGAACGATTTTCTGAGTTGCATCAATCATCTGCTGGAAGACGAGAATGCTTATTATACTGAGAGGTATAATAAGGAAAAGGAAAACTATCAGGGTCATTATAAAAGCAGAGAGGGTTCTGCTTTTAAGAAGCCTCTCTATATATCTGTAGACTGGGTAAAGGACGGTTCCTATCACTACAGCCCACAGGATTGGGACTGCGAAGGGGAGGAGCATCAACAGGGAAGCGAATATGAAGAAAAGGACACTTGCCAGGAAAAAGTAGAAGTATATACGCTCCCTCTCCATCATTTATTTTATAAGTCTATACTAAAGGTAACCTTGGGGTAACATGAGGTTAATATATTCAAAACCGGTATGAGGTGGGTGCTGGTAACCTTTATTCTCGTGGGTTTGGCTTTCAGCTCGGATATACATGGAGATATACAGACTCTTCTAAAGAAGGTGAAAACTGCCCCACCTGAAGAAAGGTATAAGGTTATGAACGAACTCAAGTTAAAGCTGAGGGAACTGAACAGAAGGGAAAGGGAAGAGGTTATAAGGAAAATTTACAGGGAGCTAAAGGGTGAGAGACATCCCGATAGGGAGCGCAAGGGTGATAAGCTTGAGGAGGAAAAACTCAAGCACAGGGATCTCTCGGATAAAATTGGTGAGAAACATAAGGAGAAGTACGAGGAAAAGTTTGAGGAGAAGTATGAGGACAAAGCTGAGAAGCGAATGGACGATAAGAAGAAACATGGCGATGACTGATTAAAAGTCTTTCAGTTGTGGGATGAGGAAAGGGATATATCTGGTGGGTCTGCTGTTCTTTGCCCAGACAGTTTTTGCTTTTCAAGACAGTGACCTTGACGGTGTTGAAGATAGTAAGGATAGATGTCCCAACACTCCTATCCTTGAGCTTGTGGACAAGTACGGATGTCCTATAGAAACTCAAAGAAGTATAAAGGGAAGGTTTTATTTGAGGGTTGGAGGAGGTTTTGTAGAGGACGGGGGTGAAAGAAGAACCTTTTCCCTTTTTTCAGTGGCATACTCTTATAAGAAGGTCTATGCTTCCTTCTCAACGAGGTATTATCTGGGCGGTAACTCCTCTAACCCTGGTTCCGGAGACAGCTACCTGTTTGTTGGCTACTCTCAGTTCTTGACGGAGAGACTTTACCTGTTACCAGGTTTAAGGATAAAGATTCCAACGGGTGCTGCCCAGTATAGTGACGGAAACTTTGATTACACTCCCTCGGTGGTTCTTGATTATATACTTGACGGTTTTGACCTTTTCGGATACCTGTCTTATACCTTCAAAGGTAATGGAGCTCTTGAGGATACACTTTCAACCTCCCTTGGGGTTGGGTACGATTTTACTCCTAAACTCTACGGGAGCGTTTCCTATGATGTGTCCCAGTCTGAAGTAGGTGCAGGCAACGAATATTACCTCTCTTTCTTCTCCCTCTATGACATATCGGAAACCCTCTACACGACTGTTGGTTATACAGTAGGATTGAACAGCCGGGCTACAGACCACACTCTTACCTTCCGAATAGGTATTAGATTTTGAATTATGGATATGAGGGTTCTCCTTGTTGAGGATGATAGGGTTCTCGCCCAGAGCCTGAAGAAGTTCCTTGAGATGAACGGCATAAAGGTGGAGCTTGCTTACAGTTTCTCTGATGCCGTTGACCTCCTTGAGAGGAAAAAGTACGACCTTTACGTACTTGACGTGAACCTCGGGGATGGAGACGGCATAGACCTCCTAGAAGACCTGAGAAGGTTTAAGGATGACACACCCACCATATTCATAAGTGCTCTGACAGATATAAAGAATGTAACGAGAGGCTTCAACGCCGGGGCGGAGGACTATATAAAGAAACCCTTTGACCCCGAAGAGCTGGTTGTGCGTATAAAGGCACGGATAAGAAAACAGGAAGAAGAGCTCAGGTACGGAGACGTTTTTTACAGAGAAGGCAGGTTCTTCAAAGGGAAAGAGGAGATAGAGCTGGGGGAAGTGCAAAGGAACATTCTCCACAAACTGCTCAGGAACAGGGGAAGGGTTGTTACCAAGGAGGAGCTGTATGACTACATGGTTAACCCTTCTTCCTTGGCTTTGAGAGTTATGATAAACAAACTAAAGAAGAAAACAGGCATAGAGATAAAGTCGGTCAGGGGCTTGGGGTACACCATTGATTAAGAGACTGCTGCCGAGAACTTCCTACGAGAGGGAATCTTTACTAAAGAGCTTTCTGCTCTTCTTCGTAATTATGGAGCTGTTCCTCGGGGTAATTTTTTATATGCTCTTCCTCGCTGAGCTTAGCTCTCTTAAAAGTAAAGTGTTTCTTGAGTTGAAGAACTACAGCTACACCTTTGAGGGAGAGAAGTTCAGGATAGACATCATTCCAGCTGAGAGGGGAGCCAGGCTTTATGAACTCCTTGAGGACGGAGAAGGTCTCTACATACTTGTCCCGGTCCCTTTCTCTGAAAAGGAGCTTCTCAGGATAACCTACCCGAGAGAGAGCTTCCTGTCAGACAGAAGAAGAGTGATAGGGCGTTTCTTTCTCTTCTTTGGAATTGCTTCAGTGGTGGCTTTTGGACTGTCGGTAGCTTTCTCTATATACGCTGTAAACCCTATGAGGCAGGCTCTCCGTATGATAGAAGAGGTAAACAAGGACATAATCCATGACCTGAACACACCCATGATGACACTCCGTGTGAATTTGAAGATGCTTAGGAGCAAGTACCCTCAAGATGAGGAACTGGAGAGGATTGAGTTTGCTCTCAAACAGCTGGAAACTTTTAAAGAGAACTTAAGACCTCTGGAGACTAAGACGGAGTTTAAGATGGAGGAGGTCAACCTGAAGGAACTAATTGAAAAGGAAGCTGCTGATTTTAAAAAGGTGTATCCGGAAAAGGAAATTCGGCTTGAACTTGAGACCGTGAAGATAAAAGCAGACAGGAGCGCAGCGGTTCGGATAGTATCCAACCTGCTTGAAAACGCCTTCAAGCATGGTCTTAAAGGTTCGTGGGTCAGGGTCCTTCTCAGAGGGGATAAGCTTATTGTGGAAAATCCTTCCAAACCCCCCCGTGACGTTAACAAGCTCTTTGAACGTTACTACAGAGAGTCTCAGCGGGGACTGGGGCTGGGGCTTTCCATAGTTAAAAAGTTGGCTTCAGAGCTCGGATGGAAGGTAAAGGCTGAGTACAGTGACGGGGTATTTAGAGTGGTTATCCTGTTAAAGAAATCCTGAGGTAACGGAAAGGTAACCTCAAACCCCTATACTTAACCCCAGGTTAAAGACAGGGAGGTTTAAAGATGAGGAAGCTCTTCCTCATGGCAGCTGTATTTGGAGCCGGGGTTTTTGCTTACAACTGTGGAGGTGGAAGTGGAAGCGCAGGGAGCGGAACTGTTGCCCTCTATGTTACGGATTCACCCCTTGAAGATGCAGGAAAGGTTGAAGTTGCTATAAAAGAGATCAGAATGGAGCATAAAGGTTCTGGTACGACCTGCACGGTCTTTGCTCCGGATACACCCTACACGGTAGACCTGACAGATATAAAGAACACCCTTGAGCTCCTTGACCTCACAAGCTGCCCTGAAGGTCCATACAACAGGCTGGTGGTTGTACTTGACAAGGACGTTAACGTACTCTACAACGACGAGCTAAAGACCTGTACCCTGGTTGACTACGACCCGGACAGGGATGGACAGGACAAACCAATAAAACCGAATAGAACACAATGTGACGATAATGAGTGTTTCGTGTATGTAACAGGGGCTGTAAATGTCCTCGCAAACCAGACCAACGATGTGGCTCTTGACTTTGAGTTAAAAGATTCTGAAATAAACATTGATAACAGTGGTAACTGTACCGTTGCCTTTAAGGTCTCACCCCTACACGCTGAGGGCATGAAGGATAAAGAGCAGGAAGTAAAGGGCTTTGTCTCGGCTCTTGACACCGATACCAACACCTTTAACCTGACAACCAAGGTGGGAACAGTTTTCACTGTGAGTTACACGGATGATTCAAACAACTACGATGATGTCCTCTCACTTGCCCAGAGCTACAACTTAAAGACTGAGGTTGAGTGTGAGCACCTTGACCTGGAAAACGCTACCTGTACCGCCCAAGGTATAGAGGTAAAGGTGAAGGGGATAGCTGTGAGCGTTGATGACAGCAACAAAACCCTGATACTTGACATTGACGGGAATAGGGATACAACCGATGACCAGATACAGGTTTCCGGCGGAAAGTGGGAAGGAAATATTCAGGAAGGCTCTTACGTTGAGGTTGAGATAATCGGATACGATGGAACCTATTACTTAGCAAAGGAAGTAGAAGAGGAAAAGTCTTAGAACTACCCCCCTCCCTTTCCTCTTCCCCTTTTTCTTTTTTTTATAATTTCTACATGCTTAGGATAAGAAAACGAGCTTTAGATAGGATACTCGCCCAGGCAGAGAAGGACTATCCCTACGAGACCTGTGGTCTTCTCCTTGGGAAGTCTGAGGGAGATGTCAGGACGGTCTTTGGAGCTTATGAGACACCCAACGCAAACCCAGACAGAAAGAATGACAGATACGAGATAGACCCCAAGGATTACATGAAAGCTGAGGACAAGGCTAAGGAGTTCGGTCTTGAGATAGTGGGTGTTTATCACTCTCACCCCGACCATCCGGATAGACCTTCTCAGTTTGATGAGGAGAGAGCTTTTGAGGGCTTATCTTACATAATAATATCCGTTCAGAGGGGGAAAGCGACCTCCTACAGGAGCTGGGAGCTTGTTGATGGGAAGTTTAGAGAGGAAGCCATAGAGGTATTCGGTAACTGAGAGATGGGTGCAAAAGAAACGGCTAAGGCTCTGGAAGTTATAGGGTTTGATGAGATATACCTCACCAAGAGGCTGACAGATGGGAATAAAAGAATTCCGGGAGATAGAACCATTCAAGATAAGCGGGGTTTACTCTTAGAACATTTTAACTCCTTCAAAGACTGCACCAAGTGCGAGCTTCATAAGAGCAGGACGCAGGTGGTCTTCGGAGACGGAAACCCCTACTCACCCGTAGTGTTCGTTGGGGAAGCACCCGGAGAAGATGAGGACAGGCAGGGGAGACCCTTTGTAGGCAGAGCGGGAAAGTATCTGAATACAAAGATAGAGGAAGTTCTCGGACTGAGGAGAGAAGAGGTCTATATAACCAACGTCTGTAAGTGCAGACCCCCTGGAAACAGGAAACCCACTCCTCTGGAGATAAGTGCCTGCTTCCCTTACCTTAAAAAGGAGCTGGATATAATAGAGCCTAAAGTTATATGCTGTTTGGGAGCAACCGCCGGGGAGGGAATTCTGGGAAAGAAACTTTCCATAACCAAGCTCAGAGGTCAAACCATGCCCTATCCATACAACACAAAGGTTCTAGTGTTCCTAACCTATCACCCGGCTTATATACTTAGAAATCCGAGAGCCGATGGTGAGTTCACGGAGGACATGAGGAAACTTAAAGAACTTATCGGGCTGTAATTAGCTCCTTTAAAAGTATCCTCCTTATCAAAGCCTGACTTCCAAGCCTCCTTCTGAGGGCGTTTTCCAGATGTTTTATGGGTGTGAGGTTATGGGGGGCTCTCCTGTCTGAAAACTCAGCAGAGGCGAACTTTGGGATTATCCACGCTGTCTGGTTAGCGAGCGCGATTGCCTTCTTTAAGCCTATACCTGCGGATACCTCAAGCCTGGCTATACCGCTTATACCTTCATTCTCACTTATCCTCACATACCAGGTGAATTTATCAAAACTCTTTACCCCTTCTCCCTCCATATTAGGTTGGGAGTGGAGCTTAACTATCGGAGTCCTTTCACCCACTTTAAGCTCTCGGAACACGTAGGTTTTATCGTTTGGCACGTACCTCTTTCGGTGCTTTTTCACGTAGCCAACGAAGGGTAGTTCTTTTATCTTAGCGTTATAATGCACAGTTCCGTCAGTTATCATAAGGTCTGGTTTTAGCCTTTTGAATGTGTGCTCGGCGACCTGTGACTCCATTCTTGACATAAGCTCATTTACGAAGGGGGACAGCTCTTTGTTCGTAGTTTTTACCCGGAATTCTAAGACAGACTCTCTAAAGTTAAACCTGAGTTTCTCTTCTCCAAGGTCAATCCCTTCTTTGAGAAGTAAGAACCTTTCCACCATAAAGTTTTGAAAAGCCTGATGAGCCGGATTTATCTGGGCATGCCTCATAAAGAGTGCACCTGCGCCCACGGACACAAAGGCTCCCTCACTAAAGTTACCCTCATCGTCCTCCAGGTATATGAGGTGCTCCGTTCTCCTCACACCGTCAACGAATACCACACTCAAGCCTTCACAGGGGACGCCCTCTATTGGTCCCCAGTCCTTTGTCTCCACCTCAGGGTCTTCTATCTCCTCCGACTCCTCAAGATACTCATCTTCAATCTCAAGGGTTTTCCAGGTATCAAAGGAGAACCTATACCTTCCCAGCTGGGGCATGTTCAACCTCCATGTACTTACTCCAAAGCAACTCCTTGAGTTCCTCTATCCCCTCAGAGGTGGCTGAGGATATAGCGTGAAAGGTGTACCCCCTATCCTCAAAAGCCTCCTTTAACTTCTCCAGTACGCTTCTGTCAGATAGGGCGTCTATCTTGCTTGCGACCACAATCTGGGGTTTCTTTGCAAGCTCAGGGCTGTAAAGTTCAAGCTCCCTGTTGACAAGCTCAAAGGCTTTTAAGGGGTCCGTTTCCCGGTTGTCTGAAACGTCTATCAAGTGTAGGAGGAGTCTGGTTCTCTCAATGTGTCTGAGAAACTCGTGTCCAAGCCCAGCACCTTTATGGGCATCTTCTATCAGTCCGGGTATGTCTGCAAGAACAAGCCTCCTCTCCTCGTCAAGCTCCATCACACCCAGATTGGGTTTTGTTGTGGTAAAAGGATAATCGGCTATCTTTGGTCTTGCCTTTGTAAGTTTTGAGAGAAGGGTTGATTTTCCAGCGTTGGGAAGTCCAACTATACCTATATCTGCAATGAGCTTAAGCTCTAAGACTATCCATCTCTCCTCCCCCTCCTCACCTGGTTCCGCATGCCTTGGTGCCTGATTAGTTGGGGTTGCAAATTGGGCGTTTCCCCTTCCTCCCTTTCCCCCTCTGGCTACTACACATCTCTGCCCCTCCTGGGTCAGGTCACATAGGAGCTCTCCGGTCTGGTCATCTCTCACAACAGTCCCGACGGGGACGTAAACAACCAAGTCTTTACCGTCTTTACCCTTCTGGTTCTTTCCCTTCCCGTGTTCCCCGTTTTCAGCCTTAAAATGCCTCTTATACTTAAAGTCTAACAGGGTATGTTTGCTTGAGGTGGCTACAAGAACCACATCACCACCTTTACCTCCATCTCCCCCTGCTGGACCACCTTTAGGTCTGTACTTTTCTCTGAGAAAAGCAACTGCACCGTTTCCACCCCTTCCACCCTTAACGTAAATCTTTACCCTGTCTAAGAAAAGCTCTCTCATCTATTGAATCAAGATAGATTCAAGTTATCTTTAATCAAGGGGGATATTAGATATTAACTACGAAACGATAGTTGAGAACGCCCAGGAGGGAATAGCCGTCCTGAAAGACTTTCGGGTTATATACGCCAACCCTTGCCTTTGTGAGCTTACCGGTTACCCAAGGGAGCGTATTACTGGACTTGATATTAGGGAAATAATATACAGGGAAGATTTAGATAAAGTTGTAGAGAACAACACGAGGCGTATCCGAAATGAAGCAACTGAGGAAGAATACGATTTTCGCATCCTGACAAAGGATGGGGAGGTAAAGTGGTTTCATGTTCGTCCTGTAGTTATAGAAATTAACGGAGAGCCTGCAACCCTTAACTTCCTGATTGATGTAACCGAGAGAAAGGAATTTGAGAAGAAGCTACAGTTGAGTGAGAGGCACTACAGAGAACTGGTTGAGAATGTGAACAGTATAGTTCTGCGTTGGAAGCCTGATGGAACAATCAGCTTTATAAATGAGTACGGTTCATGGTTCTTTGAGTTTAGGAAAGAGGATCTCCTTGGTAAGAATGTCCTGGACACCATAGTCCCTGCTTTGGATGCTGATGGTAAAGACCTACGCAGGATGATAAAAGACATAGTTCACGACCCGCGTAAGTACATATACAACGAAAATGAGAATGTAACCTCTTCGGGAAAGAGGGTCTTTATCCTTTGGAGAAACAACCCCATATTTGATGAGGAGGGTAGGCTTACAGAGATCCTTTCTATAGGTTCTGACATAACGGATAAAAGGAAACTGGAAAAGGAACTTGTGTACATGGCTTCCCATGATTCCCTTACAGGGGTATTTAACCGTAGAGAGTTTGAGCGCATTTTGGATTCCGAGATACAGAAGGCAAACAGATACAATGAACCTTTGTCCTTAATACTCTTTGACGTGGATAATTTTAAGGATATAAACGACAGCTTCGGACACAACGCCGGAGATGGTGTACTTGTAGAAATAGCTTCTGCGGTTTCTGCTACTATAAGGGAGATAGACACCTTTGCACGTCTCGGTGGGGATGAGTTTGTTCTCCTTCTCCCACACACGCTTTTGAGTGGTGCTGTAGATGTTGCTGAAAAGATAAAGAAACTTGTGGAGAGTGTTATGACGGTCAAAGTGAGGAAGGTTACCACCAGTGTGGGTGTAACGGTTTACAGAAAGGGAGAAGAGAGAGGTGAATTCTTGATAAGGGCAGATAGAGCCCTTTACAGGGCGAAGGACATGGGTAAGAACTGTGTGGCAAGCCTTTAGCATGCTGAGAAGCTGAGCAGGGAAACACTCCCAAACTCAAACCCTTCATAGAGAACCTCCACCCTCTCTTCCTCTCGTAAACTCCCAAGGAAATAGAAGAGAGGTATTATGTGTTCCTCAGTTGGGTGGGCAATACTACCAAGCTCGCTCCTGTAGTTTAATAGGGCTTCCACATCTTTGCTTGTAACCTTTTCCCGTAGGAACTCTTGGAATTCAACAGCCCAGCCGGGTGTTCTTGTTGGATTCAGGACAGCGTCCTTCAAATTGTGGACAGCCCCGCCACTTCCAATTACCATAACTCTGTCTCTGAAGTCTCTTAGCTTTTTCCCAAGCTCAAAATGTTCTCTAAGGCTCTTTCCCGTATCTATGCTGAGCTGAGTTACCGGTATATCTGCCTCTGGGAACATGTGCCGTAAGATTGTCCACACTCCGTGGTCAAGACCTCTATCCTTAACACATTTTCCTTTTAGTACCTGTGCTATTTCCCTGCAGAGTTCTGGTCTGCCAATTGCTGGGTATTCAAGCTCATAGAGTTCTTTTGCAAAGCCGTAAAAGTCATGGATCGTTTTGTGCTTCTCGGAGCACTCAAGGTGTACCCCGTCTGTAAGCCAGTGGGCTGAAATTACAAGGACAAGCTCAGGATTGAGTTTCTTAACCCTTCTTCCAAGCCCTTTTAGACTTTCTGCCCACCGTCCTCCTCTGATAGTGAGCTCTGGAGAACCATGCGATATGAAAGCAGCAGGTATCATATAGCCTCCAAGAGAGCTCTTCTTACCTCTTCCAGGTAACCCTTTCTTACCTCATCTGAAACATACGGAACTCCATAGAAGAACTTTACAAGGGGGACCTTTATACTGCAGAACTCAAAGGTTGCTTTAAAGGTGTTCATAAGACACTCTGAGAAGTTTTCGTAGTCCTCCTCAAAACCTCCAAGTGTGCAGAATATTAAAGCTCTCTTCCCTTCTAAAAGACCTACCACTTTTCCGTCCTTTTCCCCATAAGCGAAGCCGTAGGAGAAAACCCTATCTATGTATCCCTTGAGTATGGCAGGAAAACTGTACCACCACATAGGGAATATGAAGATAAGGGTGTCAGCTTCCTTAACAAACTCCTGTTCTTTCCCGACATCTTCAAGGAAACTACCCTTTTGAAGGGCAACAAAATCCTCTCCTGAAAGAACAGGGTTAAAGCTGATTGCGTAAAGGTCTCTCGTCCGAAAGGGCAAATTCCTCTCCTTAAGGAAATCTTCAACGGTCTCTCTTATGGCTGCGTTAAAGCTCTTCGGGTTTGGGTGGGCATAAATCACAAGGACCATCTCTAACCTCCTTTCAAGGTTTAAATACCAAGAAGTAGTGGTAAGGGTAAATTGGGTTATCCTCAAGTAATTTAAAGTTCCTTGATTCCATGAATTCAATAAGACTTTCCTTTGGGACCCTATCCTGTATAGGTGGACCTGCCGGAGATGGGACGGGGTGCCAGTCTATAAGGATTACCTTGCTCCTAGTTATCCTCCTTACTTCCTCCATAAACTTGTCGGGTTTAAGGAGCTCATGAAAAAGATTTGCAAGCAGGCTAACATCAACACTTTTATTCTCAAGGGGTATACTCTCCTCCGTGCATTGCAGGACTTCAACGTTACCAAGTCTTTCTTCTTTGGCTCTTTCAAAGCATACAGAGAGCATAAAGTCTGAAGAGTCTATAGCATAAACTCTCCTTACACGTCTGGCTAAGGGTAAGGTGAAGTAGCCTGGACCGCAACCTATATCAGCCCAGACCTCCTCTTCTTTAGGCTCGGCGGTTCTTAAAAAGTTCTGTATACTCTGCCAGCTCTCCCGTTCAGGGCTCAGGAGTATATGCCAGTTCTCTTCAGGAAACTTGAAAGCCATTTTATATAACTATCTCAACCCGTCCCTTTTCATCGTAGATGTAAAGCTTACCATCCTCTTCATCTCTGGTCTTTTTGTGGGAACCATCGCAGAAAGGTTGTTCCTTGGAGAGACCACACCGGCAGATATAGTACGCCTCACCTCCGGCTTCAAGCTTGTAGGGTCCTTTTTCGGTACACTTTACCAGTCTTGCCATAGCAGACCTCCTTTAAGTTTTTTCCTCAGGTGGGTTGTAAAGGAATCCTATCAAACCTCCCCAGACCAGATGCAGTATAAAAGTAGAGATTTGTGCACTCAGAGGCATGGGATGCTGGAACCAGGCAGCACCACCTATGGAACCTACAATAGAAACTATCACGACGAATATATGCCAGAGAACACCGTAAACGAGACCCTTTACCAGTCCGGGACCTGGAAGCTTGCTCCACACCTGCGGGAGCACGAGAGGTATTGAGAAGAGGATTGAGTCAACCTGATGGTGGAAGACCCACTTGGGGTCCTTCATGCCGGGGAAGACCCCAAATAGTCCAAACCACTTAGCGTATACCTCGTCAAGGATCACCATCGCCCAACCGCCCATTTGAGAGGCAAACAGGAAGCTCCAGAAGTTAACTCCCCTTATAACCCCCATGGCTTCACCTCCTTTTGCAAGCTTTGTGGAAATTTTACCTCTTGAGGAAATGAAGTCAAGTACTTACTTTAATGTCATATACTATCCTTTAGTATACTAAAGGAGGAGTTATGGTATGAACGGAAAGGAGTATCACTGTCCGGTTGAGCTTGTTATTGAGCTTATAAGCGGTAAATGGAAACTCCTGATACTGAGGGAGCTTATGTCTGGAACGAGGCGCTTCTCCCAGCTTCAGAAAGCTATACCCGGCATAACCCAAAAGATGCTGACAAAACAATTGAGAGAGCTTGAGGAAGCTGGTTTGGTTCACAGAAAGGTCTATCCGGAGGTTCCTCCCAGGGTTGAGTACAGTCTTACGGAACTTGGTAGCAGTCTTGAAGAGATATTTGACTCAATGCATAGATGGGGTCTCAGGTATATGGAGTACAGAATAGGGAGGCAAGCTCCCCTGAAAACTTCCACGGACTTAGACCATCTTAAGGACCGCTCTTAACCGGACTTTGCCCTCTCTGACTCTATCCAGAACCTCATTCACTTTGTCAAAGGGGTGAATCTCTACAAGAGGCTTTATACCGAAATCAGCTGAGAACTGGAGTGTTTCTCTGAGAAGCTTTCTTCCACCAACCGCAGAGCCCGTTACTACTATCCTCTTAGTTATCAGGTCAAAGGGAATCACTTGAATTGGGTCCCGGGCTGCACCAACAACAGAGAGTCTGCCTCTTGGGGCGAGACCACCGATGAGGGTCTGTATGGCTTCAGATTTAAATACAGTTGTAAGTATCACGTCAGCCCCTCCGAGCTTCTTTAGCTCCTCTGCGGGGTCGGTTTTTGAGGTGTTGATGAAGTAGTCAGCACCGAGCTCTCCTGAAAACTCCTCCTTCTCCTGGGAATGGCTCAACGCTGCAACCTTAGCGCCCATAGCCTTTGCATACTGGATGGCAAGGTGTCCGAGTCCGCCAACACCCTGAACAGCCACAAGTTCGTCAGGCTTTATATTCAGATGTTTTAAAGCAGCGTAAACGGTTACCCCTGCACAGAACAGAGGGGCAGCGTGAGCGAGGTCAAGGTTGTCCGGTATCTTTGTTACGAATCTGCCGGGTGCCTTCATATACTCGGCGTAACCCCCCTGTTTTGTTATCCCTGTTATCTCCTGGTTGGGGCATAGAGGTTCATCTCCTTCAACGCAGTAGTTGCAGACTTCACAGGAGGAGTATATCCAGGGCATTCCTACCCTGTCCCCCTCTTTTATCCATGTAACCTCCTTACCTACCTTAACCGCTATACCTGCAACTTCGTGTCCCGGAACTGTTGGATAGCTGACCCAGTCAGCCCAGTCCCCGTCAACTATATGAAGGTCACTATGACACACCCCGCAGTAGTGAACTTGTATGAGCACTTCATCATCGTTTATCTCCGGCATATCCCACTCTTCAAAGACCAATGGTTTCTTTGGCTCCTTGCAAACTGCAACCTTCATCGCACCACCTCCTTACCAGGCTCTTATATACTGCCTTGGTACTTCAGGTTTTAAACCCGCCTGTTTTGCCCATCTAAGAGGCAGGTAAGGGTCCCTTAAAAACTCCCTTCCTATCGCCACAAGGTCCGCCCTTCCGTTTGAAATTATCTCCTCAGCCTGTTCGTAAGTCCTTATCACACCAACAGCCATAGTCCTTGCATCGGTTTTCTTCCTTATCTCCTCTGCAAAGGGGACCTGGTGACCGGGATACTCTACAAAACCCTCCTCCTCTGATATCCTACCGGAAGAACAATCTATAAGGTCAACACCCTCTTCCTTTAGGAGTTTCACAAGTTCAATACTCTCCTCAAGAGTCCATCCGCCCTCAACGTAGTCAACAGCAGAAATTCTTACGGAAAGGGGTATGTTGTCCGGAATCTCCTTTCTTGCTATCCTCACAACTTCAATAAGAAATCTCACCCTGTTTTCAAAGGAACCGCCATAGCTATCCTCTCTTTTGTTAGTTAATGGGGATAAAAATTCATGTATCAGGTATCCGTGGGCAGCGTGTATTTCAATCAGATCAAAACCTGCCTCAACAGCCCTTTTGAAGGCAAGTCTGTATGAGTTCTGAATCTCTTTTATATCCTCTAAGGTTGCTTCCCTCGGTGGAAGCCAGTTTTTTCCAAAAGGTATGGAGCTGGGAGCTATGGCATCCTTTGTCCCTCTGACCTTTACCTTATCCCTTTCCCAGGGAGGGTAGCTCTCAGCTTTTCTACCGGCGTGAGCTAACTGGATACCAACCTTAGCACCAAACTCCTTACACAATTTGCAGAGTCTGGAGAGACCTTCAGTATGCTCATCTCTGTATATCCCAAGGTCTAAAGGCGATATCCTGCCTCTCTCTTCTACCGCAGTGGCTTCAAGGATTATAAGCCCTGCTCCCCCGACTGCCCTTGATGGGTAGTGAACCATATGCCAGTCCGATACGTAACCGTTTTGGGAAGAGTACATACACATGGGAGACATGACTAGCCTGTTTCTTAAAGTGGTGCCCCTCAGCTTAAACTCTGTGTAGAGAAGGCCCATCACAGATTAAACTTTTCCTCTAATTCCCTCACTTTCCTCTCAAGTAGGTTGCTGAGACCTCTGAGCTCGTTTAGGAGAGCTCCATACTCTCTCTTCTTCTGGTAGAGCTCCTTCTCAAGAGCCTGTTCCTTCTGGTAGAGGTCAAGCTCCTCAGCCTTCAGTTTGTCGTACCTGGACCTAAGCTCCGCTATTCTGTTATTCAGTTCAAAAGCCTTGGAGGTGAGTCTGTCTCTCTCTTTTATCATCCTCTCGTACTCCCTTGGAGACTCTGCCCTCCTCAGGTATTTGTCGTGATAGAAAACCTTCTGTTTCACCTCGGTGAATTCGTGCTCAAGTTTTCTAATTTCCCTCACAACCTCAAGGGATTCGCTCTCCTTCTGGGTAAGGAGGTTTCTCACCGTATCAAGCTGGGTTTCAAGCTCCCCTATCTCTTTTGGTATGTGTTTGAGGGCTTCTTCAACTTTGGACACCCTATCCCGCAGTTTCCTGATTTCTCCCGATATAACTTTCACTGGATTCATACCTTATATTTTAGACGATGGTGAGCTTCCTGGTTCTTCTCTTTTTTACTTTCTCCTTCTCTTTAGAGCTTAAGCTACACGATGTCTTTGGTATGAGCTTTACAAAGCCTGTCTTCATGATTGAGTCTCCTGTTGAAAAGAACAGGTTTTACCTCCTTGAGCAAAATGGGGTGATAAAGACCTTTAAGAAAGGGGACAAGGCAGCTAAGGTTTTTCTTGACCTGAGGGATAGGGTGGAAAACGGTGGTGAAATGGGGCTTCTCGGTATGGCTTTTCATCCGAAGTTTGTGGAGAACGGGTATCTTTTTGTTTACTATACGGACAAGGCGATGAACTCTGTGGTTGCCCGCTTCAAAGCCCTTAATGCTCAAAAGGCAGACCCAACCTCTGAGAAGGTAATACTGAAGCTAAAGCAACCCTTCTCCAATCATAACGGTGGGATGATAGCCTTTGGACCTGACGGTTATCTGTACGTCGCCTTTGGAGACGGAGGTTCAGCCGGAGACCCTTACAACCATGCTCAGAACGTTCAAACACTGCTTGGTTCAATAATCAGGATTGATGTTGATAGAGGAGACCCTTACTCTGTACCCTCGGATAATCCCTTTGCCAAAGGGAGTGGAAAGCCGGAGATTTACGCCTGGGGGTTGAGAAATCCCTGGAGGTTCAGCTTTGACAGGATAACGGGGGAACTCTGGGTGGGCGATGTTGGTCAGGACAGGTGGGAGGAGGTAAACCTGGTTGATAAGGGGAAGAACTACGGATGGAGGTGCTATGAGGGGAACCATCCCTATAACCTTGAAGGTTGTCTGTCAAGGGACAACTACACCTTTCCAGTTTACGAGTATCCCCTGAGGGATGGAAACTGTGCCGTTATAGGGGGGTACGTTTACAGGGGGAAAAAGATAAAGGAGCTTTACGGGGCTTACCTTTTCGGAGACTACTGCTCTGGAAGGATATGGGCTCTCTTCAAGATGGGTGAGGAATACAAAGCCCTTTTGCTTCTTGATGCGAGTATCAGAATATCCTCTTTCGCTGAAGACACGGAGGGTAACCTGTACGTCCTTGACCTGGGCGGTAAGGTTTACCTACTCGGAGACTGAATTATTATGACAGGTTGAGCTTGAAGCTCCCCGTTCACATAGGAACCTTCAGGGGCGAGAATTTTCACAATTCTACCGTCAACAGGAGAGGTTATCTCTGTATAGGATATGAAGACCTCAACCCTTTTTATCTCACCCTCAACCTGCTGGAGCTGAGCCTTAAGGGTATCATACTCTATCTTTTTATCTTCAAGGGTGCTTTCAGCCAGAAGGTCTCTATCAAAAAGCTCTTTGAGTCTGTTATAGTCCCTTTCTACCTTCCAGAGTTTAGCTTCCAGCTCCTTCTTTCTTCCGAGGAGTTTTTCCTTCTCCGCAGCATATATAGCCGGGTCAATGTTCATCAGGAGTTGTCCTCTCTTTACCCTTTCTCCCTCCTTGACAAACACCTTTGCAACCTTTCCGGTTACTATGGTGTATACCTTAATCTCCGCTGCCACAGCTGAGCCTAACAGCAAAAGCAATACCAACAGAAACCTCATCTGCTCCTCCTCTCACACGGTTTCATATCTCTTCTACCTTTTCCTTAAAGAAAGGAACCTTCTCTTCAAAAACCTTCATCGGGTCTTCTCCTAACAGGTCATAAAGTCTCATAAGAAAGAGTATCATTTCAAATTTTGCTTGCATGACCCTTCTTTCCGCCTCCGTCTTGGTTGACATAGCGTAGCCAAGGTCAAAAGCCAGTTCAAGCTCATAGTTGGACCGTGACAGGTCAAGGTTTTCCTGAGCCCATCTGTCATAGGTTACCGCATCCTGATATTTGGCGTAGAGCTCTTCCCAGAGGTAGGGAGCCTTCAGTATGTCCCTCTTTATACTCTCCTCCACGTCCTTTCTTTCAACCTCAACAGCTCTTTTTAAGTCTAAGAAGCTCCTCTCCCTGAAGAACGAAGACCTTCCATCAAATAGAGGAATCCGGAGCACTACGTTCCCCTCACTTTTGAATCTATCCATGTGCTCGTATTTATTCTTCACTTCAAGGTAAGCGTACAGCTCCGGGTAAAGTATCCTTTTTTCTTCCTTAGCCCTGCTTTCAAAGTAGGCTACCTCAAGCTCTTTAACCTTAAGAAGGTAATTACCTGTGTACCTATCTTTTAAAAGGTCTGTGTCTATAGTCTTGTTTTCGGGAACTTCAAAGGATAGAAGCTCATCCATTTTGACCTGGAGAGGTTTATCAACATCTATACCCAGGAACCTCTTCAGTTCATATAGGGTTTCGTTATACTTTCTCTGGGCTTCCATAAGCTGTGTTCTAAACCTCCTGTAGGTTGCCTCCCATTCTGCCACCTTAACTCTGTCCGAGAGACCTCTCTCCAGCCTTTCTCTTTCCCTGTCAAATCTGACGTAGGCAACAGCCATCTCTTCCCTTTTGACTTCAGCCAGTTTTTCAGCTAAAGCCAAGTCCATGAACAGCTTTACGGTCTTTATCTTCACCTGCCTTTTAAATTCCTCCAAGAGCTCCCTCTTTATCTTTGTGCTTATCTCCACCGACCTTATCCGGGCTAACCTGTTGCCAAAGTCAAGCAAGAGAACCTGACCAAAGAAGTTAAAGCCGTCTTTGTCTACAAAGAGGTCAACCTTAGGTGAAAACCTGTCCCACTTTTCTGCCCTGTAAAGGTCCTCCAGAGAAAGCAGCTCGTTTTTAATTCTCCCTATCTCCCTGTTATTCTCAAGGGCGATCTCTACAGCCTTCTTGGGACCTAAAACAGGAAGCTCCTGGGAAAGGGAGAGAGAAACCAACATGAGTATAAGTAAGAATGCCATCGCTATCCGCTCTTTTCTCTCTCTTCTCTCAGAAACTTGTAAAAACTCTTTTCTCTGTAATGCCCTTCAGCTATATATCTCCCTATAAGGAGCCAGTCCTTGGCAGGTATGTAACCTACCATCTTCAAAATCTGCTTCCCCTCATAGTCCACGAAGAGAAAGACAGGCGTGGCTCTTACCCTGTGCTTGTGGGCAAACTCCTTCTCGGTCATCTCCTTACCATCAAAGTCAACCACAGGGTTTGAACCTTTTATATCTATCAAAACCATATAGAAGTGTTTCGTGAAGTAGCTCTTCACCTCAGGGTCTTGGAACGTAACCCGGTACATCTTGTCACAGAAAGGGCAAGCCTCTTGATGAAACATGATAAAGAGAAACTTTCCTTTCTGTTTTGCTTCTTCAAGGTCTTCTTTGAGGTTCAGGAAGGAGAGCTTTACGAAGGGGACTTCCACGTTAGGTAGAGCGAAGACCGGTGAGAGCAAAAAGAAAAAAAACAGAACGCTCGTTAGCTTTACCTTGAGCATGGCAATAATTTACCCAAGCGACTTCTGTAAGTCAAGTGTGGTAATATTTTTAAAACACCTTTTTAGGAGAGTAAGAATGGCGGAGAAAAAGTGGAGAACGGCTATAACCCGGCACGTGGAACACGAAACTTACGTGAGAGGCTACAGACTCCTTGACCTTGTTGGAAATCTGAGCTTTGCTCAGGCGATATATCTCGTGCTCAAAGGGGAGTTGCCTAATGAAGCAGAGTCAAAGATGATGGAGGCTATCTTCGTCTCGGTTATTGACCACGGTATAGCGCCTCCCTCTGTTATAGCCGCCAGGGCTGTTGCAAGCGGTGGAAATTCTCTTAACGTTGGTGTTGCTGCAGGTGTGATGGCTTTTGGCTCAGCCCATGGAGGAGCCCTTGAGGACGCCATGAGGTTCATTCAGGAGAATGTAGCCAGTGGCAGACCTGTAAATGAAGTGGTCTCGGAGTACATGTCTCAGAAAAAGCCTATACCGGGCTTTGGTCATAGATACTACAAGGAATTTGACCCAAGGACCAGAAGGTTGATGGAGCTCGCCAAGACCTACGGCTTCTATGGGAAACACTGTGAGTTTGCGGAAAAGGTTGAAGAAGAGATATTCAAGCAGAAGGGTAAGAGGATCGTCCTTAACGTGGACGGTGCTATAGCTGCCGTCGCTTCGGAGATGGGTTTTGATTGGAGGCTTGGAAAGGGTTTCTTTATAATAGGAAGGGTTCCAGGGCTTGTGGCTCACGTATATGAAGAGCTGACCACGGAAAAGCCCTTTTCCAAGAGGCTAAACGAGGAGGAGGAAACCGAATATACGGGCGTTCCTCCAAGGGAGCTCCCTGTAGAGTTTAAGAAGGTATGAGTAAGAACATAGCTTACGGTTTGGGAATACTCCTTGTGGCTCTCATGCTTTATCTTGGGTTGGTCACGAACTCTCACCAGGAGAACATCGCTGGTGTCTTGCCTGGTAAGGAGGCACCTAACTTTAAATTGAAAACTATTGAGGGTAAGGAAGTTTCCCTTGAAGACTACAGGGGCAAGGTTGTTCTGGTAAACTTCTGGGCTACATGGTGTCCACCATGCAGGGAGGAGATGCCTCTCTTTGAGAGGGTATATAGGACGTATAGAAACAAAGGTTTTGAAGTGCTTGCTGTTAGCACTGATAGCTCTCTGGACCCAGTAAAGAAATTCGTTAAGGAGTATAAGTTGAGCTTTACCGTGCTCTTTGATGACAGGAATATCACCTCCCTGTACGGTATCCAGGGACTCCCTACATCCTTCCTCATAAACAGGGAAGGAAAGGTGGTAAAGGTAAGGTTGGGAGAGTATAAGGAAATTGAAAAAGACCTTAAGCAAATCTTATAGCGGAAACCCCTTTTTGAGTATGGTTATCATGTAATCTTCCGTGTAAAATAGAACACTGTTCTATAAAAAATAGGAGGTTCAGGAATGGCTCATGAGGTTGCTCACCACCACGGAGAGCATGAAGTAAGCGTATGGCCCCTTCCTGTGGGGATAGGGATACTCTTAACGCCTATCTCCATCACAGCCTACTTTGCATGGCATAACCCCATGTTAGCTCTCGTGCTTGGGGGTATAGCCGCTGTGCTTGTGATAATAGGAATGGCAGGATGGGCTAACGAATTCTTTACGGTAGGGCATGAGGAAGGCTTTGGGAATCTTGGGATTTACCTTTTCATCATTTCCGAGATAATCATTTTCGGAACTGTATTTGCAGCCTTCTGGACAGCAAGAGCTATACACGCGGACACGTGGGTAAGCCAGTGGATACCCGAAGCTATGAACCTGAAGATGCCGATAATTCTCACCCTTATACTCTGGGCTTCAAGCTTCACCATATGGAAGGGTGAGTCTGCTATGCACCATGGCGAAAGGGGTAAGGCGGTGGCTATGCTCCTTCTGACTATGTTCTTTGGTCTCCTCTTTGCAGTGCTTCACATAATGGAGTGGAGACACCTCTGGCATGAGGGTTTCACAATAAGCTCAAACATGTACGGAACAGGCTTCTACACGCTTACCGGCATACACACTTCTCACGTTATAGTGGGTCTTGTCTTGCAAGCCTACGTTGCAGTATTTACCCTCGCTGGCAAGATAACCCCGGAGAGGATGACCATATTCAGGACAACAAGTGCATACTGGCACTTCGTTGACGTCATGTGGCTTTTGGTTGCAAGCACCGCCTATGTTGTTGGCGGACTTAAGATATGAAATTCAGGAGGTGCTCAGAATGAAGTTCTTGGTTTTTCTACTCCTTGCAGGGTTAGCTTTTGCAGGCGAAGCAGATGTAAATGTTCTGGCAAGACCTCATGACCTGTGGGAGGTGATATACAAGATATGGCTTGTTATAGCTGTTGTTATCTACATAGTTGTAGCTGTCCCCTCCCTGTACTTCATGATTAAATACAGGTTCAAGCCCAATGAAAGAGAGGTAGGGGATCAGGAGCACGAGGGTCACTGGGGACTGGAAGCTCTGTGGACGATAGTTCCTCTAATAATAGTTCTTTACCTTGCCACCCATGGATTTGCCCTATTTACCCAGATGAGAAAACCTCCCGAGAACGCTATGGAGCTTAAGGTAACCGCCTTCGCCTGGGGCTGGATGTTCCAGTATCCTAACGGCAAGATGGTTATAGCACAGGCTATAAAGGATACAGAGGATAAGAAGTGTAAGCCTGATGAGTGCTACAGCGTTGACGGTGTCTTCCAGAACTACGCTTACATACCGGCTGGAGTTCCCATAAAGGCGGTCCTTACCTCTCAGGATGTCATACACTCTTTCTACGTTCAGCCTGCAGGTGTGACACAGGACATGGTTCCAGGAAGAACAACCTATACCTGGTTCCAGATAAATAAACCCGGTGAGTATTGGGTGTTCTGCAGAGAGTACTGTGGTCAGTGGCACTCAAGGATGTTCGCAAAGCTCAAAGTTGTGCCAAAAGAAGAGTTTGAGAAGTGGCTAAAGGGTGAGGTCGCCAGCTTAGAAGATAAGGCTTTTAAAATTGTAAAGAACAATAGGGCTCAGGAGGTAGTGAGATGAGAGAGGCTTTGCCCGCGCATAAACCTTGGTTTGCTGCTTCCATCTGGGAGTGGATCTTTACAACAGACCACAAGAAGATAGGGATAATGTACGGTGTAACCTCCACGCTTTTCTTCATCGTCGGTGGTCTGATGGCTCTTGGAATGAGGCTTGAACTCTTCAATCCCGGAGCCCAATACGTGAAACCTGAAACCTACAACTGGTTCCTGACCGTTCACGGAACGGTGATACTTCTCTGGTGGGCTATAGGTATATGGGCTTCCTTTGCCAACTTCCTAATACCCCTGATGATAGGGGCAAGGGACGTTGCCTTTCCGAGATTGAACGCCCTCGGTTACTGGATGTTCTTCGCCGCAAGCGTTATAGCCCTGCTCACCTTCATACCTGGAAACCAAATAATGACCATGTGGACGGGATACCCCCCACTCGCTTCAACTGAAGGCATAGGATTCGCAGGACAGACAGCACTTTTTGTTTTCATATGGCACCTAACGGGTTTTGCTTCAATAGCCGGTGCGGTTAACTTCATAACCACCGTTATAATGATGAGGCAGCCCGGTATTGGGTTTTTCAATCTCAACCTGTTCATACACGGGATAATGGCTGCAAACGTTATACAGCTTTTGGGAGTTCCTTCGGTTGCCGGTGCGGTTACAATGCTCTTTCTTGACACTTACCTCAAGACAAGTTTCTTTGACCCTTCCAGAGGAGGAGACCCCGTTCTCTATCAGAACCTCTTCTGGTTTTACTCCCATCCAGCGGTTTATGTTATGGTTCTTCCCGGCTTCGGTATAATCTCCGAAGTTGTTTCTGCCTTTGCCAGAAAGCCGATATTTGGATACAGGTCAATGGCGATAGCTATATGGGCTATAGCCCTTGTGGGATTCATGGTCTGGACCCACCACATGTTCGTTTCAGGTATACCTGACTGGGTAAAGATACTTATGTCTTACACCACGCTCCTAATAGCTGTACCAACCGGCATCAAGATTTTCAACTGGGTAGCTACGCTCTACAGGGCTGCGATACTCTACAAGACCCCTATGCTTTACGCTTTAGGAGCAATATTTATGTTCCTCATAGGTGGACTCACGGGTATTCCCCTTGGTATACCAGCTTTTGATGTGGCTGTGCACGACTCTTACTTCGTTGTTGGACACTTCCACTACGTTCTGGGAATGGCTGTTACCCTCGCAGCCTTTGCAGGGTTCTTCTACTGGTGGCCCAAAGTGACTGGAAAAATGTACTCTGAGGGTCTAGGAAAAGTCAGCTTCTGGTTGGTAATGCTGGGTTCAAACGTTCTTTACTTTGCTCAGCTGATAGTAGGTATATGGGGTATGCCAAGGAGATATTACGATTATCCACCGATAGAGAGCTGGATTGAGCTTCACCATCTTCAGACATACGGAGCCTTTGTACTTGCCTTTGGAATACTGCTGGCTCTTGTGTCTCTGATAAAAGGTGCTATCAGCGGAGAGAAGGCTCCTGATAACCCATGGATGAGCAACTCTCTTGAATGGAGATTGCCTTCACCACCACCACCCCATAACTTTGATGAGCCTCCCAAGGTTGAAGAGGACTACTGCCCACACGGCTACTGTAAGTTCTGAACATTTCGGGGAGCTTTTGCTCCCCCTTTCCATTTATAATATCCTTCCGATGGAAGAATCAAAGCGAGACTGGAGTAAGATTCTGGTTGGTCTTGCCGTTGCAAGTGTTGCCCTCTTTTCCCTCCTCTTTACGGTTTACCAGTTTGTTAAGCACCCAGAAAACAGAGAGCATTTTATAAAGAAGCTTGAGAATATAAGAAACGAACCACCGTTTCCATTACCTAAAAAAGGAGAGTGAGATGACCAGGAAAGTTCTGTTCTTGTCTATAGTTATAACTTACGTGCTTATGGTCTTTGGGGGTATAGTTACATCAACAGGAAGTGGTCTCGGCTGTCCGGACTGGCCACTGTGCCACGGGCAGTTGCTACCGTTCCAGCTCAAAGAGGAGATACCGACCCCTCCAGCTCCTATGGTGGTTGAAACGAAGCTTCAACCATGGATAGAGCAGACTCATAGAATACTTGGGGCTGTGGCTGGTCTTTTAATGCTTGCTTCCTTGGTACTTGTATGGAAAAACTTCCTCGGTTTTCCAAGGAAGGCAATGGTATGGATATTCCTCTTTTTAATACTTGAAGCCCTGTTGGGAATGAGAGTTGTTTTAACAGAGGCACCTCTTCTAAAGGAGTTTCTCCATTACGTATACACAACCTCTCACCTAATTCTTTCTGTATTGATACTTTCTGGGCTTACCTTTGCATACTTTTCTGTCGCTGAAAGGGTGGAAGAAGAGCCAAAGATACCCTTTGCGGAGCCTCTGTATGTTCTTGTTATGTTTCAAATTCTTGTGGGTATACTGGTGAGATATGTTAAAGCTGCAGATTTTAACGTGTTCGCTTATTTTTTCCACATAACCTACGCTATGGGCTTAATTATCTTTACCTTATATATAATGCTCAAGAAGTTTGACAGGTACACCTTTGTAACCTTCTTGCTTGTGGCGGGACAGGTGGTAGCCGGTATAGCCACGGTTATAACAAAGCTTTTCCTGCCTGTTCTTTTCTTCCATATAGCTATAGGGTTCCTGCTGGTAATATGGCTCTCTTATATGGTCGCGCCGGCGGTTTTAAAAAATAAATTTGTTATGGGCAGGGAAGTTCAAGTGGAAGGTGCATAAACATGGTAGAGAAGACGATGTCTTACACTTCAACATTAAAAGAGTATCTGGCACTTACCAAACCCGGTATCGTCACTCTGGTTTTGATAACTACCCTTGGTGGTATGTACATAGGCTCAAAGGGAAACCTTGAGCCTATCACAGTTTTCTGGACCCTTCTTGGGACAGGTTTAGCTGCTGCGGGTTCTGCCGTGATTAACATGTTCTTTGATAGGGATATAGACAGAGTCATGGAGAGGACTTCTTCAAGACCTATACCCAGGGGGGCTGTGAACCCTACGGGGGCTCTTATCTTTGGACTAGCATTGATTTTGGTTTCCTTCTTTGTTTTAACAGTGTTTATCAATTCAACCGCCGCACTGCTGGCGATGATCGCCTCCTTCTCTTACGTTGTTCTGTATACGGTTCTACTTAAGAGAAGAACACCAATAGCCACGGAGGTAGGAGGCATATCCGGTGCCCTTCCGCCCGTAATAGGGTACGTAGCAGGCTCAGGAGAGCTTGACCTTAGAGCCTTTGTTCTCTTTCTGATAATGTTTATGTGGCAACCCCCCCACTTCTGGGTGCTTGCCCTCAAATATAAAGATGATTATGCAAGAGCTGGTGTACCTACCTTGCCTGTTGCCAGGGGTGTGTTCATAACAAAGATAAAAACCCTTATCTATACTGTATCACTCCTACCACTCAGCATAATACCGTACGCTATAGGTATGACCGGAAAGCTTTACCTTGTAACAGCCCTTGTGCTGAGTATACTCTACACGGTTTACACTCTTAAGTTCCTATTTTCAAAGAAGGAAGAGAGTATGAAGCTTTTCTTCTTCTCAATTATCTACATAGCTGTTCTCTTCAGCATGATGATAATTGACTTGGTGAAAGTTTAATGAGAGCATGGTTCCTGCTCTTTATACTTTCAATCGGAGCAGGAGGCTTCTTCGCCTTACTCGTTGCCCTTGCAAGAACTCCAGGTATAGCTGATTTCTTTCCTCCTCAGCTCTTCTACCACTGGCTGATAGGTCACGTTGACCTGGCTCTCATAATCGGTTTTCTGTCCTTTCTGGTGTCCCTGTGGTACAGGACTTTTGGCTTAAGACCTCTAACCTACGAGCTGGCTCTATCCTACGGAGGTGCCTTTCTGGTATTCATGTCAGCTCTTTTGGGTTTAGGAACCCCGGTTCATAACAACTATATACCTACGATAGATAATCTTGTTTTCTTCTTGGGCGTTGTATTCTTTGGAGCCGCTTTCTTCCTTAGCTCGCTCAGGTTCTTGAAAGTAGCCTTTCCTCTTCTGTTCAAGGGAGAGCTTTTAGAGGCGGCTATGGCTGTTTCTGTACTTCTGTCCTTACTTTTCCCTGTTTCCCTGGTCATATCCTTTTTGAAGACACCCAAGCTCTCCGAAACTTATCTGTACTTTGAGAGTCTATACTGGCTTCCTGGACATATACACCAATTTATAAACGCTACCTTATTGCTCAGCTCGTGGATGGTACTACTCAGGGTTTCAGGTTACGAACCACCAAGGTGGCTGAGATATATACTATTCCTGCTGCTGCCCTTTCCTGTCCTCTACTTTTTACTTCAGCTTTTCGTGGATAATCCCCTCTCTGACACTGTGAGAACCATAACTACGAGCGGTTACGCCTTAGGTATTGGAGTTCCAACGCTTATCTTTGTTGCCTCTATATTCAAAAGTGCGCTCTCTTTGAAAAGCTTTTTCGGTAGGGTCGCTCTTCTGAGCATGGTTATGTATGTATTCGGTGCCTTTATGGGCTACCTGATAGCCGGTTCAGACTTGAGGATACCGGCCCACTACCACGGCGTGATAGCGAGCATACTTATAGCCTTGATGGGTCTTACCTATCACTATATTCAGGAGTTGGGCTACAGGGAAGGGCTTCCAAAGCTTATAAGGCTTCAACCTTACCTATACGGGATAGGGATGCTCTTTTTTACATCGGGACTTTTCTGGGCAGGTGTTTACGGCGCACCAAGGAAGACCTTTGGCACGGGCTACATTGAGTCTTTTAAGGTATATGTATTCATGCTTATAATGGGTCTTGGGTCTGTTCTTTCGGTTATAGGGGGGATTCTGTTCGTTATCTTCGTCCTTTACTCTATAATTAAAAGGTATGAGCTTGGAAGCGAGGAAAAAACACAACCGTAAAACGAGCATAGTGATAGCTGTTATGCTTGTCGTATTTGCACTTCTTACTTACTTCATGACCTTTGTTATAGTCCACCTTATGAGGGGAAATTGAAATGAGTTACGAGCTTCTTACTGCTCTTAGCCTTCTCACTATAGGTGGGAGCGGTATCCTGATACTTACAGGCCTCTTCCTGATAAAGAAGGGAAACAGAGAACTTCATAAAAGGGCTATGCTTTCAGCTTCCTTTCTTGCTCTCCTCTTCCTGGTATTCTATCTGCTCAAGTACTTTATGTATCCACCTAAGCCCTATGAAGGTCCTTATAAGGGTCTGTACCTGTTTATCCTGATATCCCATTCTATACTTGCCGCTATTAATCTACCCCTGGCAATAGTTACCGTCTTCCTCGGATTAAAGGATAAACTTTCTAAACACAAAAAGGTAGCACCCGTAACAGCCTTCGTCTGGATTTACGTTGCGATAACGGGCTGGGCTATATTTATCTTTCTGAAGCTAGGAGGAAACCAATAAAATTTAAAGGAGGTTACCATGTACAAGTTAGCTCTGCTTATGGCGGTCATTCTCATGACGGGGATTTCCTATGCTGTTCCCAATTTTGCCTGTGTAGACACCAACAGGATTCTTCAGGAGTCCAAGCTCGTGGCTGATGCCCAGAAAGAGCTAAGGGAAAAGCTCATAGACTACCAGTCTCAGCTTGGTAAGAAGGAGCAACAGCTGGATGAGTTGAAGAAGCAGATAGAGAGTAAGGCGATATCCCAGCAAGCTAAGGAGCAAAAGATAAAGGAATATCAGAAGCTTGAGTCTGAGGCAAGGGAACTCCAAACGAAAGCTCAAAAGGAGTTGGGGGAGATGAAGGAGAGGCTTGAGACTATGGTGTATAACAGGGTGAAAGAAGCGGCGGAAAAGCTGGCAAAGGAGAGGGGCTATACGGGCGTTATGGACTGCGGCGTTTTCATATATAAGGATACGAACCTTGATATAACAACGGAGATAATAAAGATAGTTGATGCCGGCACTCAAAAGAAATGAAGCTTAAGGATATAGCTGAGCTAACGGGAGGAGAGCTTTACGGCGACCCTGAACTTGAGCTTGCGGGTGTCTCCTCGCCCCAGAACCCTAAGTTGGGTACGGTAGTGTTCTGCCAATCCGAGAAAGACGTGGAAAGAGCTTTGGCAGGTAACCCTTCTGCCCTTGTGGTGAACCGTGAAGTTGACTTTACCCACTACGTTAAGGTTGAAGACGTTCGTTACGCCCTTGCTCTGTTCCTTGAGCGTTTTTATCCTGAAGAGCATCCTGAAGGGATATCGGAGAAGGCACAGATAGGTAAAAACGTATCAATAGGGGAAAGGGTTTACATAGCCCCATTCACCTACATAGGGGACAACGTGGTCCTTGAGGATGACGTTAAGGTCTATCCCTTCACTTATGTAGGAAACAATACCTTTGTGGGGGAGGGTACGGTCCTATTCAGTGGGGTCCATATATACCCAAATACGGTTATAGGTAAGGGTGTAAGGATCCACAGTGGTACGGTTATCGGTGCTGATGGTTTCGGATACCACATAGGGAAAGGAGGCATAAAGAAGCTTAATCACATAGGCAACGTCATTATAGAGGACTTCGTTGAAATAGGTGCCAACACTACTGTAGATAGGGCTATGATAGATTCAACACGGGTTGGTAAATTTAGCAAGCTTGATAATCTTGTCATGATTGCTCATAATTGTGATATAGGTGAGGGGAATATAATAGTGAGTCAGGTGGGAATCTCAGGGAGTGTCAGGACGGGTAAGAACGTGATACTCGCAGGGCAGGTGGGAGTTGCTGACCATGTTTATATAGGGGATAACGTTATGGTAACTGCCAAATCTGGAGTCTCAAAGGACCTCCCACCGGGTAAGGTTTACGGGGCTTCTTTGCCTGCTATAGAGTGGACTAAGTGGAGGCGTATATACGCCTCCCTCATGAAGCTCCCGGATATTGTAAAGAAGTTGAGATGAAAGCTTTTGTTGAGAAGATTGTTGTTGAGGGTTTTAAATCTTACGGCAAGGAGCTAAAGGAAATCCCTATAGGTCCCGGTTTCGTTGCCATAGTAGGTCCGAACGGAGCAGGTAAATCAAATATAGGGGACGCTCTTTCCTTCGCTCTTGGAATAGCTACCACGAAAACTCTCAGAGCCAAGAACCTATCGTACCTCATATTCTCAAAGGATGGGGAAAGAGCCCCTTACGCCTACGTTGAGGTTCATTTCAAAAACGAGGGAGCCTTTCCTGTACCCGATGAAAACGTGATTGTATCAAGAAAAGTTACACAGGACGGAAGGAGCACCTTTAAAGTAAACGGTGTTACTGTCCGGGAGAAAGACCTGAGAGACTTCCTATCCAAGGCGGGGATATACGATAACGGATACAACGTTGTTCTCCAGGGTGACATAGTAAGGTTCCTGAAGATGACCTCGGTTGAGAGGAGGAAGGTTATAGAGGACGTAGCTGGAATAAGCGATTACGAGACAAAGAAGCAAAAAGCTATAAATGACCTTATGGAGGTTGACATAAAGATAAGGGAGCTAAAACTCCTTCTTGAAGAGATAAAGGTGCAGTTGAGTAAACTTAAGGAGGAGAAGGATAAGCTTGATAAGTACAAAAAACTTCAGGAGGAGAAGAGGGATACCGAGATAGCCATACTCTCAAAGGAGATAAACAGATACAGTTCTGAAGAACTCAAACTGTCAGAGGAACTGAACGCCTACCAGGAAAGGCTCAACCTGATAAAGGAAAACATAAAATCTAAGGAAGAGACGCTCGCTGAAAAGGAAGGCAAGCTTAAAGACTTGAGTGATAAGCTACTCCCCTTCAGAGAGAGAATAGGGAAGATATCCTCCGACATTGAGCACATAGGCAAGGAAATAGATAGGAAGGAGCACAGAAGGGAAGATATCCTCCTTGAAAAGGATAAGGAAGAGAAGGCTCTCGGATATCTAATTAAGGACATTGAAAATCTCACAGAGGAGCTGCAGCTTCTTCGTTCAGAGCTTGAGCTAAAGGAAAGGGAGTATGAGGAACTTAAAGCCCAGGAGGAAAGAGCCTATTCAGAGTTAAAGGAGCTTGACGATAAATTGAAAGTATCCATAGAAGAGGCGGAAAAGGCAGAGGAGAAAGAAAAGCAACTGAAAGAGTATATAGAAGAAAGGAAACAGGAAGAGAATACAATAAGACTCAAACTGAAAGAAATAGAGTTAAAAATTGAGAAAACTTACGAGGATATAGAGAGGCTTAAAGAAGAGAAGGAAACCACAAGGAAGAAAATAGAGGAATCCTTTGGTGAACTGGAGAAGTACCGCCGGATGAGAGCGGTTGAACAGGATACACTCAAACAGGAAAGGGAGTACATAAAAAGGGTTGAGGAGGAACTCAAAGACATAAGAAAGAAGCTGGAAGAGGTTATAAGAGGAAGGGCTTACGTAGAGAGCAAGCTTGCCAGCTCTGAACCCCTTGATGTCCTCTTTGAGGGTATAGACGGGGTTTACGGAACTGTCGGGGACCTCATAACCGTTAAAGACCCCGAACACATACGTGCCGTTGAGGTTGCCGGCGGAGGAAGGCTCAGATACGTGGTCGTGGAGGACGAAAACGTTGCGAAGAGGTGCATAGACTTCTTGAGAGAGAGAAACCTGGGACGTATGAGTTTTATACCTTTGAACAGAATAAAGGCTGATGTAAACCTACCCCCCTATCCAAGGGTGAAAGGTGCTGTGGACTTTGCCATAAACCTTGTGGAGTACGACGAAAGGTTTGAAAGGGCTGTAAGGTTTGCCTTCGGAGACACATTGATAGTGCAAGATTTTGAATCTGCAAGGAGTATAGGTATAGGAAACTACAGGATGGTTACCCTTGACGGTGAACTTTTTGAGAAAACAGGCGTTATCACGGGAGGAAGTCAGAGGAGCGGTGGTGAGCTCGGAAGGAGGTTTTATGAGGAGGAGAGAAGGAAGCTTGAAATGGAAGAACATGAGCTCAGGGAGAAGGAGCAAGATACCCTTATAAAGCTCAGAGCCTTGAGGAGTGAGATTGCAGAGAAGGAAGGCGTTTTGAAGGTCCTGGAGAAAAAACTCTCTGAGTTTGAAGAGCTGTCTAAAGAGGGTGACAGAAAGCTGGCAGAGTTTGACCAAAAACTTGCCAAGGCTGAAGAATACATAGGTATATTGAGGGAGCAGGAAGAGGAGCTAAAGGAGAGGCTCAAAAAGCTCAAAGAAGATATAGAGTACAGTGAGGAAAAGCTCAAGAACCTGTCCCTTAAAAGGCAGGACATAATAAACTACTACCGTTCTTCTGGAATAGAGGAGAAAAGACAAGAGTACGAGCGTATAAAGAGAAGGGTTGAAAATAAGAGGGCTGAACTTGAGAATATTAAGCTCGCCTTCAGAGATAAGGAGGCGGAGATCAAAGCTGTTGAAGAGGAAGTTCAGAGGAAAAGAGCCTACATAGAGAGCCTTGATAGGGAATACGAGGGGCTGAATCATGAGATACAGGAGCTCAGGACAAAACGTGAGGAACTTGAAAACAGAGTTAAGGATATAGAAGCTCAGGTTTACCAGTTCTATAAGGAGAAAGACAGGACGGAGGAGGAGGTTAGAGACCTGCAGGCAGAGCTTGGAAGGCTAAGGGTTGAGGAGGAGGACCTCTATACGAAGGTAGGTGACCTGAGTGCAAATCTGAGTAGAGTTCAACAGAAACTTGCAGACCTTAGGCAGAGGCTTCAGGAATTGGACTTTGAGGGGCAGCTGCCCGATGTAACAGAGGGTTTAAATAAGTTGAAAGAAAGGCTTTTCAAAATAGAGAGGGAGCTTGAACATCTTGGTAATGTGAATCTCAGAGCTGAAGAAGATTACCATGAGGAGCTCCATAGGTACAACGATTACGAGGATAAGCATAAAAAGCTCCAGGAGGAGAGGAAAGCTATAAAGGACATGATAGAAGAGATTGAGACCAAGAAACTCAACGCCTTTATGGAAGCTTATGAGAATATAAACAAGAGTTTGAAGAAGATATTTTCCTTCCTCTCACCGGGAGGCAAAGCTCAGATGGTTATAGAGAACGAGATTGACCCCTTCAGCGGCGGGATAAGCCTCATAGTCAAACCGCGGGGTAAGGACGTGCAGTACCTGGAAGCTATGTCCGGAGGAGAGAAAACCCTTGCTGCCCTTTCCCTTATATTTGCGATTCAGGAGTACAAACCTTCGCCCTTCTACTACTTTGACGAGGTTGATGCCCACCTGGACGAGGCGAACGCTAAGAAGGTAGGAGAACTTATAAAGGAAAAATCAAAAGAGGCTCAGTTCATAGTTGTTACTCTGAGAGAAGTCTTGGCAAGCTTTGCTGACAGGTTGATAGGAGTGTCTGCAAGAGGTGGTATATCTCGTGTGTTCCCGGTTGAAAACCTATCAAGTGTTTTAGGAGAAGGTAAGGAGGTTTCCTGACTATCTGGGATACACCTTTTCTCCCTTTGTTATTAAAGCCCACACAAGATAAGCTACCTTTTCCGGGACTATAACGGTATTTCTGTTACTCTGCCTACTAAGTATCTCGTGAAGCTCAGTCCTGAGAACTGCATCACCGGTTAGGTCAAAAAGGACATCTATCTCATCACCGAGAGCTTCAAGGAGATTTCTCGCGTCTTTGAAGTATCCTGCTCCAGCTTCCTTGGCTTTCCTGACAGCCTCCTTCTCCTCTATGGGCTCGGCAACCGCAACTACCTTTATATTGTGAGCTCCAGCCTCCAACAGAGCGTCCAGGAACACACTTCCAACCTTACCAAGACCGGCTATGGCGACCTTAACTGTTCTCATACTAACCTCCTATCTCATGATAATAGGTTTCCAGGAGTACTCTGAGTTTTTTATAACTCCTCTGAAACACCTTCCTTTCAAGGAGAAACCTGTCTTTCCCCTGAGAGAACTTTACGAAGCTCTCAACCTTTCTGAAAACGAGCTTCCTGTCTTCAAGCTCAAGGATTGTGTCTATCAACCTGTTTCCTGAGAAAAACAAAATGGCATGATGCCTCCTTATCCTCAGATGCCTGCGAACCGATGGGCATGTTTTGGGAGAACAGAAGAGTATAAATATTCTGGAAGCATATCTGCTGAATATCTCTTTGAAAAGAGGATGTTCTGTCCCTTCTTCAGAAAAACAGACTATGAAATCCTTCTCTTCACCTATTAGAAGACCGAAACTCTGCCTATCAAGGTTAGGGAGCATAAGTTCCTCCACAGCCGTTATTAAAAAACCGCCCCGAGGGGGCGGCAAAGGAGCAGCCGTACAGGGGGCGGCGGCACAAAAGTTCAGAACTCAAGCTGGAGCCTTGCGAATATCTCGTTGACTGAGGATTTATCTACACCGTTGTAGAGGTACTTTCCGGCATCACCAATGGAAGCTACAGCCCCGCCGAATTCAAGGTTCATGTGCTTTCCGGTGTTATAAGTAAGCTGGACTCCAAACTCCGTTCCGAGGTTTTTTCCAGCGTTTGTATCAATGGTGTTGTCTCCATCTGAATCGTACCACATATCCTTCGCAGACCTAAACCAGCCACCTACGATTTGAGCGGAGAGTTTCTCCATTATAGGAACGTCAATCTTCGCCTGTAGGGTTATAAGACCATGTCCCCTGTTGCCCGGCTCAAGACCGAAGTCGTTAACATCTGAAGGTCCGTGAGGAGTGAAGATGTAAGTGTAAGCCCAATAGCCGGCGGTCCCAAGAACGTTATGGGTTGTAATGAATCCTCTTTTTGAATCGGTGGTCTCTTTACCGCTTGAGTAAACACCAAGAACGCTTACATTAGCAGGTCCGACCTTGGCAGAAGGCTCCAGCCTGACAAGGAACCCGCTGTTATCTGTGTTTCCTACCTTACCTGTGTTGTAAAGAACTACCCCGTGAACTTTGAACATATCTAAGTCAGCGGTTGCATGGGCACCGAGCCAAGTCTGGTTGAGTTTGGTTGCAGGAGCGTCGTTCCCAGGATTATTATCGCTGTCTATACACTCCTGGGTTGTACCAGGGATACAAACCTTTCCATAAGCTCCGTACCAGTGGACACCTACGTCCACTCCTCCCGCTTTGGTGTTCAGGTCAAGGACTATGAAGTGTTCATCCTGATCCTTGTTTATCTGGGAGTTGTTTATGAGAGCCTGACCTTCCACAAGCCTTACGTAGGCGGCTCTCCAGTTAAAGGTTCCAGTGCTTCCTGCATAGGCTATTCCTCCTATGTTCAGATCCCAGTCTGCGGAGAAGAGCATCTGGTCAACCTGGTCGTTGGCTGGGAGGATACCTGCCATTACCTTACCGGGACCGGCGGGGAAGTAGAGGTATCCGTACCTTATTCCCCTTGCCTGAAGTCTGTTGAAGGCGTTAATAGCGTAAACTCCACGGGGATCACTGGATGCCGGAGAAGAGCCTCCCCATCCGCCTCTATACTCAATCTGGATGAAACCACCTACGTTCTCCTCGGTGTGGACGTCTAAGTTGAGCCTTAACCTCTGTCTAAAGAAGTCGTACTGCTTTTCAGAGCCTATGTTTGAGTTGTTGTACATGACCCTGTACTGGATGCCAAAGTCAATGTTGGCATCGCTGAGCTTGACTGCATAAGTTGGTGCTGAGAGAACAGCTGTGGAGAGCACCGCTCCTAAAAGCAATTCCTTTTTCATAACTGCACCCCCTTCAGAGTTTTTTAAAAACGGGAGGGGAGCCCCTCCCGCAGATAATTAGCTAAAGTCATTGATTGGCAAGAACGAAGTGTACTTGGCAACGTGTTCAAGCTTGCCCGAAAGTTTCCTTATCCCTACCCTTGAAGCCTTGTACCAAGGTATCGTCGTCTTCGGGTCGGTGTAGCTCGTTGTCAGGTGGTTGAGAGACTCGTGGAACCTGTACATGAGTCCGTAAACCGTTCCCGGAGGCGGAGAGTCATTCACGTACACAACGGCAACGCAGTTACCCTCCATGTTGTAAACCTCTACAAGGTCTCCGCTCTTAATACCGAGTCTCTCCGCATCTCTGTAGTTCATCTCTATGTATGGCATAGGTATGGTGAAAACCTTCTCGGGCAGGTG
Organism: Hydrogenivirga caldilitoris; assembly: GCF_003664005.1. Classification (NCBI taxonomy): domain Bacteria; kingdom Pseudomonadati; phylum Aquificota; class Aquificia; order Aquificales; family Aquificaceae; genus Hydrogenivirga; species Hydrogenivirga caldilitoris. The sequence continues at coordinate 742,459 of NZ_RCCJ01000001.1, forward strand.
TCTGTCATGGTATCCCGTTTGCCAGAATATCTGAGTCCTTCCGTTGGTGAACCAGAAGGGGAACTTCTTATCGTTTCCGTGCTCCAGATACTTGACTATCTGAGGTGGATAGAACTTCTTCGGGTCTGGTTCCCACGGGTCCGTTCCGTACCACTTCCACTTTCCATCGGGTGTGCCAAACTTGTAGGTGTATCTTCTCTTGGTTCCGACTGGTTTTCCGGTCCTGGGGTCTATCCTTACGGGCGTTTGTATGCCCTTTTGTCCCAGTTCTCTAAGGAGATCATGGGTTACACCCCTGTAACATTCTGCCGGAAGCTTTGCCTCGTCTTCCTCTGAAACCCTGTTGTCTGGAAATTCTTCCCATCCGTCCTTGAATACCTCTGCTGCATCCTTCCAGTCCATTCCGGAGCAGTACTTGGCTTCCTCATAATTGCCCTCTGCTTCGTAGAGCTCTTTCATCCTTGTGGCTATCCTTCCCCATATCCACCAGTCTGGTTTTGCATCCCCAGGAGGGTCCATGAACTTGTCGGCTATTCTCAGGAGTCTGGAGTTACAGTTGATGTAAGTGGTAGGTGTCTCACCCCAGCCGGCTGCGGGTAGCACAAGGTGGGCATCCCTTGCGGTCTCAATCATATACATGTTAACTACTACCAGAAAGAGTCCGTCAGTCTTTCCAAGACCTTCCAGTATCCTCTTCGCCCTCTCTTCGGAACCGGCAGGTTCACCTGCTGCGGCAGCGTATTCGGATAGGAACTTTGTCAAAGACAGAGTTCTCTCATGAACCCTCTTCTTATACTCCTGCGCGTTGGGGGTTGAGAGGTAAGGGTCTGTTCCTGATACGAAGTAAACTTTAGACCTGAGATCCCACTTAACGTACTCGTCTATGTTGGGAGGGGGTCCTCCAGCGTATATGGACCCGACCAAGTTGGCTCTGGACTTTCCGTGAGGTCTTACGTAACCTTCCTGGTGTCCCCCCTGTCTTCCGCAACCCGTTCCGGGTTTTCCGTAGTTTCCTGTAAGAGCCGCTATCTGAGCAATAGCCGCTATGGTGTCGTAGTTCTTGTAACCCCATATAACGCCTTTCTCGTATACGGTTAGCGTTCTTCTCCTATGACCTCCCTTCTTGGGTTTGGCTATCCACTCAGCCGCTTTCTCTATGTCTGCCTTTGAAACTCCTGTAAGTCTTTCAACCCTTCTCATGAACTCTTCATAGGGGACGTCAAGCATAAGAGACTTTTTCTTGTAGTCTTCAAAGGTTTTCAGGTCTGTCCTCTTCCTTATAAACTCCTCATCGTGCCACCCTTTCTCGTAGATAGCCCTGGCTATGGCGTTAGCAAGGACGTAGTCCGTTCCAAGATTTGGTCTCAGGTGAAGAACCCTTCCGGGGGCAACATCCTCAGCTACAGTGACAGACGCTGTCCTTCTGGGGTCAACAACTATGAGCCTCGCAGGTTCGGCAGGTTCACCCCTGTTGTACTCCTTCTTCTTTTCCTCAATAGTCGCTCCCTGTATGTTGGGAAGCATGTGCTCGGTGTAAAAAACTGAAGCGGTCTCAAAGGAGTTTGCTCCCCAAAGAACTATCGTATCGGCAAGCCTTGCGTCCTCATAGGTGTAGTTGAGCTCGTGGGCTCCTCTCTCCCTCTGACCCCATACCTCGGAGTTGTAGGCTGGTCTGTTGTGGATGGAGAGCATCCTCGTCCCCACCGCTATGAAGAAGAACTTTCCAACAGCCCAGTTGTCCTCAAATCCAGACCCTGAACCTCCATGGTCGTGGATCTTCATCGCTATGGAGTCAGGTCCCCAAGAGTCCTTAACGCCCTTCACAACCCTCGCAATTATGTCTATGGCTTCGTCCCAGCTTATAGGTTGGAACTGGTCTCCGACCCTTAGGAGGGGATAATGGAGCCTGTTTCTCGTTGGTTTTGTAGGGGCATAAGTAGCTTGGGCGTTTGTACCACCTCTTATGGAGTAGTTCCCTCTGTTTATAGGTGAGGCTTTAGAGGGTAGGACTAGGACGTTGTACTGTTTTCCATCGTGGTCTGTAACCACAGTGTGCATGTTTTCAACCATTGCCTGTCCTTGAAGCGCAACCTGTTGCTTGGTGAAATCTATTCCAAGAGCGTTCTCGTTTGGCTTTGGTCCTCCGTCCTTCCCTACGGGCCACTTGTAAACGTCATAACCGCATCCTACGTTACAGTACTGACAAACAGCGTTAAACTTCTTGGCATCCTTAGGTGGTATAGGTAACTTGTCCTTCCTTGCAAAAAGTGCCATGACTCACACCTCCTTTATTATTTAGGGAGAAGGTTTATAGCCCTTCCCCATACAAGACCTTCAACAGCTTCAGCGTAAATGTTTCCCCTTCTGTCAACGCTCAGTTTTATCTGCGGTAGCCACTCGGAAGCGTGACCCTGGTAGGTCTGTCCGTTCTTAGCCGGGTCAAACATTGAATAGTGACACTTACATACGAATCTCCCCTTAGAGTATTGCAGGGGGCATCCCTGGTGAGTGCACAGGGCAGAGAAGGCAACTATGTCCTTGTCCGGTCCAACCCCACCTATGGCTGGCCTTCCTATCTTTACAAGAACTGCGGGCGAGTTCTCATCAGGATAGTTGAACATTATTGGCTTGTGAGCTTTTACATCTCTTATGCTGGCTATCTTCTTCTTTCTATAGGGTAATGAAGGCGCCACACATGCCTTTGCGAACCTGTGGCTGACAAGCAGTGTTCCAAGAACTATAGAGCCCCCTACAAAGGTCCGTCGTGACACGTTGAGCTTCAACATGCTCCACCTCCTCAAAATGTTTCTCATGATCTATGGCAAGAATCGTGCCAAAAAGTGGGATACAGGGAAAAGTGCTGAGGCTCAGAGACTATAAGACTATAGTTATTTTCTTATGTATATCTTTGGATGGTCAAAATCTGAGCATCTGTGGTCAAAATCTGACCACTTTACTCCTCTTCGTAGGAATAAACACAGTGGGGTAAGTTCCTGATCTCTTCAGATGAGGCTCTTATAAGAGCTTCGCCTCTTGACTCCTTTATAACATCAAATTTTTTCTTGAGGAGGTTTATACAGAACTCTTCCATTACCTTTACCCTGTAAGTCTTACTTTCAACCTTCTTCTTTTTGCTTTTGTCCTTTTCTTCCTTTATGGGATTTTCGGATACAGGCTTGCAGCTGAGATTATTGATAAGGAAAAGCTCTCCAGACCTTAGCTGGCAAGCGAGAGCATCGTATTTTGGACATCCGGTGGAGGGTTTTATGTAAAGCTTGTCTTCCATAACCTCCAACTCGCATTTTCCACAAACCTGTGGAACCAGGCTCTTTTCTGTTATGACAGACTTGCAGTAGAGAACGTTCTCTACAACCTCATAACATACCTTTTTAACCTCTACAGAACGGGAGAAAGACAGAAAGTAAACCAGGAGCAACAGGACAAACATAGGTTTATTTTATATCCTATGGTTCTTCTTATAGTTCTGTTTTTAACCTTGGGACTTTCCTTTCCTCAGGAGGTTTACCGTTTTGGTTTTACGGCCGTGGTTGCAAAAGAGGATGTAAAAAGTGTTGAGAAGTTCCTAAACTATCTCAAGGAGAAGACGGGTTACAGCTTCGTTCCGGTCTTCACGAAATCTTACGATGAGATGAGTTATCTCCTCAGCAGGGGAATGGTTGATGCGGCATACATATGTGGAGCCCCTTACGTGGAAGATAAAGACTATGCGGGTTTTGAGCTCCTTGCAGTTCCTCTTTACAGAGGGAAACCCCTTTACTACTCCTATGTTATAACAAGGAGGGAAAAGGGATATAAGAGCATCTTAGACTTCAAGGGCAAGCCCTATGCCTTTTCGGACCCAAAATCAAACTCAGGTTCGGTTGTTCCCACCTACATACTTATGAGAAACGGCTACAAAGCTGAGAGGTTTTTCAAGCCAATAGTGTACACTTACAGCCATTCGGAATCCATTCTTGCTGTTTACTACGGGTTCGTTGAAGGGGCAAGCGTTGACAGTGTGGTCTTTGACCAGTTTGCAAAAAAATCCCCTGAGGTGGCGTCTCAACTCAAAGTTGTGGAGAAATACGGACCTTATCCCATAACTCCTGTGGTCGTTAGAAGTCAGCTTAGTGAAGACGTGAAGTACGCTCTGAGAAAAGCATTGACCCTTATGTCCAAGAACCCAAAAGGGAGAGATATCCTTTCGGAGCTTTCCCTTGATGGATTTACCGTGGTTGAGGACAGCTTCTACAACCCCATAAGGGAGATGATAACCTTTATAAAGAACACCTCTCTGAGTTTACAGAAATGAAGAGGCTAATATATAGACTGCTGAGTCTAAATATAGGAACCAAACTCACCATAACCTTTATATTTCTTATATTTATAACTTCTGTACCTCTCTCCTACGTGGTTATTAATCTCAGTGAGAGGATATTTTACGAGAACACCGTAAAGTCCTTGAAAGATAACATAATAAGCGAGGAATTCCAGCTAAGGTATTACATGATAAACAGGGATTACTGGAGTCTATTCAAGTTTGTAAAGGGGCTTGCCCAGAAGAATTCCGTTTCTGAGGCTGCGGTCATTGATGGGAAGGGCAGGGTTCTCGCCCATTCAGACCCCCAGAGGTATCCTATCGGGTCAGAGTACAGCGGAAAGGGGGACATCTCTTATCCTATCGTCGGTCTTGGGTCTGAGGTTGGTTCTGTAGTTTTACTCCTGAATAGGGAAAGCATATGGGCTGAGTTTAAACCAATAAGGCTTTTCCTGATGTTCTCAGCCCTTCCTTTTGCCTTAATAAGCCTTCTCCTGGGGGTGTTGATATCTTACAGGATAAGGTCAAGACTCTCAAGGATAGAGAAATCAATAGAGGTTGCGAAGAAGGGGAACCTAGCCGAGTTGGAAAGAGTTGAGTTCCTGGAAAAGGATGAGCTTCAGGATTTTGCTGACTTTCTCTTTGAAACCATAAAGGCTCTCAGAAACTATTACGAGAACATAGACTTTGCCCAGAGGTTTTACGGAAACCTGCTAAACACTATCAACGAGCTTGTATTCGTCACCGACAGAGACGGAAAGGTTTTTTACGTTAACGACAAGGTGAGAGACATAGGTTACAGGATGGAGGAACTTATAGGAAGAAGCATTGAGAGCATAGTTGAGTATCCCAAAGAATTTGTACAGGAAAAGGAGTCCAAGTACAGGGAGGTAAGGGTGAAGGGGAGAGATAGAGCCATACCTGCTCTGATGGGAGTTGCCCATTACGAGGACTGGAACATAGTTACCCTTGTGGATATATCCGACAGGAAGGTACTTGAGGAAAAACTCAAGAGAATGGAACTCTTCTCTACACTTGGAGAGATGAGTGCAAACTTAGCCCACGAGCTTAAGAACGCTATGTTGCCCCTTAACCTTCTCTCCTCTGTTGATAAATTATCCGAGGAAGACCTCTTTGTAATAAGGAACTCCCTTTCTAGAATGACAAGGTTGGTCAATATGTTTCTCAACTTTGCAAAACCTTCCTCTGTTGAAAGGACTAAATTCAAGTTATCTCTGGTAGTTGACGAAGTTCTTTCCTTGACGGAGACTAAAGTGAAGGAGAAGAACGTAAGGATAGTGAAAAAGGTGGAAGACGTTGAGGTGGCTTCCTCAAGGGACCTGATAGAGATAATACTGATAAACCTGCTTTCAAACGCCATAGATGCCGTAGAGGAGAGGGGAGAGGTAGGTATTCAAGTCTTCCTTGAAGGGGGAATTCTCAACATTGAGGTTTGGGATACAGGTAAAGGAATACCAGAGGAGGAAAAGGAGAAGGTTTTTGAACCTTTTTACACCACAAAAGAAGGCGGTTCTGGATTGGGTTTATCAATAGTTCTGAGGAATGTTTATCTTTTAAAGGGAACCCTGGAACTTAACTCTGAGCCTGGAAAAGGTAGTATATTCAAAATAAAGATACCTGTACAGGGGGCAGAGCATGGGAAGTATCCTCCTTATTGAGGACGAAAGGAATGCCAGGTATGCCCTCAAACGGGTTCTTGAGGACGCTGGTTTTTCAGTAGTTGACGTTGAAGACCCAAAGGAGGCAAAGAACCCTGACAGCTTCAGCCTTCTCATACTGGACCTTAAGCTTAAGAACCTGTCAGGTATAGATTTCCTGCAGGAACTCAGGGAAAGAGGTATAAACGTACCCGTTATCGTTATAACAGCCTACGCAAACCCTGAAAACATAATATCAGCCTCCAGATACGGAGTTGTAGACATCTTAAAGAAGCCCTTTGAGAGGGAGGAACTTTTAGAGCTTGTAGAGAGGGTACTTGAGGAAAAGGAGTCCTCCGGTGAACCGCAGAGATACTCCGAGGGTGTAATAGTTGGAGAATCCAAAAAGATGGTGGAGGTGTTCAAAAAGGTTGGTATGGCGGCTTCTACCGATATGAATGTTCTCCTTGTGGGAGAGACAGGCGTCGGAAAAGACATGCTGGCGAAGGTCATTCATGAAAAATCCCATAGAAAGGAGGGTCCTTTCATTGCTATAAACTGCTCTGCAATTCCTGAAAACCTCCTTGAAGCGGAACTATTTGGTTACAGGAAAGGAGCTTTTACTGGTGCAACGAGGGATATTAGGGGTAAGATAGAGCTTGCTGAAGGGGGAACTCTATTCCTTGATGAAATTGGAGATATGCCCCTTCCTCTTCAGGCAAAGCTCCTCAGGTTTCTTGAAACCAAGAGTTTTTACAGGCTTGGGGAAGAACGGGAAAGAAGCTCTAACGTCAGGGTGATAGCTGCTACTAACAGAAACCTCAGAAAGATGATAGAGGAGGGGAATTTCAGGGAAGACCTTTACTACAGGTTATCCCAGATACTTATAGAGATTCCCCCTCTGCGGGAGAGGAAGGAGGATATACCCATACTGATAGAGATGTTTATTGACAGAGCGAACAAAGAATTTGGAACCAGCGTTAAGGGCGTGAGCAAAGTGGCACTGGAGGAAGCCATAAGTTACGAGTGGAAAGGGAATGTGAGGGAACTTAAGAATGTAGTCTACAAAACCGTCCTTGAGACAAAGGGAGGGTACATAGAGAAGTTTATCTTTGACCAAGAATGTCGGGAGAATGTTGAAGAGCTTTTAAACAGATGTATGAGCATGCTATCGGAGGAAGAGTATAAAGAGTTCCTTGCAAGGGCGGAGAAAAGCCTTCTGAGGTACCTCCTGGATAAATACGAGGGAAACAAGAGCAAGGTAGCTAACCTGCTTGGTATTTCCAGAAACACCCTGAGAATGAAGCTAAAAACTTTAGGTCTTTAAAATTCTAATAAAATTATAAGGCTATGATTTCAGCAGTCTTTGAAAATCTGTGCCCTAACTGTGGGGGAAGGATAAGCTCTGACAGGGTTTTAAAAGGGCTCCCCTGTGATAAGTGCCTACCTAAGGAAGTCTCAAGGGACAAACTCTGTTCCGTAATAAAGAAAGGCTCTATGAGGGAACTCTGTGACATTGAAGAGAAGGTAAACAGGTGGGAACTCTTTTTCAGGGAGAACGTAGGCAGTACTCCCTGGAGTCTTCAACGTTCATGGGCTAAGAAGGTGTTTCTAAAAAGGAGTTTTGCCCTTCTTGCTCCCACCGGAGTTGGCAAAACTACCTTCGGTGTTACTGTGGCTGCCTTTCTGGCTAAAGAGGGAAAGAAGAGTTATATAATCCTGCCTACAAAACTTTTGCTTGAGCAGGTTCAGAAAAGCTTGATAAAAGCTGGCGTACCTGAGGGGGAGCTCCTTGTAGCTGGAGAGGTGACGGAGAAAAAAAAGAGGGAGGCTAAGGAGAAGATAGCCGGAGGAGATTTTAAAGTTCTGGTAACCACATCAATGTATCTGTATAAAAACTATGAACTGATACCAAGGGAGTTTGACTTTATATTCGTTGATGACGTTGACTCTTTCCTAAAGACTGCAAAGAACATAGATAAGGTCTTATACCTTTTGGGCTTTTCGGAAGAGGAGGTCCAAAGAGCCTATGAGCTTGTAAGACTGAAGGAAAAAAGGAATAAATCCAAAGAAGACTGGGAACTTATAAAGGAGGAATCCCAAAAGATAGCAGAGCTTTCTTCTAAGGCAAGGGGAGTGCTCGTTGTCTCCTCAGCTACGGGGAACCCCCGCTCAAACAGGATAAAGTTGTTTAAAGAACTTCTTGGTTTTGAAGTTGGGAGGCCTACCGTTTACCTACGGAACGTTGCAGACGTATATGAAGAACCTGAAGATATGGACAGAGCCCTCGTTGAAAAGGTCAGGGAACTTGGTGGTGGTGGACTTATATTTGTTTCTTCTGACTTGGGGAAAGAAGGTGTGAACAGAGTACTGAAACTTCTGAAAAAGGAGAAGATAAAAGCTAAATCTTACGAGGAACTCAAAGACTTTTCTGAGTTTGAGAAGGGAAAAGTTCAGGTTCTTATAGGTATATCCTCTTACAGAAATCCTTTGGTCAGAGGGCTTGACCTGCCACACGTCGTGAGATACGCCCTTTTCTATGGTGTCCCCAAGATAACCGTTTCACTTAACATAGAGACAAGCGTCTCCCACCTGCTGTGGGCACTTTTATCTATAAGACCAACAATAGCAAAGTCGCTCAAGGATAAAGTGAAAGACGTTGACAGGTGGATTCAGACACTGAGAAGGTACTCCTTTATAAGTGAGAGTTTTATTGAACAGAGCCCCGAGCTTGGTAAAAGGATAGAGAGTTTGAGGAAGGAAGTTCAAAAGTTCCTTCTCTCAAAGGAGGTTAAGAAGCTTCTTGAAAGCTCTGAAGAACTGACACTCAGGAAAACCGAAGAAGGCTACACCATGGTTGTTGCTGACGTAACAGGCTACCTTCAGGCTTCGGGGAGAACTTCAAGGATGTTTGCGGGTGGTGTCACTAAGGGGCTTAGCTACATACTGGTTGATGACAGAAGAGCTTTAAACAACCTCTTCAGAAAGGTAAGGTGGTTTAACGAGGATGTCCGATTTGTTCCAGCAACCGAGATAAAGCTGGAGGAGCTGCTGAAAGAGATAAACGAGGATAGAAGAAAGGTAAAAGCCCTCCTTGAGGGCAGGGAAGAGGTGGAAAGGAAAGAGCATATAAAACCTGTCCTTGTCGTGGTGGAATCTCCAAACAAAGCCAGAACCATAGCGAACTTCTTTGGAAAACCAATATCACGACGTTTCGGAGACTTTGAAGTCTTAGAGATAGCCGCCGGAGACCTTTACCTTATGATTACTTCTTCTTTAGGGCACATCCTTGACCTGACGAAGGAGGAAGGTTTTCACGGGGTCATAGTGGATGGAGACTTCACTCCCATTTATGAGGTTATAGAGGGTAAGGATAAGACCGTTGAGGGGCTCAGACTGATAGCTGAGGAGGTTGAAAGTGCTTACGTTGCGACTGACCCTGACACGGAAGGGGAGAAGATAGGCTGGGATGTAGGCGCATTGCTTACCCCCTTTGTTAAGGAGATTCGCAGGGTAGAGTTCCATGAAGTTACAAGAAGGGCGATAGGTCAGGCTCTGAAGAACCCAAGAGATTTCAATGAGAACTTAGTTAAGGCTCAGGTAGTCAGAAGGATATCGGATAGGTGGATCGGCTTTGAGGTTTCTCGCATACTTCAATCAACCTTTCAGAAAGCTTGGCTTTCTGGTGGTAGGGTCCAGATACCCGTCCTGGGCTGGATAGTGGAGCGAGAGAAGGAGTACAGAAAAAAGAGACAGGTTGTTCAGATAACCTTCAGAGGAGAAGGAAGCTGGTTACGTGTTGAATTTGAGTTTCCTGATAAGAAAGAGGCAAAAAAGTTTTTTGAGAAACTCAAAAACGTGGAGGTCAACCTCCTTGAGGAGAGAGAGGAGGAACTCTCACCACCCGGACCTTTTACCACGGACACACTTTTAAAGGAGGCCTCGGATAGGTTTAGGTTCAGCGTGAAAAAGACCATGCAACTTGCTCAGGACCTGTTTGAGAAGGGCTTCATAACTTACCATAGGACTGACTCCACCCGTGTATCAGATGTGGGTATAGCGGTCGCCAGGGAATTTGTGACGGAGAACTTTCCGAAAGAACTCTTCTCGGCGAGGCGCTGGGGAAGCGAGGGAGCTCACGAGTGCATTAGACCGACAAAACCCCTGGATAGCGAAGAGCTCAGGTCGGTGATTCTCTCTGGTCAGGTTCAGGAGCTTACCAGGGACCATATAGTCCTGTACGACTTGATATTTAAAAGATTTATGGCATCACAGATGAAGTCTGCAAAGGTTAAACTAAGCAGGGTTGTGCTTCGTGCCCTTGACCGAGAGCAGGAGCTTGAGCTCAGAACGGGAGTTGTTAAGGACGGTTTTAACTTGATCTACCCTATAGAGCTGCATCCAGAGCTTAAAGGCAGGATACCTGTATCTGACAAGAAGGAGTTAAAGGAGGTTCCGAGCGCTTACCTCTTCACACAGGGAAGTTTGGTTCAGGAGATGAAGAGGAGGGGAATAGGAAGACCCTCCACTTACGCGAGCACAGTTGAGAAGTTACTTGACAGGGGGTACGTGATAGAGAGGAGCGGTTTCCTTATCCCTACAAAGCTTGGAAAGGAAGTTTATGAGTTTCTTAAAAACCAGGAGAGGATAATACCTTTCGTATCGGAAGAGTTCACCAGGAAACTTGAGGAGCTAATGGACAGTGTGGAAGAAGGGAAGGAAGACCACAACGAAATCCTTAAAACCCTTTACGAGGATATAATAGAATTTGAGGTGAGCGTGAGGAGGTAGTGAGTATGAACTATCACCCTTTAGTGATATACTTTGCAGTTGGGGCACTGGTTTCCTCTTACCTCGCTTATTTACTGTACTTCACACTGCTTAACAGGATAGGTTTCGTTTTTTACTACGCCCTGACAAATCATGTTGCTTCAGTTCTGCTTTCAATACTTGCCGTACTGACTGGACTTTCTATCTCAGGAGCTCAATATGTCCAGGAGAAAGCACCTTTCATATTCCTTTTCCCCCATAAATGGCTCGGTATAACCCTTGCAGGATACACCCTTGTCACCTTTATACCTCTTTGGATAAAACAGAGAGAGCTGAGCAGAAATATCGGTATAGTCTTCTCTTTTATCGGCTTTGCCTTATCTGTTGCGGTGCTTGTGTTTGGCTGGCTCTTGAGATTGATTTTCTTCTGAAGGGAAATAACTTTTAGCTTATGCTTAAGAAATACAGACTCCTCTCAGAGTATAAGGGACCCGAAGATATAAAACGTTTTGGTGAGGAAGAGTTAAAGGAGCTCGCTCAGGAGGTAAGGGACTACATAATTGAGGTTACCTCTCAGAACGGTGGGCATGTGGGTCCCGGTCTTGGTGTTGTTGAGCTAACCATAGCTCTCTTAAGGGTCTTTGACCCCCCAGAAGACACGATAATCTGGGATATAGGGCACCAGGGTTATCCCTGGAAGATTCTGACCGACAGGAAGGAAGTGTTCCACACTCTCAGACAGTATGGAGGGATAGCAGGTTTCCTGAGAAGGGAAGAAAGCCCGTACGACGCCTTCGGGGCAGGGCATAGCTCCACCTCTATATCTGCAGCTCTTGGATTCAGAATAGCCAAAGACTTGAAGGGTGATGAGAGCTTTGTGGTGGCTGTTATAGGTGACGGGGCGATGACGGCAGGAATGGCTTTTGAGGCGCTGAACAATGCCGGACACATAAGACCTGACAGGTTCATCGTTATACTCAACGATAATGAGATGTCTATCTCCCCAAATGTGGGGGCTATATCCACTTACTTGAACAAAATAATAAGCGGACACTTCGTCCAGGAGTCACGTCAGAGGATAAAGGGGCTCTTGAAACACCTTGGTGAAACGCCTCTGAGGTTTATGAAACTTACCGAAGAGTTTCTGAAAGGGCTCATATCCCCCGGTGTCCTCTTTGAAGAGCTGGGTTTTAACTATATCGGTGTTGTGGACGGCCACAACATCAGTGCCCTTGAAAAGACCCTGCATAACGTAAAGGAGATAAAGGGTCCGGTACTTCTTCACGTGGTTACAAAGAAGGGAAAGGGTTACCCACATGCAGAGGAAGACCCCGTTAAGTGGCATGGGGTGGCTCCCTACAAGGTTGAGTCTGGTGAGATCATTAAGAAGCCTTCTCCACCTACCTGGACCTCCATCTTTGGGAAGGCTGTTGTTGAATTGGCAGAGATGGATGAAAGGGTAGTGGTGATAACGCCGGCTATGAGGGAGGGCTCTGGTCTGGTTGAATTTTCAAAGAAATTCCCGAGCAGATTCTTTGACGTTGGTATAGCGGAGCAACACGCCGCAACCTTTGCGGCTGGATTGGCATGTGAAGGTATGAAACCCATAGCTGCCTATTATTCCACCTTTCTCCAGAGGGCTTACGACCAGGTTATACACGATATAGCCCTTCAGAGGCTGCCCGTTACCTTTGCTATAGATAGGGGAGGCTTGGTAGGAGACGATGGACCAACCCATCACGGCGTCTTTGACCTCTCCTATCTGAGGTGTGTGCCCAACATGGTGGTGGCTGCCCCCAAGGATGAGCAGGAGCTCAGGAATTTACTCTATACCGCTGTGAACAGCTCCCTTCCCTTTGCCGTAAGGTATCCTCGTGGTTGTGCTTACGGTGTACCCGTGGAAGACTTTGAAAGCATAGAGATCGGAAGTTGGGAAGAGCTTCTTGAAGGGGAGGAGGTCGTTGTGCTTGCGACAGGGTACCCGGTGTATCAGGCACTGAAAGCAGCGGAGAAGCTTTACAAGGAAGGCATACGCATAGGTGTTGTGAATGCGAGGTTTGTAAAGCCTATGGACGAGAGCCTCCTTGAGAAACTGGCAAGGAAGTATGAACTTTTCATAACGGTTGAGGATAACACCGTTGTGGGAGGCTTCGGAGCGGGTGTTCTTGAGTTCCTGTCCAGAAAAGGTATTCTAAAGCGTGTGGTCAACCTGGGAGTCCCAGACAAGTTTATAGAACATGGTAATCAGAACCTATTGAGAAAGATTATAGGTATTGACTCTGATGGTATAGAAAGAGCCGTAAGAGACCTTCTTACCAAGAAAACCCTTGAGTATTAATCACCTTTATAAAGTTATAAATTTGTGATGTTGATAAATCTTAAACTTTAAACATAATAAATAGAGGGGTGTTATGGAACAGGTAGAGGAGTTTACCTTCAACATAAAGAAGTTTCTTTCAAACATAAGCTCTGCACAGGAAGAGGAGTTAAACGAACTTCGCAGGTGGCTTGGAAGGAACGAGAAGCGTTTTATGTGTATCCTTGAACATCACTTTGCCTTTGATAACTATGCACATCTGATTGAGGACTGTGAGAAGGACAGGTGTATGGTTAACTGGCTTAAGGTCTACAAGTATATAAACATACTCGGTATACAGCTCAATATGACGGTTTACCCTGTTATACTCTGGGACATACCTCTGGGTGGAGCCCACCAGATCTCCTACAATGCCCAGTTCCGATACAAGAAAGGATGGATTTCCAAGAGGGAAACCATTGAGGTGAACGGAAAGGAGCTTGAAGAGTATGTTCTTAAAAAACTGCCCAGGGATGGTTTCTATATAGCTCACAAACTTCAGAACGAAGTGATAAAACTTGCAGACTATATAATAAGTGTGGTTTTCTCAAGGATAATGAAGTGTGAGGGTATCAACGAGATTATGGTCTGAATGCAGCTTCTGCGACCCTATTAACTGCCTTCTGGATGTTTTCAGTCCTTAAAACCTCACTATGAGGCGATATATCAACTATCCATGTCCTGCCCTTTTTCCTAAGCTCAATAAAGAACCTCTGGGTGAAGCCCTCTTCAGACAGGAGTGCCTCTATGAGCTCAGAATCAGGGCGCCTATAAGCCCTAAACAGTCTTAGGTAAACACCTTCCTCAAGCTTGAACTCTTTACCTTCAAGACTTTCAGTGTGTGGCTCCTTTCCCTCTATTCTCACAGGGAACAACTCCTTTACCTCCTTTAGCTTTGGTAATTCTATAAGTTTTGTCTCACCTACCTTGACCAAGGTTAACTGGTATAATTTCCTTCCTTGAGAGAGCCATTTGGCTTCATACTTGGTTAAAGGCTCACTTGTCTCTAACTCCCTAAGTTCGTATTCAAAACCACCGAGCCACGTTGCCTCTTCAATTGTAAACTCTGCAAAAGGCAGATGGTCCGTTCTTACATATAGGCTTCCCCCTTTCTTCAGCTTTTTTGAGAACAGGAAGAGTTTTTCTCTGCTCGTCACCCTTCTCTTAGTATCTCTCCTCTTGAACCAGGGGTCTGGATAGTTTATGTATATGCTCCTGATGGAGTTGTCTTTCAGAAGGAGGTGAAAGCCCCAGTAAGCGTCCAATCTAACGCAGGATATATTCTTTATGCCAGCGCTCTTTACTCTCTTCTGGAGCTTTTCTATGCCAATTCCGGAGAGTTCAAACCCCAAGGCTATAACGTCAGGGTTATCATTGGCTATCCTTAAAAGGAAGTCTCCCCGACCAAAGCCAATTTCTACGAGAACTTCATCCCACGGGAGGGGCTTCTCAACTCTCTTGTAATTCAGCGGGCAGAGCATAATGTTAACTACTCCTTCCTTACGAAATATGTCTTGGAGGGTATATTAATATTAAGTTAACATGAATCTCTTATGGCTCCAAGGGCTTACCTGTAGCGGGAATACCCAGTCTTTCCTATGTGCTGAGAACCCCTCTGCGGACGAGGTCCTCGGTATGTTTGAGGTGCTCTTCTGTCCTTTCTCCAGCTGGGAAGTAGATATGGAAGAGGTTATCCTAAAGCTCCTTAGGAGGAGAGAGGAGCTTAACGTTCTTATACTTGAAGGTGCGGTTGGTGGGAGTGACCATAGAGTCTGCAAGAGGTCTTTTGCAGAGGTGGTAAGGGAACTTTCCAGAAGGGCAGACTATGTTATAGCTCTCGGTAACTGCGCAGTTTTTGGTAACATACCTGCCAAGTATGACCAAGAGGTAAAGGGTCTCCAGTACCGGTTCAAACAGATGGGAGGTGTCTTGGGAAGAGATTTTCGTTCCCGTTCTGGACTTCCAGTTATAAACCTCTCAGGTTGTCCGGCTCACCCCTCATGGTTGTCCTATGTTCTTCTGCAGATACTTTCGCAGAGAAAAATAGAACTTGATGAACTAGGCAGACCTAAGGAGTTATATGCCTATCTTACCCATCATGGTTGTATTAGGAACGAGTACTTTGAGTGGAAGGTTGAGGCAGAGGAGTTGGGTAAAAAGGAGGGCTGTCTCTTTTATTACTTTGGTTGCAAGGGACCCATGACACACTCCTCCTGCAACAGGATACTCTGGAACGGCTTGAGTTCAAAGACAAGGGTTGGGATGCCCTGTGTGGGCTGTACAGAGTATGACTTTCCCCGTGAGGGGATGCTTGAAACCAGGCACCTTATGGGCATACCTGATGAGCTTCCCCTGGGAGTTTCCAAGAGAGGATACATACTTATATCTGGAATAGCCAAGACCTTTGCCCCAGAAAGGTTAAAAAAGAGGCTTATGGATGAAGATTCAAAGGAAACTGCTCAACAGGATTGAGGGTGAAGTTGAGCTGAAGCTACTCTGGGACAGTGGCAGGATAAAGGATGCTTTTGTGTGTGCTCCCAATTACAGAGGTTTTGAAAAACTCCTGGTTGGGAGACCGTATCTGGATGCGGTCGTAATAACGCCCCGTATATGTGGTATATGCGGGCATGCCCATCTCATGGCCAGTGTGGAAGCTATAGAAGACGCTTACAGAAAGGCTGGTTTTAAAGTTGAGCTATCGGATAAAGCTCAGAGGATAAGGAAACTCACCTTAACTTGCGAGTTCCTCCAGAACCATCTGAGGTGGTTTTATCTATACCTGATGCCCGACATTATCAAGCTTGAACCCAACCTCAGAGAGCTCTATGAACCCCTCAAGGGAAGTGTCTGGACAGAAGCTCTGAAGGCGAGCAACCTGCCTGTAAAGGTTATAGCCCTCTTTGGGGGACAGTGGCCCCATACATCCTATGCTGTGCCGGGCGGTGTTGTATGTGATCCCACAGGGTGGGAGCTTGTCCAAGCGGAGTTTCTTCTTAGGAAGCTGAAGGAATTCTTTGAGGAAAGACTTTTAGGTATGACCTTTGAGAATTACCTTTCCCTCAAGGGTGAAGAGTATTTAGAGAAACTCGGCGGAGACATGAGGGTTTTTTGTGAGGTAGCCATTGACCATGGGCTTCACGAAGCAGGAGCCAGCTACGATAGGTTCCTGTCCGGAGGCAACTTTCTACCGGGAGTCACCAGCGGTGTTCTCTCAGAAAATGGGAAAAAGTTTAGCTTTGAAGTATCAAAGGTGTCTGAGAATGAGGACTTCAGCTTTTTCAGTAAACGGAAAGAGGCTTACACCTGGTCTAAGGCTGCAAGGTATGAAGGGCTTCCCTATGAAACTGGACCGCTTGCCAGGCAACTGATGTCAGGTAACGAGATTATAAAAAACTTATATGGCAAGTATGGCAGCTCTGTGCTCGTCAGAGTTCTTGCTAGACTGGATGAAGGTGCAAAACTTCTAAAGGAAGCGCTTGTTCTTCTTTCAGGCATAAAACTGAATGAACCCTCCTGGATAAAACCTCCTCTTGAGACAAAGAACTTCAGCGGTAAAGGAGTTGGTGTCATAGAAGCCTCTCGGGGAACCCTAATACACGAGATAGAGATAAACCAGGGAAAGATAAAAAGCTACAACGTGATAACACCAACGGTCTGGAATTTGGGACCAAGGGACGGGAAGTATCTTGGAGTGGTTGAGAGAGCTGTCGTGGGAATGGCTTCAGAACTCAAAGCCGAGATAGTTGTGAGAAGTTTTGACGTATGCTCAGTTTGTACCTCTCACTGATCACTTCGCTCTCGCTAAATTCTTCCTTTTCCTTTGAACAAAATCCCTCACCTGTTTCAAGTCCTTAGTGTTAAGGATAAGCTCCGGAGGTGCCCAACCTCTGCGGGCTATCCCAACACCAATTCTGATATAGGAAAGATGGGTTACCGAGTGAGCATCCGTCACCACTGCCATCGTAACACCCCTTTCTACGCACCTCCTTATATTTTCAGGGGAGAGGTCAATCCTGAAGGTATTTATCTCAAGGGCGGTTCCTGTTTCCTTTGCAAACTCTATAACCTTATCCATGTCCAGAGGGTAACCTTCCCTTTGCCCGTAAGCCTTACCGGTTGGATGTCCTATCAGATTTACATAGGGATTCTCCATAGCCTTCAGTATCCTGTAGGTATTGTCCTGGTTGAACCTTGAATGTATAGAAGCTACGACGAAGTCAAACCCTTCCAGGAGTTCATTGGGAAGGTCTAACGAACCATCCGGGAGTATGTCTACCTCGCACCCCTTGAGTATATAAAAGCCTTTTGGATTGTAAAGTTCATTCAGCTTGTCTATAAGTTTCCATTGCTGAAGGTATCTTTCAGGGGTTAGCCCATTTGCCACCCGTGCACTCTGAGAGTGGTCTCCTATCACTATGTAACTGTAACCGAGCCTGTAAGCATGTTCTACCACCTCTTCAATAGGGTTTATACCATCACTCCAGTTGGTATGTACGTGGAAATCCCCCTTTATCTCCTCAAACTCAATGAGTTTCGGTAACTTTCCCTCAAGGGCTAACTCTATCTCACCCCAGTTTTCCCTTATCTCCGGAGGGACCCATTGCATACCGACGAGTTCGTAAACTTCCTCTTCCGTCTCTCCTCCCAGCCTCTCCTCTGTATCCGCTCTGAATACACCGTATTCGTTAACCTTTAAACCTTTCTCTTTGGCTATATCCCTTACCCTTACATTGTGCTCCTTTGAACCAGTGAAATACTGTAGTGCGGCACCCCAGCTCAAAGGTTCAACGGTTCTAAGGTCCGCCTGGCGTCCGTTTCTGAGAACAACGCTTGACTTGGTCTCCCCCTTCGCAAGGATTTTATCAACCTCCATATACTTTACAAAGTGTTCGTGTATCTTAGACCAGTCTTTCCTGTCTGCGGAAACGAGGATGTCTATATCACCTATAGTTTCCTTCATCCTTCTTAGGCTTCCCGCCACCGATATGTCCTTTATGGCTTCCTCTTTCTTCATGTACTCCAGCAGTTCCTGGGCTATTGGATAGGCGTCCAAAAGGGATATCCTCTCTTGAGAACTCTTCCATAGCTCTATACCTTTCAGTATGTTCTCAACCTTTTTTGAGCCAAACCCAGGAAGTTTAGCCAGCGAGCCGTCCTTCAAGACCCTTAGGAAGTCTTCTTTGGTTCTCACATTGAGTTTCTCGTAGGCTACCTTTAAGGTTTTTGGTCCTATTCCAGGAACGTCCATTAGCTCTAAAAGGTCTTCAGGAACCTTCTTTCTGAGGTCCTCGTACTTCTTCACTGTCCCAGTTCTCAGGAACTCCTCTATCTTCAGTACCGTTGAAGACCCTATCCCAGGAAGCTTTGAAAGCTTTCCCCTTTTGTAAAGCTCCTCAATATCATCAGGTAACTCCGATATGAGGTTTGCAGCTCGCCTGTAAGTGTTGACCCTATAAATATTGTCTCCCAAGAATTCCAGTATGTCAGCTATCTTCTCAAATATCCTTGCAAGCTCTTTGTTGTTTTTGTGCATGAGATTAATTTACTCCTCACAGACCCGGATAGGGAGGCATGAAGAAAATAGGTTTATCATAATATTCTTAAATCCTCAGGAGGTTTAGTAATGGAAGTTGACCTCGTGATAATAGGTGCGGGAAGCGGCGGATATGAAGCTGGGATATACGCGTACAGAAGAGGTATGAGGACGGTTCTCGTTGAGCTTTCACCCGATTCGGTTGGTGGAAACTGTCTTAACAGAGGTTGCATACCCTCCAAGTACATGAGGCATGGGGCTTACCTCCTTGAGAAGTTTGAAAAGATGGATAGGTGGGGCATACTCCCAAAGGGATATGACCTTGACTACAGGAAGTTGATGGAAGGAAGGGATGATGTGGTCGTTACGATAAGAGAAAGCTTTAAGAAGTTTGCTGCTCAGATAAATCTCCCTATCCTCTATGGAAGAGGTGTGATAAAGGACCCAAACACTGTCTTTGTTGAGGGAGCTGAAGAAACCATAAAGACAAAGTTCATACTGGTGGCAACCGGCTCAAGACCTGTGGGTGTTGGCAACCTTATTCCTGATGGCAGGTATGTTGTTGACACCGATCAGATATGGGACATAGACTTTATACCGAAGAGGCTTCTGATCGTTGGCGGTGGAGCTGTAGGTGTTGAATTTGCCTTTATCTTCAACAGATACGGGTCTAAGGTGACTCTTGTTGAGCTTCAAAGGAGACTGCTACCATCGGATGACATACCTGAGGACTCAGGCAGGTACCTCGGTAGGAAACTAAAACAGCTTGGCGTTGAGGTAAAGACTAAGACCACCCTTGAGAGTTGGGAGAAGACCAACAGCGGTGTAAGGGCAAAACTCTCCGATGGGAGTGAGCTGGAGGCTGACTTCATATTACTTGCCGTTGGGAGGAGTCCAAATACCTCAGGGTTTGGTCTTGAAGAACTGGGTATTGAGATGGACTCAAAAGGCTTTGTTAGGGTAAACGAGTTCTCTCAAACTAACGTCCCAAACGTGTACGCCTGTGGAGACATAACTTCCCCTCTTATGCTTGCCCATAAAGCTATGTACGAAGGTAAGATAGCTGTAAATCACATGCTTGGTGGAAGAGACTGGAAGAGAGAGGACAGAATAATACCTAAAATTATATACTCTGCCTTTGAAGTAGCAAGCGTTGGCCTCACCGAGGAACAGGCTGAGGATGAAGACCGTGAAGTAGTTGTAGGTGTCACATCCTTTGTCCCCAACCCAAAGGCTATGGATGACGGTGAAAATGAGGGTTTTGTGAGGATAGTAGCCGATGAAGATACGGGAGAGATACTGGGATGTCACATAGTTGGTCCTCACGCTGGTGAGCTGATACACCAGATAGTACATATGATGAGAGACCACAAAGATGTAGAGTTTGCATCAAAGAGCATGTATTCTCATCCGTCCCTATCGGAAGCTATAGGTCAGAGTGCATCGGAGATACATTACGGACCTATTACCTGGGTTAAGAGGTAAGCTTAGCAACCAGCTCAGCAGCCGAGTTGACTATTACACTGTTGGGTACAACTATATCGGCTCCCAGCTCCTGTGCCTTTGATTGAAGAGGGAGGTTCATGTGTCCACAGTAGGTTATGACTTTAACCTCTGGGTTTTCCTTTTTGAGGTTTTCTAAGAGCTCCAAGCCTCCAAAGCCTTCAAGGTTTATCACGGCTACGCTTATATCCGGATTTTCTTGAAGTATCTCTTTAGCCTTTGTCCACCTGCTTGCTGAGAACACCTCCCAACCCTGGGATTTTAAGAGAGAGCTCACCTTTGAGGAGGTTATAAGGTTAGAATCCGATAGAAGCACCTTCATGGATTTAGAACCTTGCCTCACAGGTGTGGTCATACTCAATAAGCTCTTTGATGGTAGGGTTCTCTCCACAGAGGGGACATCCGGGGTCTTTCCTTAGTTTTACCTTCCTGAAGTCCATGGACAGTGCGTCCATTATCAACAGCTTTCCAACAAGAGGTTCTCCGATACCAAGAAGAATTTTTATAGCTTCCGTTGCCTGTATGCACCCCATTATCCCACCTATTGACCCGAGGATACCAGCCTCCTGACAGGAGGGAACCATTCCGGGAGGTGGAGGCTCAGGAAAGAGACATCTGTAACAGGGGGAGCTTTCCTTATCCCTGAAGTCAAAAACCGAGCACTGCCCTTCAAACCTGAGCATGGCTGCCGATACAAGCGGCTTTCCTGCGAAGTAGCAGGCATCATTTATAAGAAATCTTGTGGGGAAGTTGTCTGTCCCGTCAAGAACGACGTCATAGTCCTTTATCAGGTCCATAATGTTTTCTTTGTTTACCATCTGGTTGTAAGTTATAACTTTGACGTCCGGGTTCAGAAGCTCAAGGGTCTTTCTGGCAGATTCAACCTTGGGAACTCCAACCCTTTCGGTGGTGTGGAGTATCTGCCTCTGAAGGTTGGAGAAATCCACTACGTCGTAGTCAACTATGCCTATAGTCCCCACACCCGCAGCAGCGAGGTAGAAGAGCGCAGGAGAGCCAAGACCTCCAGCTCCTATCACGAGAACCTTTGACTTGAGGAGCTTCTCCTGACCTTTTCCTCCTACTTCGGGGAGGATTATGTGCCTTGCGTACCTCTTTATCTGCTCTTCCGTGAACTGAAACATGCTTAATATGATACAAACTTTTCTCAGGTTAGCAACACGAGAAAGGTCATAATAAATAAGACCATGAAGCTCAGAATAGGAACGAGAAAGAGTAAGCTGGCTCTCTGGCAGGCAAACTTTGTAAAGGACTTCCTTGAAAGGAAGTGGGGTGTTCAGGTTGATTTGGTAAAGATAACAACTACCGGAGATAAGATTCTTGACTCGCCACTTGCAAAGATAGGAGGTAAGGGGCTCTTTGTAAAGGAGATAGAGCAAGCGCTTATGGAGGGCAAGATAGACCTTGCGGTTCACTCCCTTAAAGACGTTCCGATGGTCATCCCGGAAGGTCTCACTCTTGGGGCTGTGACTGAGAGGGAAAACCCTTACGATGTGCTCCTGTCAAGAAACAGGGAGAGGCTATCGGAACTACCAGAGGGTGCAAAGGTTGGAACATCCTCTTTGAGAAGACAGGTTCAGATAAAGAGACTCAGGAGAGACCTCAGGGTAGAGGTCTTGAGGGGAAACGTGGACACAAGGGTAAGAAAGCTGAAAGAGGGTCAGTATGAAGCCATAGTTCTTGCCTACGCTGCTGTGAAGAGGATGGGTTACGAGGAAGAGATAGCGGAGGTTCTTGACTACTTCATACCTGCAGTCGGACAGGGTAGTCTCGCCATAGAGATAAGGAAAGGTGACGATGAGACTTACAGACTCATAGAGCCACTGAACCACAAAGAGAGCTATATAAGAGCTGAGTGTGAAAGAGCCTTCTTGAGGAAGCTTGAAGGTGGATGTCAGGTACCTATAGGTGCCTTTGCCGTAGTAGAGGGTAACACTGTCTCAATAAGGGGTTTCATTTCGGACCTTGAAGGACTTAAATTTATTGAAGGTGAAGAGAGAGGAAGTTGTGAAGAGGCAAGGGAGGTCGGAGAAAGGCTTGCCAAGAACCTTTTGGACAGGGGTGGCAAGGAGATACTTGAGGAAATTTACGGAGGTTAGGTTATGAAGCCGGTCGGTATAGTGCTTGGAACAAAACCCTCTAACCCTCTTGAGTTCTGGGTTGGAGTTGAGAGTGGTAACTACTTACAGCTTGACGACGTGGTTATGGTTCGTTCAAGGATAGATGGAAGTTCTCAGGAGATAAGGTTTTACGGTCTCGTTCACGAAGTCCAGAAGTTCCTGGAGGGTGTTGAGCTGGTTTACGATGCTCAGCTTGTAAACAGCGGTATAGTCCCTGCAAACATAGCCTATATGGCGAGGATAATGGTAACCAGGATAGAACCGGAGATATTCATACCGCCTACACCGGGGGACCCTGCTTTTAGGGCTCAGGGCATAGACCTTGAGAAAGCCCTTTACTACGACAACATGAAAAACAAGATACCGGTGGGTTTATCAAGGAGCGGAGATGTGGTCTATCTGAACTACGATTTCCTCAATGGAAGGGAGGGTGCCCACGTTTCTATATCTGGCATGTCTGGAGTTGCTACAAAAACCTCCTATGCTCTGTTTCTCATGTACTCAATATTTCAGAAGGCTGACGATAGAAGCAGAATTCACGGGCTTATATTTAACGTTAAAGGGAAAGACCTCCTCTGGATAGATAAGAGAAATAAAAGGTTTGAGGGTAAGTTTGCCCAAGACTTCAAAAAGATGGGGCTTGAACCAAAACCATTCCAGAACGTTGGTTTCTTCGCTCCTCCTGAGGTTCCGGGAAGTGATATTCCAGCGACCAAGGACAGGCTTGAGGGTATAAATACTTACTGCTGGAGTATGAAAGAGTTTGCTCAGGAGGGTTTGCTCAGGTTTCTCTTTGCAGAGGGGGATGAAGGAACTTCATCCCTTCACTACGTTATAGACAGGGTTTCTGAAAAACTTCAGCAGCTTGCCAAGAACAGCCCTCCGGACATACTTATAGACGAAAACGGTAGGGAGATAGAAAGTCTTGATAAACTGAGAGAGATACTTCAGGAAGTTATAGAGGACAAGGAAAGTAAAACAGACACGGACAGATACAGGGAGTGGTTCGGTACCGCTGCCACCGCCACCGCCTATGCTTTTCTCAGGAGGTTTCACCACGCTGCCTCTCATTGCAGAACCCTTATATATGGGCACGAGTCAAAGCCAATAAAGTGGGATAGGACCAGATTGACGGTGGTTGACATATCCGACCTCCATGGTATAGCCAAGATGTTCGTGGTGGGTTCAATATTAAAGAAGGTATTCAAGGAAAAGGAAGAGAGCGGAAACCCTTACCCTAAAATCTTTGTTGTTCTTGACGAACTAAATAAGTACGCCCCGAAGGACAGATGGAGTCCTATTAAGGACATCCTCCTTGATATAGCGGAAAGGGGCAGGAGCTTGGGAGTGATACTGATAGGAGCACAGCAAACTGCGAGCGAGGTGGAGAAGAGAATAGTTGCAAACGCAGCTATTAAGGTAACAGGTAGGCTTGATAGCTCTGAGGTGCTCAGCAAGGAGTATGAGTTCCTTACAGGTAACTTCAGGCAAAGGGCTATCATGCTCAAGAAGGGTAGCATGATCCTTTACCAACCGGACATACCAAACCCCGTGATGATAAACTTCCCCCTTGGACCGTGGGCTACTAAGAAGGAGGAGGTAGAGGAGGAAGTTCATGTTCCAGAGGAGTTTGATAGGTTTTAGTGTTTTCTTGCTGTTGGTAATCTTTGCTTTTGGTGAGATCAGGGAAAGCACCTACGGCATATACGATGGTAAGATACGTATAGTATTCAGTCTCACGGAAGGTCGGGACTTCAAGGTGTTTACCCTGAATGACCCTCAAAGGATAGTCGTTGATGTGTACGGAGAATACAGAGTAGGACGACTACAATTGCCGGTGGATGTAAAGTACAAGGTTGGAAAACACCCGTGGGGCACGAGGATAGTCCTTTACTACAACAGGAACTTCTCCTTGAAGTATTTTTATCTTAGAGACCCTTACAGGATTGTACTTGACATATACAGAGAGAGTAACGAACTGTATGCGGAGATACTCCAGATAATAGGGGAGGATGGTAGGAAGGTAACAGAACCAAAGGTCGTTGTGGTTGAAGAAAATAAACCTCCGCAGGTGAAAAATGAACGAAAGGTAGCCGAAGAGAAAGTTAAGGAGGACCCGATAGCTTCCCTTATTGAGAAAGCCAGGTTTCAGCCTGTCATATATGAAG
Organism: Hydrogenivirga caldilitoris; assembly: GCF_003664005.1. Lineage (NCBI taxonomy): Bacteria > Pseudomonadati > Aquificota > Aquificia > Aquificales > Aquificaceae > Hydrogenivirga > Hydrogenivirga caldilitoris. Next base: position 766,903 of record NZ_RCCJ01000001.1, read on the forward strand.
ATAAGGTGATAGTTGTGGACGCAGGACACGGAGGCAAAGATCCAGGTGCCATAGGATATGGAGGGCTGAGAGAAAAGTGGGTAAACCTGGCAATAGCCAAGAAGGTAGCCCAGTTCCTGCAAGAGGATGAGAGGTTCAAGGTTATCCTTACCCGGGACGGCGATTACTTTATACCCCTTCACAAAAGAGCTGAAATAGCCCTGAAGAACAAGGCAGACCTATTTATCAGCATCCACTCTGACGCAGCCCCTCACAAGAATCCCAGAGCAAAGGGTACACAGGTATTTGCTCTCTCCTACCAGAGAGCTGCTGAGAAGAAGGAACAGATATTAAGCAGCAGACGCTATGCAAAACTTGTTCTGGGAGACGCTGCCGATATCCGCTCCGGGGTCGTCAAAAAGGTTCTTGCAGACCTTGCCATTGACGTTACCCTTACGGAGAGTGTTTACTTTGCAAGGCTTCTTTCTAACGAGCTGAAGAACGTAATAGGTGAAGATGTTTACTTTAAAGGTATAAATAGAGCTGGTTTTGCAGTGTTAAAGACTCCAGGCATACCCTCTGTGCTGGTTGAAACAGGCTTCATAACCAATCCATCAGAAGCCAACAAGCTCAAGGACCCCGAGTTTCAAAGGAAGGTTGCCTGGTCTATATACAGGGCTATAGTTCGCTACTTCTATGGAGAGGACTTCGGTCAAAAACTTGTAAAATATGAGTAACTGAGGTTGGGAGGTAGCACAGTGTTTCTGATAACTTTGCTCCTCAGTATAGGTATGCTCTATGCGCAGCCGATATTTGACACCCTTGGAGAGGTAAAGAGGTTTCCCTTTATAACCTATGAAGAGGTTTGGAGCGGCACACCCGCCGAAACGAAGGAGGCTGCAATTCCTAACGTAATCGTGACTTACGGGAATGGAGAGGACAAGGAGATTGTGTCCGCAGCTGCGAACATAGCTTACTATCTGGGACAGTGGACAGACGATATGGGGCTTACTCCTCGCTCTGTCAGAAAGGGAGATTTGCCTTCAATAGCGATGCCTTTGTCAGAGGCTCTAAAAACCGATAAACCTCTGATACTGTTGGGTACTAAGAATACAGTTGTTAGGAGTTTGGGATTGACCTTCACCAGACCCACCCTGAAGGTTGTGAAGTGGAAGGGAAGACAGGTCCTCGTGGTTGGAGGAAAAAACAGCTCTCAGGTAGTTTACGCGGCGAATTTCCTAGCCCATAGGGTTGTTGGTTTTAAAGCAGGTGCCTACAAAACCTTCTTCAGCTTTGTAAGGTTGAGGGGGTTGATAGAACAGGACAACTATATTGCGGCTTTACATCTTATAAAAGACCCAGCCGGACTCTCTGCTTGCGGGAAGAACATGTCCCTTGCTGCTCCTCAGATTATCAAGTTTCCTCCACGGGTTAAGGAAGTTGTAACAAAGAGAAACAAAATTATGTACGTTGAGCTCGCAAAGGCACTTGAAAGGAAAGATAAGGAGAGAGCTGTAAAGCTCTGGAAAGAAGCGATGTTCACCTGCTACCAGTGCCATCAGGGTCTGGGTATAGATAGGCTCAGGAAGTTCAATCCTAATCCTGATATACACTCTAAACACCAAAGGATAGCCGCCCAGTACGGTCTTGTTAAGAAGCTTAACGGAGAATACACCTGCACGGCTTGCCATAGCGGAAGAACAGAGATAAGAGGATATTGAGGTACGATAAGGTATTCCTAATTGGTTTTATGTGCAGTGGAAAGTCAACCGTTGGAAAGATTCTCGCCCAAAGGCTTTGCTGGAAATTCGTTGACATAGACGAGGAGATAGAGAAAAGGGAAGGTCTTAGCATACCTGAGATTTTCAGCAGGAGGGGAGAGCCCTACTTCAGAGAACTTGAGCTTGAAGTGCTTAAGGAACTTTTAGATGAGGAAAAGGTTGTTGTATCCACTGGTGGTGGGCTTGGAGCTAATACTGAAGCAGTTGAGCTTATGAAGAGAAAAGGGTTCGTAGTCTGGTTGAAGGTCTCCTTTGAGGAATTTATAAAGAGGTGTGGAACAGGGGAAGGCAGACCCCTTCTTCAGAGGGGGAAGGAGGAGCTCAGGAGATTACTTGAGAGCCGAAATAAAGTTTACTCCATGGCACACCTTCATTTGGAGTCTAAGGAACCCCAGGAGGCTGCCGAGGAGATAATGAAAGCTCTCCTCAGTCAGCCGTAAGGTCTCTCTTTATAGTTTCCGGAGTTGGGCATGACTCTGGGGGAAGCCCTTTAGTTTTTGAAGCGTAATACATAAGAGGTATAAGCACAAGGGTTAACGTAGTTGAGCCAAGTGTTCCGAATATAAGTGATATAGCAAGCCCGTTGAATATAGGGTCAAAGAGTATGACAAAGGCGCCAATGACAACAGCCACCGCGGTAAGCAGTATGGGGCGAGTCCTTATGACGCCGGCTTCCACGACGGCAACATGGACAGGAAGCCCCTCTCTCATCCTTTCCTCTGCAAAGTCAACTAGGAGTATGGAATTCCTAACTATTATCCCAGCGAGAGCTATAAAACCTATCATTGACGTTGCCGTGAAGAATACTCCTCCAAGAATATGATCCATAAGCCAGTGACCGGGTACTATACCGACGAGCGTTAGGGGAATAGGAGCCATTATTATCCCTGGAGCCTTGAAGCTTTTAAACCACCCTAAGATCAGGACATACATAACAAACAGGGCGACACCAAAGGCTAAACCAAGGTCTCTGAAAACCTCAAGGGTTATATGCATTTCCCCGTCCCACTTTACATAGACCTTATCCTCTATGAGAGGAAGAGACATCCAGAGTTCTCCTATGTTCTGATAAGGGGTCTGTATTCCAAGTATCTTATCTCTAACATCTAAGATTCCGTAGAAAGGAGCTTCCTCCCTTCCTGCCACATCACCTATTACGTAAATAACCCTCCTGAGATTTTTGTGATATATGGTTTCTGGTATGGAAACCTCTTCAAGCTCAACGAGTTCCCCAAGAGGGACCTTTCTCCCTTGGGAGTTAACCAGTTTAAAGTTTTTGAGTATCTCCGGGACTCTGTATCTCTCTTCCAGTCTAAGTCTGATAGGTACGTGTTCCGTATCCGTGTTCTGGAGCACCCCTACCTGCATACCTCCTATGAGAGCCTGCATGGTAAGAACTATCTCCTCTTTGGAAAAACCGCTGAGTTTAGCTTTATCCTCCTTGACCCTGAAGTTGAGCATAGGAGCCGGCTCTTCAAGGTATATACCCTCATCGGTAATCTTCTCTGAGTTCCTGAAAGCCTCTAGAACTTTAAGGGCAGTTTCTTTCTGAATATTTCTCTCGGGGGCATACACCTCCGCAACTATCGGTGAGAGAACAGGAGGTCCGGGAGGGACTTCAACAACGGCAACATACTTGGCACCGTGCCTCTTCGCTATCTGGTGAACATGGGGTCTGATGAGTTTCGCAAACTCGTGAGACTGCTCTTTTCTATCGTGCTTACCTATCAGGTTTACCTGTATCTCAGCGAAATTGGAAGCCTGCCTTAAATAGTAGTGTCTCACCAAACCGTTGAAGTTAAAGGGAGCAGCTGTCCCAACGTATATCTGATAGTCGGTTACTATGTTTTGCCTTGATATATAGTTGCCTATCTCTTTAGCCACCCGTAATGTCTCTTCAAGGGTGGTTCCCTCCGGCATGTCAATAACTACCTCAAGCTCAGACTTGTTATCGTAAGGGAGCATCTTCACAACGACCGCCTTTGTGTAAAAGAGAAAGAGAGAAGCCCCCAGCAGGACCATAACGAAACTATAGAAGGCATATCTCTTCGCTTTGCTACTCAACAGGGGAATCATAAGAGTGCAGTAGAGTTTCCAGAAGAGGGTTTCCCTGATGTTTACCTCTTCATGGGTCCTTTCCTTCTTAAGGAACTTGTAAGAAGCCCACGGGGTAATTATGAAGGCAACCAGAAGGGAGAAGAACATCGCCACGGAGGCGTTTATCGGTATGGGACGCATATAAGGACCCATTAAACCTGTTACAAAAGCCATAGGCATTAGAGCAGCTATAACTGTGAAGGTGGCGAGCACGGTTGGGTTGCCTACCTCATCGGTAGCGTGAACTATAGCATCTCTGGGAGGAAGTTTCTGCATTTCAAACCAGCGATGTATGTTTTCCACTACAACTATGGCATCGTCAACGAGTATCCCTATGGCGAATATAAGGGCAAAGAGGGTAACCCTGTTGAGGGTGAAACCGTACATCTCACTCAGGAAGAGGGCTATTGCGAGGGTTACAGGCACAGCTATCCCTACGACAAAAGCTTCTCTGACACCAAGGGTTACCGCTATCAAGAGTATCACCGAGAAGGTTGCTATCAGTAGGTGTTCCAGAAGCTCGTTAGCTTTTTCCTTTGCAGTCTCTCCATAGTTTCTGGTAACGGTTATGTTCAGGTCCTTAGGGAGTATCTTCCCCTTTGCATGTTCTACAAGCTGGAGGACCTCCTCGGCAACGTTAACAGCGTTGGTGCCCTTCCTCTTGGATACGGCTACAGTGACCGCAGGGAAAAGGCTGTCAGATTTTGCTTCTATCCCCTTATGATGGTATGAAGGTCCGAGACCCATAAACACGTAATCTTTTATCTCCGACGGACCGTCTATAACCCTTGCCACGTCCTTAAGGTAAACAACCTTGCCTTTTTGAACGCTGACAACAAGATTCTCCACATCCTCTTTGGATTTAAAGAAGTTTCCAACCTTAATCAGATACTCCCTGTTACCCTTGTTAACTTTGCCGCTTATAGCCTGGGCATTGGCTGACCTGAGTAGCTGAGCTATATACAGCGGAGATACACTGTAAGCTTCCAGTCTTTGAGGGTCAAGCTCTATCCTTATCTCTCTTGGAAGACCTCCTACCAGGAAGACGTCCGCAACGTTATCTATCTTCTTCAGCTCATTCTGGAGAGTGGCTGCAAACCTCCTTAAGGAGTACCAGTCATACTTTTCACCCCACAGGGTTAGGGTGACCACAGGAACGTCATCTATGGACATGGGCTTTATCAAAGGTGGAAGTATCACACCTGGCGGAGCAAGGTCCATAGCTGACATCATCTTGGAATTAAGGTCCACAAGAGCCTTAACCGGGTCTGTACCCACATAGAAGCGGGCTGTGACTATAGCCATATCGTTTGCTGAAGCTGAGTATATGTACTCTATGTCCTTGAGTTCCCAGAGTTTCTTTTCAAGAGGTATCACAACCCTGCTTTCAACCTCTTCAGGCGTTGCACCAGGGTAGGAGATGTAGATATCTATCATGGGAACTATAATCTGAGGCTCTTCTTCCTTTGGGGTTGTCACAACAGCAAACAAACCTAAAGCAAGGGATATCAGTATTAATATGGGTGTAAGCTTTGAATCTATGAAGTAGTGGGCTAACCTCCCAGCCAGTCCGTACATCCTCTTAACCTCCTACCCTGCAACCATCACAAGCTCTGTCAACACCATCAACGACTATCTTCTCTTCACCTTCAAGACCTGAAAGGACTTCAACCATACCGTTTATAGTCCTACCTAAGCGTACGTACCTTAGTTCAAGGGTGTTGTCAGGTTTCACAACCCAAATTCCTGTAAAATCCCACCTCCTGTATATGGCTTTTGCCGGCACAAGTATAGTTTTTCCTATGGGTTCCTCCACATAGACCTTTGCAAAGAACCCGCTCCTTACATCCTTATCTTCCAGAAGGGCTTTCACTTTGAAAGTCCTGTTAACCGGGTCAACGGAAGGTTCAACCTCCACAACTCTTGCTGAAGTTTCACGGTTCAGGCTCTCCACATAAACCCTCAGACTTGCTCCAACCTTTACCCTGCCGTAAAGCCTCTCGGGCAGGTTGACTTCAACCTTATAGGGGGGTTTCTCAAGAACCAGCAGAGGGTATCCAGGTTTTGCTATATCCCCGTAATCAACCAGCTTTGAAGTAACGTAACCACTGAAGGGTGCCCTAACCTCTGCATAAGAAAGGTTAGAAGACACAGCCTTGAGATTCTGTCTGGCAAGCTCTATGCCAGCTCTCGCAGCTTCAAGTTTCGCCTGGACCGCCCTAAACTTCGCCTCTGTCATGTCAAACTCATGTTGGGTTATGGCGTTGGATTCAAGGAGTTTTTTATACCTCTGATAGGTCTTCTCCACAGCCTCATACTCAGCAAGAGCAGCATTGTAGTTCTTTTCAGCCTGTATAACCTGTTGGCGAGCCGCTTCAACCTGAGCTTTTGCATCCCTCGGATCTATCTTAAGGAGAAGCTGCCCTCTTCTAACGTAGTCTCCCTCTTTAACTCCTATATAGCTTACGTATCCCATCGTCCTCGTGGATACCTCTGCCCTATCAGAAGGTATAACTGTTGCTGCGAATGATACGTAGCTTTTCTCAAGAAGAGCAACCCTATCTATCTTTAAACCCTGTATAACTTTCTCCTTGCCTTCTATCTCCTGGGCTGATAGCCGAGGATGGAACACCCCTGCAAGCCACAGAATCGTAACTAAAACAGGGAGGACAAGAAAAAACATGTACTTCGCTACCCCTCTCATTTCAACACCTCCTTTATCATGCCGGCTTCAAGGAGAGCTTTCCCGTAACTTAGATTGCAACTGTAAAGAGCCTGTATGTAGTCAAACCTTGCATTTTCAAGCTGGGTCTGGGCATCAAGAAGGTCAACGACTCTTGCGAGACCGTTTTCATACCTGACAATTAGCACCCTTACCACCTCCTGAGCGGTTTCAAGTCTTTTCCTTGCAGATTCAAGACTGCTAAGGGCTGTCTCGTACTCCGAAAAAGCCTTTTCCACGGCAAAGACGATTGCCTTCTTTAAGAGTTCTCTTCTCTCCAGAAGGGCTCTCTCCCTGTCCTTAAAGCTCATAGCCCTCTGAAGAGGGGATAAGCCGGTATTGAAACTCCAGGATAAGCTCACCCCAAGCATGTAACCGCTGCCATCTGAACCAAAAGGAGTATCTCTGTCATACAGGCTATAAGAAGCGAAGGCTATCAGCTGGGGTAGGTTGTCGGATAAACTTGCCCTGTATTGTTCTCTGTAAACCCTAACGTAGTCCTCCATAGATCTGAGGTCTTCCCTTTTGTTGAGTGCCTGCTCTTTAAGCTCTTTCAAATCTATACTTGGACAGGCGTTGAGGGCTGGAACCTGATAATCCGTATAGGTTGTGTTCGCAATAAGCTCTATGGCTTTGAGAGCCAATTTGTAGTTATTCTGGGCTTCCTTGAGTTTTTCTTCAGATTTTTTTAAGGAGAGCTCCGCTCTTAAGACGTCTGATAGGAGAGCCATGCCTACTTCATGCAACCTTTCAGCTAACTTCAAATGTTCTTTTGCATCCTCAAGATTCTTTTCGGATACGTCCAGAGCTGACTTCGCCAAGGAAGCCTGGAGATAGGTTTCGTAGGCTTTAAATAGGACTTCTTCTTCCTTTCGTAGGTAGCTTTTCTCTTCAGCTTTCTTTCTATAAAGGGACGCGTTCTTAATGGCTCTTACCTTACCTCCCAGCCACAGAGGAACTTCCAAACTTAGCTTTGTTTCAAAGTTATTTACAGGTCTTGGGTTGTTTAGAGTTGATGGTGTGAAGTCAGCAGGGGTAACCCTTTCCTGGTTAAGCTTGGTGAAGAGAACATAAGAAGCTACATCGGTACGTGTGAAAACCTCCTCCAGTTTAATACTGGGAAATAAAGCACCCTTTGCCGACAGGTACTCTCTCTCATAAGCTGAAAGTTCGTGTTTAAGTGCCTTTATCTCCAAGTTGTTCTTGAGCGTATCCTCCAGAACCCTGTAAAGGGTTAACTCCTGGGCAAAGGTTAAGGTCATGAGTATGAGAAGGAGTATTAAACCCATCGCATCCCTCCGAATTAGAATATAAGAATATTCTAATAATCTTATAAAGTCAAGTCCGAATTCTCACAGTCATGTAGGGATTATAATTTATAGCGATGTTACCGATGGAAGAACTACTGAAAGCTCTTTACAAGCCCATAAGGGCTGAAGATTATACCGATGATTTCTTTGAAAGGTACCTTGCCTTCAGACTTAAGGGTTCCCAGATAGAGCCTGTGAAGAACCCCTCAATGCCGGACCCGGATAAACTCTTACACATTGACCGCCAGAAGGAAATCCTCTTAAGGAATACAGAGCAGTTTGTCAGGGGCTTACCGGCTAATGACGTTCTTATCTGGGGAGAGAGGGGAACGGGGAAGTCCTCCCTAGTTAAGTCCCTCCTGAAGGTGTTCGGCTCGCAAGGTCTTAGAATAGTTCAAGTTTACAAGTGGGAGATATTTTCCCTGACAGAGCTTTATGAGGTATTGAGAGACAGAAAGCAGAGGTTTATTCTCTTCTTTGACGACCTCTCCTTTGAACCTGGAGAAGAAGGTTTTAAGTTACTCAAGTCCCTTCTTGAGGGGGATATAGAAGAGAGACCGGAAAATGTACTCGTGTATGCAACGTCTAACAGGAGACACCTTATACCGGACTTGGAGCTGGAGGAAAAGTTTCCCTCTGAAAGTTTGCAGGAGAGGATATCCCTCATAGATAGGTTTGGTATAAGGTTGGGGTTCTTTGCTTTTGACAAAGAGATGTACCTTGATATAGTTCATGCTTACGCCAAAGAGCGTGGACTGGTGATACCTGAGGAGAGACTTGAAAGAGAGGCACTCCTCTGGGCTACTGAGAGGGGAGGTTTTTCAGGCAGAATAGCCTATCAATTCATAAAGGACCTTGAAGGCAGGCTTAAGCTTTCTTCTTGAGGTCTCCCACTGTTAGCTTTCTGAGCCTCCTCATAAAATCAAGAAGTCTTTGTTTGTGATATTCCTCCTGACCCTCTATCCACTCCAGGAGTTTCCTCACGGAAGGGTCAGAAACATCCTCAGCCAGCTTAGTGTATTCATTTTTAGAGTGCTCCTCGTACACTATGTGTTCTTCAACACCCTTTATCTTCCCAAACTCGGGAAGACTCAGGTCCGGCACTCCACCCATCTTACTGAGCTTCTCTCCCAACTCTCCCATATGCACCATGCTCTCTATGGCAAGGTCAAGCATTATGTCTTTGTATTCACAGCTCTTGGAATGGAAGAAGTTGTAAAGGTACTCAAGAATAATTCTGTACTCCTCCTTTAAGAGTTTATTCAGGAGCTGAAGGGTTTTCTGATCGGCCTCTTTCTTCTCCTCCTCGCTGAAATCCCTCCTTTTAACCTCCTCAAGAAGCTCCGAAAATTCATGCTTATGCTGGCTCTCATCGTGTATGACCCTTTCAAGGAGTTTCTTGACGGAATCATCTGTAACCAGTTCAAGCTGTTTTGTATAGGTATCAATCGCCAGTTGTTCTGCGTTTACATCGTTCTCAAGCATACTAACCCAGTCCGGACCTCCTACCTTTATCTCTTCCTCAATCCTCTTGAGTTCAACTTCGCCCCCAAGCTGGACAACTTTTTGCGCAAACCATTTCATATGCCTCATCTCCTGACGGGCTATCTTCTCTATTTCCTCCGTGACTTCAGCGTCCTGTATAAGGAATATGTGGTACAGGTACTGAACTATAGCTGAGTGCTCCAAGGCAATATTGTGAAGGAGTATGCCTATAAGCTCTAATTTTTTCATGCCCACCTCCTACTATGAGTATAGCAAAGACCCCTTCCCCTGAAGGGAACGGAGTCCTATAATTTAAGTATGCTTATCTCAGAGCTTTCCAAAAAGCAAAGGGATTTTTTAAAGGGTGTATTTGAACTGTCCGAGCTTCCAGAAGAAGCAGAGCTAAGAGAATTTCTGAGAGAGAAAGGGTGCGAGCTGTATGAGTGTATGGAATGCGGTAGCCTTATATTTCATGACAACTACGAGTTTTGGAACCTTTCCGAGTGCTGTGACGACAACTCAAAACTCACCCAAAAGGGTCTGCTATGTGAAGTTTGCTACGCAAAGAGTCCCGAAAACATGAAATACTGGGTAGCCTTCAGACCCAGCTGGTACAAGGATGTAGATTTTAACCCAAACGGTTGATATGCCTCTCATAAAAAACATAGAGGAGGTAAGGGAGTTTATCAAAAACTCCTCAGACAACAGCGCTATATACGTTGGATGTGATTCAAGGCAGTTCAGAAGTAAAACCATATTCGTCACCGTAGTGGTAGTTCATATAAACTCCAACCACGGAGCAAAGATATTCTGGCAGGTTGATAAGGTAGACAGGATAAACTCTATAAGGCAAAGGCTGATGGAGGAGGTTAACAGGGCTGTTTATACAGCCCTTATGATCGCTGATGTGGTTGGAGAGCGTCCTTTTGAAGTTCACCTGGATATAAACCCCAGCCCTGACCATCGCTCCAGCGTAATAGTGAAAGAAGCTGTCGGATACGTCCTTGCGCAGGGGCTGAAGCCAGTTCTAAAGCCTGACGCCATAGCAGCTTCAACCGTGGCGGACTTTTTCACTGGAAAATTTTGAGCCTCTAAACCGATAATAGGTATAAACTGATGAGGTTTTCTGCCCTTTTGCTCAGTTTTATCTTTCTGGTAGTTGCCTGTGCGCCACCTACAGGTAGGATAAAGTACGAGTACGAAGACCTTGTCGCCGAGTGTCCTGAGGAAAGCGTTATGCTCGTTAATTATTGCCCTACGAATTACGCTTATTCGGACAGGATACAACACCTAAGCAGGGTAAGAGTTACCAGTCTTGAAACAGGAAAGGGTTTAACAATAGCAGTTAGAAAAAACAGGAGCGTAAAGGGACTATGCATACCAAAGAAGTACAAACACTTTATGAGCAGAAACGATCAGTTCAGAGCAAGGGTAGAAGTCCTAAGATGCGGAGAAAACAATGTGAGGATGTGTCCCAAGTATATAAGGGGTTACGCCTCCTGGTACGGCCCCAAGTTCCATGGAAAGAAAACCGCGGCGGGTACAAGTTTCAATATGCACGATTACGTTGCTGCTCATAGGACCCTTCCTCTTGGTACGTTGCTCCTCGTGAAGAACTTAAAAAACGGGCGAACCGTAAAGGTTAAAGTCCTTGACAGAGGTCCCTTCGTTAGAGGGAGGCACCTTGATCTATCCAAAGCGGCAGCAGAGAAATTAGGTATGTTTAACGACGGTGTAATCCCCTTTGTTGCAGAAGTGCTGAGATGTGGGGGTTGAAATACTGAAAAAAAGCCAAATAAATATTAAGAGGAGGAGGTTAGGGAGCCATGAAGGGGAGACTCCTTGAAAAAATATTAAAGGACATCAATCACTTCAGTGACGAGGGTATAGGTGTACGCTTGCCAGACGGTAAGAACGTACCTGAAGGCAACGTCACTCACAGGGTTGTGTTTAAAAGCTGGAAAGCCCTTGACAGGGTCCTGAAAGACCCGGAAATGGGGTTTGGTGAGGGTTACATGAGGGGTGAGATAGAGATTGAGGGGGACCTGGAGAAGGTTCTTGTTGCCGGGAATAGGTATATAAACAACTTGGAGGGAAATAGGGGTTTTTCAGTATTGTTCTTCAAGGTTGTTAATACCCTGAGCTTTATAAACAAGCTCAAGGAGAAAGAGAATATAAAAAGACACTATGACCTGGGGAACGATTTTTACAAACTCTGGCTTGACGAATCTATGACCTATTCCTGTGCCTTTTTCAGCTCTCCAAACATGAGTCTTGAGGAGGCTCAAAGGGAAAAGAGGAAGATAATTTATGAAAAACTTCAGCTTGAAGAGGGAGACAGACTCCTTGATATTGGTTGCGGTTGGGGTTCTATAATTTTAGAGAGTGCTGAGAATTACGGGGTCAGGAGTGTTGGAATTACCCTTTCAGAAAATCAGTACGAGTATGTAAAGGGGGAGATAAAGAGGAGAGGGCTTGAAGATAGGGTTGAGGTTTACCTTATGCACTACGCTGACCTTCCAGAGCTGGAAAGAAAGTTTAATAAGGTTGTTTCAGTGGGAATGTTTGAGCATGTAGGGAGGGAGCATTACAAAGCCTTTTTTAACACCGTTAACAGGGTTATGGATGAGGGAGGTCTTTTCCTTCTCCACACCATAGGCAAGGTTCATCCCAGTACCCAGAGCAGGTGGATAAGGAAGTATATATTCCCTGGTGGTTATCTGCCGGGTATACCTGAAGTTCTCTGCGCCTTTGAGGGGCTCAATTTCTGTCTTATAGACATAGATGACTGGAGAATACACTACTACATGACTTTAAGGGAATGGAGAAAGCGCTTCTGGGACAGGGTGGAAGAGGTTAAAGGTATGTACGGTGAGGAGTTTGTAAGGATGTGGGACCTGTATCTCGTTGCTTCTGCCGTTTCCTTCTACGTCGGAAGTAATCATCTCTTTCAGTTCCTTCTGTCTAAGGGGGTGAAGAACGACTATCCTGTCATGAGGAGAGTTTTTTTAGAGACCCCTGCCTTGCTTAGTTAAGCAGTCCTTCATATCACCTATGAACTCTTGAATAAAGGGGTCTGGTGAGTTGAGGACCTCCTCCGGTTCACCTATAGCGACAGTTTCCCCTTTTTTAAGGACCAAGACCCTGTCCGATATGGTAAAGGCGGATATCATATCGTGGGTTACAACTATCGCTGTTGTGCCGGTTCTTTCTCTGAGCTGGAGTATCAGCTTGTCTATAACCCTGCTCGTTATAGGGTCAAGACCAGACGTGGGCTCGTCATAAATTATGAGCTTAGGATCGGTGGCTATAGCTCTGGCTATTGATACCCTCTTTCTCATACCGCCTGAAAGCTCAGAGGGCATAAGGTCTAACACGTCCTCGTCCAGGTCCACAAGCCTGAGCTTCTCAAGTGCTATATCCCTTACCTCCCGCCTGCTCATATTCGTGTGTTCTAAGAAATAGAAGCCCACGTTTTCCCATACCTTAAGACTGTCAAACAGAGCTCCTTCCTGGAAAACGTAGCCTATATTCTTCCTGAGCTCATCAAGCTCCTGAAGAGACAGTTTTGATACCTCCTTACCGAAAACCAGGACGCGTCCTGAAGTTGGTTTCCAAAGACCTATTATGTGCTTGGTTATAGAGGTCTTTCCGCTCCCGCTTCCTCCTATTATGGAGAATATCTCCCTTTCCGTTACCTCAAAGGATACATTCTTGAGTATCTTTCTGCCCTCTATATCCTTGTAAAGGCTCTCTACCTTAACTATAGTTCTGCTCATACCAGACCACCGTGCAGGTAGGGGTTGAACTTCCTCTCGTGTCCTATCGTTGTCTCTTCATAATGCCCGCATATTACTATGGTTTCATCAGGTAGTTCAGTAAATACTCTTTTTAAAGAAGCTTTCATCTCCTCTGGATTTCCGCCAGGGAGATCCGTCCTCCCTATACTTCCTTTAAATAGGAGGTCTCCCGCTATAAGTATGTTTTCGTCCTCTATATAAAAGCAACATAGTCCGGGTGTATGTCCGGGCGTATGAAGGACTCTCAACTTTAAATCCCCCACGCTTATCTCCATACCTTCTTCAAGGTACTCGTCAGGTGGTGGGCATGGCACCGCCCCTATATACCTGGAAAAGCCTTCCCATATCTCGTCTTCTATAAGGTAAAGGTCTTCTTTGTGAAGGTAGAAGGGGACGTTGAAATACTCCTTTACCGTTTTTACTTGACCCACATGGTCTATATGTCCATGGGTATTTAGCACACCGATAACTTCAAACTCTTTAGCTACCTCTATAATCTTCTGGGCGTCTGCGCCGGGGTCTATTACGATAGCCTTTCCTGTCCTATCATCCGCTACCACAGAGCAGTTAACCGCAAGAGGTCCTACAGGTATAACTTCAATCACCATACCCATGCTTGTTTAATGATACTACTGAACATTGAGATAGACCATAGTTACACCGGAACCCCCCTCTTTTGGGTAAGCTTCTCTGTAAAACCTCACCTTGTCCGATTTGGAAAGGAATTCGTGAACAACCTGTTTTAAGACCCCCTTTCCTATGCCGTGCACCACCCTAACACTTTTATGTCCCGCTGCGTAAGCCTCCTCTATGAACTTTTCAAGTTCCAAAAGAGCTGTATTTGCGTCCATACCTATAAGGTTTATCTCAGTCCTTGCCAATGTACCCTTAGGCACCTGAGGCTCCTTCTTACCAGGAGTTTTCTTGAGCTTGATGAGTGAGTCAATGTCAATCCAGATTCTCATACCCTCAAGGTTAACGTAAGCTTTCCCCTCCTTTATCTGGGAAACCCTTCCCTTCTTGCCCATAAACTCAACCATGTCCCCAACTTTTATCTCTTCCTTTTCTTCTCTGGGCATAAAGAGTTTTAACTGTTTCTCTTGCTCCCTGATAAAGTCCTCAAGCTCTTCCTTAGTTTTTGCCTTTTTGAGGACTTCCTGCCCTTCGTTTATCAGCTTTCTTAAATACTCCTTAGCCTCCTTATAAGCTTCCTTCCAGCCTCTCCTTTTAAATTCCATATACTCTCTGTATAGTTCTTCATACTTCTCCTTCTCCTTACTGAGTTCTTCCTTGAGATTTTCAAGTTCTTCCAGTTTCTCCTCGTATTCCCTCGTGTAATCGGAGAGCTTCTCCATTGCGCTCATGTATTCCCTGCCCTCCGCTTTAATGCTTGATTTTGCAATTTCTATGACTTCCTCGGGAATCCCGCATCTGCTTGCAACCTCAAAAGCCATGCTCTCCCCTATGGTGTTGTAGGCGATTTTGTATAGGGGCTTTAGGGTTTCTCTATCAAAGAGGACACTCCCTGGAACGAAGTAGTCAGAATTTACCGCGTAGACTTTTATAGGCGTGTGATGGGTATTGGCGAAAACCCAAGCTCCTCGCTTCTTCAGATACTCCAGTATTCCTATGCCTAAGGCTGAGCCCTCTACAGGGTCTGTTCCCGCTCCAAGTTCATCCAGGAGCACGAGGGTGTTTTCATCGCTGTTTGGTAGGAACTGGGCTATATTCGTCATATGGGATGAGAAAGTTGAAAGGTTCTGCTCTATGCTTTGCTCATCTCCGATATCTGCAAAAACCCTCTGAAAAACTCTCAGAATGCTCCCCTCTTGTACAGGGACCGGTATGGCGCTCTGAACCATAAGGGTAACTAAACCTAAGGTTTTTAAAGCTACCGTTTTGCCTCCGGTGTTGGGACCTGTAAGTATGAGCCCCTTCTTCTCTTTGATGACTATGTTCACCGGAACGGTATCTGGGTTTATCAGAGCAAGGATAGGATGTTTTACTTCTTTCAATTCAATATGTCCAGCTAACTGGGGAAACTTACCCCCGATGGCTTCCGCAAATTTCCTTTTTGCCTGAAGCAGGTCAATCTTCACGAGGGTTTCAAAGCTCTCTTCTATTTTGGGAGCGAAATCCCCTACGTAAGAGGTTATCCTTCTGAGTACCTTTATAGTTTCCTCCTCTTCCCTCGCTTTCAACTCTGTGAGCTTGTTGTTCAACTGAATTACAAACTGGGGTTCAACATAGGTTGTGTAACCGGAAGAGGAGGTGCCATGGATTATGCCAAATATCTTTTTAACCTGAGAGCTTTTCACAGGAACAACGTAACGGTTATTCCGGAGAGTTATTATCCTGTCAGTGAATACCTTGTCCGCATCTGGTCTCCTCAATAGGCTCTCAAGCCTGTCCATTATCTCCTTTTCCAGACCCCTTATGCTTTTTCTAAGGTTAAAGAGCTCCTCGCTTGCCTCATCTTTAACGAAACCCCTTCTGTCAATCGTAGACTCTATAAGGTTCTCCAGTGAGGAGAATAGGTGTAGCCTCCTTGAAAGTCTTCTCAACGGGACTTTGTTTTCCGCTTCGCTCCCTATAACCTTCCTAACTTCCTTTATGAGTTTCAAAGTGTTCTGGAGTTTTAGTAGTTCCTCAACACTGAGGGACGCCCCCTCAATTCTTGACCTCTTAAGAAGCTCCCTTATATCCTCAAAGTTATAGAGAGTCAGCCCATCAACTTGGGTGAAGCTGTTGAAAAGCTCTATCTCAGAATTGATCTCCTCCAGGGAAGTCATAGGACTTAAATTCTCTATCACCTCATTGGTTGCGGGAGAGTTGGTAAATTCCTTTAACTTCTCTTTAACTTTGTGGAACTCAAGCTTCTGTAAGTCCTGCTCTCTCATAGATTCAGTACATCAAACATGGTGTACATACCGGGTTTTTTACCCTTTATCCATTTTGCTGCTTCAAGAGCTCCCTTTGCAAAGGTGTCCCTGGAACTTGCCCTGTGGGTTAACTCTATCCTCTCTCCAAAACCAAGAAAGTAAACGGTATGGTCTCCAACAACATCGCCTCCCCTTACAGCAAAAACACCGAGCTCCCCCTCTTTCCTGGGTGATTCTCCTTCTCTTCCGTAAATGACCTCGTCCAGTCGTGCGCTTTCTTTGAGTATCTGTGCAAGTTTGACAGCCGTTCCGCTCGGTGCATCCTTCTTGAATCTGTGATGTATCTCTACAACCTCTACATCAAAGTTTTTGTCTTTTAAAACCCTTGCAGCAGTCTCAACGAGCTTGAACAGGAGATTTACCCCAAGGCTCATATTGGGGGAAAACAAAACTGGAGCGGTTTTGGATGCCTCCTCTATCTCGGATAGCTCCTGGGAGGTAAATCCTGTCGTGCCTATCACCACAGCTTTTCCGTCAAGGGTTGCAAGCTTGGTATGTCCTACCGCTGCTGTCGTATTACCCGAAAATTCTATCACCACGTCGCAGGAAGGTAAAAGCTCTTCCAGTCTGCTTGTAAGTGGGACACCCTTGAGCTCTGCTTGCCCGATTGCCTCTCCCAGGTCAATGGAGGGTATACAGTCAGGATGCTCAACTCCTCCAACCACTCTCACCTCTTGGTCCTGCAGGGAAAGCTCTATTATACGCCTTCCCATACGACCGAGAGCTCCACAAACAACTATCCTTGTGCTCATTCTTCCTCCCCGAATATCATACCCTCAAGCTCACTGACTGCTTCTTCAGCCTGGTCCGGAGGGACGACCGAGGGATACAGTGCAACCTTCACCCCTTCCTTGAAGAGGAACTTTGCCACCAGGTCCTGGAGCTTTTCCATCTCCTCAGGGGTTAAGTCATCCCTGATGCTCTCCTCAATAGGCCTGTTGGTTACAAAGAAACCCACCAAACTGAATGGAACTGCAACATACTGCTCTTCCATAGCTCACCTCACAACCAGTTTTTAGTAATAATATCATCTACATGCGTAAAAGAGTTAAGTTAATCAAATTCAAACTTATCCTTGCCCTTATGCCAGTGATAGTGCTGCTGACGAGGATTCTTGCAAGGACTATACGCTGGAAGAAGAGGTACGACTTTGATAAGGATAGGGGAACTATATATGCAATATGGCATGGACAGGCTCTTGCCCTTGCTATGTTCGGGATGGACAGAGGTATATACACCCTTGCAAGCAGGTTCAGGGATGGGGAGATAGCAACCGCGCTCTTGAAAGGTCTGGGTTTCAACGTGGTGAGGGGTTCAACTGAAGAAGGGAAAGTTGAAAAGGGGGGCAGGACAGGAACCCTCAAGCTTATAGATGCCCTAAAGAGAGGTAAAAATGTTGCTATAACCGTTGATGGTCCTAAAGGTCCTGCCTTCAAGGTGAAAAAAGGTGTTGTTTTCCTTGCTCAGAAAACCGGGGCGAAGATAATACCAGCCGTAGTCAAATTTGAGCGTGCCAAGATTCTGAACTCTTGGGACAGGTTTACGATTCCCTACCCTTTCACGAAGGGTGTGGTTGTCATCGGAATGCCAATAGAGGTTAAGGAAGGAGATGACCTTGAGCTTAAGAGGCTTGAGTTAGAAAAGGCTCTCTCTGGGCTTTCTTCTTCGGAGGTTTCTTTTTAGGTGGATAGAATATGTCCGCTACTCTTGGAGCAATCACAAACAGGAAGCTACCTATTAAAGCCGTTGCGAAGATAAAGGGTATAGATAAGATTTTGACAGAGGGTTCTAGAGAAGCTATCACAACAGAGAATTCACCTCGCGGGACAAAAGAGAGAGAAGTTCTGAGTCTGGTTTTCTTCTTCATTCCGTAAAGGTAAGCGGCAAGGTAAGTTGATATAACTTTAAGGACTATACCCAGGGCTATAAGCAGCAGGACAAACCTCAGGTCTTGAGGAAGTGAGAGAGAACTCTCATAGGCAAAGAAGAAGAAAAAGATACCTATGGATAGCTCCTTTAGAGCAGAGAGGTGGTGCTCAATGCTTTCCATCACTCTGGTCTCTGGAACAAGCACACCTAAAAGAAAAGCTCCCAAGGCTTCTGAAAGCCCAGCCTCCTTAAAGGAAACACCTATAACCATTATCAGACCAAGGAGGAAGAACACAAAGCTTTCCTCCTCGGATACTCTGTCAAGCCAGGGTTGAATCTTAGGCATGAGGAGCTTGTAAAACAGATAAAAAACCGTTAAAACCAGGACTATTTTAAAAAGACTTATGGGCAACGTTCCCGGGTCAACACTTCCAAACTCCACAACGGGAATAAGGACAGAGAGGAGTATTATCGCAACCAGGTCTTCAAATATGAGAATTCCAATGAGTAGTTCTGCCTCTGGAGAAGCCAACCTTTTAAAATCCATAAGTAGTTTTGCAACTATGGAGGTGCTGGAGGGGTAAAAGACCCCCGCTATCAGCAGTGAGAGTATCGGGTCAAAACCGAACATTAAGGAGAGGAGGAAGACGGGAAAGAAATTAAAAAGAAGGTCAACCACACCCGGCTTCCATATAGAGACCATGTTTCTGAGCCTTTCAAAGGAATATTCAAGACCTATGAAGAAGAACAGGAGTATTATGCCCGCCTCTTTAAAGAGCTCTATTAACCGTGTGCTTTCAGGGTGCACCCAGAACTTGGCTAAAAAGCCTACAAGTAGATAGGAGATTATCGGAGGTACCCTTACCTTCTTTAGGATATAGGCAGACAGAAACATTATTATGAAGAGTAGATTTATCTGTATGAAGGTTAGAGAATGCTCCATAGTTCAGGTGTAACACTCGCCGCAGTATTCAAGGAAGCTATTTATGTGCTGTCTTGTCCCCACAACTACAAGGGTGTCTCCAGGCTTTATAACGGTATCATATGGGTCTGGACTGACTATCATATCCTCTCCCCTTATTATTGCAACTATTGAGGCTTTTGTCTTCTTCCTTATCTGGGCTTCGGCTATAGTCTTATTCACAAGGTTTGAGCCTTCTCCCACCCTGACCCACTCCATGACCATCTCCTTCATTATGAGCTCCATCTTCTCCGGAGCTACGGGTTGATAGGTAGTGCCAGCGAGTAAAAAGCCCAAATCCTTAGCTTCATCCTCGGTAAGGGATATTACGCAGGTGGGCTCCTCTTCCTCCTGCTCTATTATGTAAAGCTCTCTTCTGCCGGTGTTGTGAATTATAAGGGTAAGTTCTCCACCGTCTTCAAGTTCAAGGGTGTACCTCTTCCCCACCCCCGGTAAGTCAGTTTCCCTAAACCTCATTGAACCTCACTCCACCCAGTAGTTTGGAGCTTCCCTTGTTATCTGAACGTCATGAACGTGAGACTCTCTGTATCCTGCCCATGTGATCCTGACAAACTTCGCCTTTTCTTGAAGCTCCTTAACGCTTCTGCACCCCGTGTAACCCATTCCGGACCTCAGCCCACCAACGAGCTGATATATAACATCGCTCAACTTCCCTTTGTAGGGAACCCTTCCTTCTATACCTTCCGGAACAAACTTCTCAAGCTTGTCCTGTCCGTATCTGTCTGAAGACAGCCTCGTTACCATTGCACCCAAAGAACCCATGCCCCTGTAAACCTTGTAGGCTCTTCCCTGATAGTATATGGTTTCACCAGGGGCTTCCTCAGTGCCTGCCAAGAGGTTTCCCAGCATAACCACATTTGCACCAGCCGCCAAAGCCTTAACGATGTCTCCGGAGTACCTGATACCTCCATCTGCTATTACAGGTATGTCCTCATCCTTTGCGACGCTGTAAGCTTCCATTATAGCTGTAATTTGGGGAACGCCCACACCTGCAACTACACGGGTTGTACATATGGAACCCGGTCCAACACCTATCTTAACTGCATCTGCCCCGGCTTCTATCAGTGCCTTTGTACCCTCTGCGGTTGCAACGTTTCCAGCAACAACCTGCAGGTCCGGAAATTGAGCTTTCACCTTCTTAACTGTATCAAGCACCCTCTTGGAGTGTCCGTGGGCTGTATCAACTACTATAAGGTCAACGCCGGCTTCCGCCAGAGCCGACACCCTATCAATAATATCCTCGCCCGTTCCAACGGCAGCACCGACACGGAGCCTTCCTATTTCGTCCTTGCATGCGTTCGGATATTTTTTCCTCTTGACTATGTCTTTTATGGTTATAAGTCCCTTTATCCTTCCTTCCCTGTCAACTATAGGGAGCTTTTCAACCTTAAATCTTTGAAGTATATCCGTAGCCTCCTCTAAGGTAATTCCCTCCTGAGCTGTAACCAGATTGTCCTTGGTCATGAAAAGGGATACCGGTTTATCGTAATCTGTGGCTTTTATAAACCTCAGGTCTCTGTTCGTCAATATACCAACAAGCTTGTTTTGTTCATCAACGACTGGAACACCAGATATCTTGTACCTTTCCATTATGTCAAGAGCCTCTCTCACCGTTGCCTCTGGTTTCACAGTGACTGGGTTAAGTATCATTCCGCTTTCAGATTTCTTGACCTTCTCCACCTCTCTCGCCTGTTCCTTTATAGGCATGTTTCTGTGGATAATACCCATACCTCCTTCACGGGCAAGGGCTATGGCAAGACGTGCCTCCGTAACGGTGTCCATAGCCGCAGAAACTATGGGTATGTTAAGTTTTATCTTCTTGGTTATGTATGTAGAAACATCTACCTCGTGAGGTAAGACTTCCGAGTAATCAGGAACCAGCAGTACATCATCAAAGGTCAAGCCTTCTTTTATTAGTTTTTCAACCTCTACCATATAAATATTATACAAATCTGATGGTTTTATCACACATCCTGCCGGAAAGGCTATTAACAGACACCCCTCAACTCAAGCAAAAGTTCGTAGATAAGCTTTCCAGGGATATTCAGAGCCTGCTCTATATGCTGGTCAGAAAGTTCCTCAAGGGTTCTAAAGTAGTGATAGAGCTCAAAGAGCTCGTATATACAGCAGTAAAGCTCCCTCTCTAAGTCTTCAAGGTCTTGTTTTACTTCTTCCTTCTGTTTACCAGGGCTCAGGTTTTCGTAAGTTTCTCTGTAGGCTTTAATCTCTTCAACAAGCTCCTTTATGTAACTCTTCATCTTCTTGTGATAGTCCTCTATCTTCTCTGGCAAGATGTCCGTTATCCTTTTCTCCTCTCTCTCGGCAAGTTTCTTGTAGAGTTCTTTCAGCTCCGCATGTTCTTTGATTTTCTCTATACAGGGTCCGACACACTCAAGTATCGTTCTCTTCTCCTCCATAGCTTCCCTCCAAAGATTAAGATAATTCATATCTCTTCAGAATCCACAATTATGGTTACGGGACCCCAGTTCCTTATAAACACATCCATCATAGCTCCAAAGATGCCTGTTTCAACCCTCACACCCTCTCTTCTCAGCCTCTCAACAAACCTGTTGTAAAGCTCCTCCGCCCTGGCAGGCTCCTCCGCAAGCTCAAAACTTGGTCTCCTCCCCTTCTTTACATTCGCATACAGCGTAAATTGAGACACCACAAGAGCCTCACCACCTATGTCAAGCAAGGAGTGCTGGAATTTACCGCTCTCGTCTTCAAATATGCGGAGGTTGACTATCTTACGAACGAGCTTTTCTATGTCTTCTTCGCTATCTCCTTTCTTTACACCGAGCAATATGTTTAAGCCCTTCCCTATCCTTCCAACAACTCTGTCGTTAACCTTGACGAAAGATTCTTCAACTCTTTGCACTACCGCTTTCATGGAAGAAGATTATAATTTTTATACAACCATAAGATGGGAGGGAAAGGATGGAAGACCAAGAGCTCAGGCTGGAAGAACTCTACGAACTTATAGAGGAGGTAGATTCAGTTAAGAATCCCACGTGGAGGGAAGTAGAGGACTTAAACTACAGACTGAGGAAATTCCTTGAAGCTCTGCTGATAAGGACTAAGTACGATTATGAACTTCTTGACCTTTACTACAGGGTAGGGGAGAACTATGAGGAGATAAAGGGAAACCCTTCAAGAGGCTTAAAAACTATAAGGGAAATACTCATATCAGTAGTAAGAAAGCTTGAAGGCGAATAGTTTCACTTTAGGTTCCAGATTATTATCTTCCCCCTATCGTCTCCCGATACAAGCTTTTTACCGTCCGGGGAGAAGCGTAGCCTGGTTACGGACCCCTTATGTCCCTTCAACGTTCCAACGAGTGCGAAGGTCTTAGCATCCCACAGCTTTATAACAGAATCAAACCCAGCGGTTGCTATGAGGTCCCCTTTAGGAGAGTAGTGAACAGTGTAAACAGCCCCTTCATGGGCTTTGATTTTAAACAAACCCTGCCTTTTCACCACGTCCCATACTATCAGGTAACCGTCGTTACCAACGGACACGAGCTTCTCTCCATCAGGGGAGAAGGAAAGGTCATAAACAAAATCTTCATGCCCCTCCAAAACCACGGAGGAGCCGTCAGGGTACCACAATCTTACCGTCGTATCCTTGCTGGCTGAAGCGAACAGGTCCTGGGTGGGGGAAAAATCTATGGAGAATATCCAACCACTATGCCCCTCTACTTTCTTTATAAGTTCCCAGTTTACGGCATCCCATAATCTTATCTCCCACAGGTCATCACCCGAGGCAAGTCTTTTGCCGTACCTTGAGAAAGAGAGAGCCCTCACGTACTCTTCGTGACCTTTCAGAGTTTTCACAAGTTCCCCGTTAGGAAGTCTCCATATCTTTACAGTTCTGTCGTCTCCAGCGGAGGCTATAAAACCCCTTTTGTTTATTGCCACTGATAACACCTGCCCTTTGTGACTTTTTATCTCAAGTACCTTCTTGCCGGACAGGTCCCATACGCGAATGTATCCGTCATCACCGCAACTGACAAAGAACTTCCCGGCAAGGTCAAGGTCTCTGACCGCCCCCCGATGGGCATTTATCACCGTTTGAGCGAATGAGAATAAGACAACAACCAGGAGTATAAAAACGCTTATACCCATACCTACCCCCTTTATATTGAAGATAGTAAAATATGAAAACTATGAAGGTGCAAGAAAAGGTAAAAGTTTCCATAGAAGGAAAAGAGTATGAAGTAGAGAAAGGAACTCCCCTCGGGGAAGTGTTTAGCCTCGCTGGAATAAAGGATGCCCTTGGAGGAAAATTAGGGGGGCGCATAATGGACCTCCAGACACCTATAAAGGATGGTGGAGAGATTACCCCAATATATAAGGATGACCCGGAGAGTCTTGAGATAATGAGGCATTCCCTTGCCCATATTATGGCTCAGGCTCTCAAAGAGCTTTATGGTGTTGATAGGGTGCATCTGGGTGTTGGTCCAACTACTGAGGAAGGTTTTTATTACGACGTTGAGGTTGAAGGGCATAGGATAACCGAAGAAGACCTTCCCAAGATAGAAGAAAAGATGAAAGAGATAATAAGCAGGGACTATCCTATCCTCAGAAAGGAGCTCCAGAGGGAAGAGGCGATAAAACTCTTTGAGCAGCTAAAGGAAAAGTACAAGATAGATATAATCCAGAGGATACCTCCTGACGATGTTATATCAGTTTACGAGCAGGGAGATTTCATAGACCTATGCAGGGGTCCTCACCTGCCCTCAACAGGTAAAGCCGGAGCCTTTAAGCTTACCTCCATTTCAGGAGCTTATTGGCTCGGCAAGGCTGACCAGCCTCAACTTACGAGAATTTACGGTATGGCTTTCTGGTCCGACAAGGAGTTAAAACAGAGGCTTATGTTTTATGAAGAAGCTAAGAAGAGAGACCACAGGAGGCTTGGCAAAGAGCTTGAGTTTTTCATGATAGATGAGAACGTGGGGGCTGGTTTAGTCCTGTGGCTTCCGCGAGGAGCCGTTTACAGGAGAGTTCTTGAAGACTACTGGAAGGAAGAACACCTGAAGAGGGGCTACCAGTTTGTTTACACACCACACGTCGGTAAATCCAAGCTCTGGGAGATAAGTGGACATCTTGAGTGTTACAGACCAAACATGTTCCCCCCTATGGAGATGGAAGGAGAAGAGTACTACGTAAAGCCTATGAACTGTCCCTTCCATATAGCCATATATAAGAGCAGGGTAAGAAGCTACAGAGAGCTTCCTATTAAGCTTGCAGAGCTGGGAACAGTTTACAGATATGAAATGTCCGGAGTACTTCATGGGCTTCTTAGGGTGAGAGGTTTTACCCAGGATGATGCTCATATCATCTGCACTCCGGAGCAGGTTGATGATGTGATTAGGGACACCCTTGACTTAGCCTTAACGGTTCTAAGAGATTTTGGTTTTGATGACTTTAAGATATACGTATCTACAAGACCGGAAGATGCAATAGGTTCAGACCAGCAGTGGGAGGTTTCCGAGAACGCCCTGAAGAAGGCTGTTGAGGACCTGGGTTACAGCTATGAGATAGATGAAGGTGGTGGAGCCTTCTACGGACCTAAAATTGACGTGAAGATAAGAGATGCTATAGGAAGGCTCTGGCAGTGCTCAACCATCCAGTTTGACTTTAACCTTCCGGAGCGTTTTGACATGACCTATGTAGGTGCGGACAATCAGAAACACAGACCCTACATGATACACAGAGCCTTGCTGGGTTCAATAGAGAGGTTCACCGGGATACTTCTTGAGCATTATGCAGGTTTATTGCCAGTATGGTTATCTCCAACCCAGGTCAGGATAGTTCCTATAGCCGACAGACACTTGGACTACGGAAATAAGGTTCTTTCAGCCCTTGAGGAGGCAGGTTTCAGAGCCGACATAGACGACAGGGACGAACGGATGAACGCCAAGATAAGGGAAGCAGAACTGATGAAGATACCGTACATACTCGTTATAGGGGACAGGGAAGCTGAGGCTGGAACCGTCTCGGTGAGAAGCAAGAAAGAAGGAAACTTAGGCTCAATGACGATAGAGGAGTTCTTGAAGTTTCTAAAAGAAAAGGTAGAGAGGAAAGAGTAGTTGAGTGGTTGCCCAACTACCTGGGTAGGTGATTACCTGTTAAAGCCTTTGTGTCCCGTAGCCAAGTTCGTTTTTGTAAACCTCTTTAAGGTCAGCGTTTACGGACGTGAGAACATACCTCCAAAGGGTCCTTATATAGTGGCTTCAAATCACAGGAGCCATTTAGACCCTCCGGTTCTAAATTCCGTGTTTCCAGAACCGCTCCTATTTCTGGCAAAAGAAGAACTCTTTAAGCCGCCTTTTGGCTGGCTCATAAGACACATGAGAACTGTTCCAGTAAAAAGGGGTAGTGGCGATGTAGACACACTGGAGATGAGCCTGGAATTTCTCCGCAAAGGATGCAAGCTTGCCATATTTCCTGAAGGGACAAGGGCAAAACCTGGAGAGTTCTTAAGACCTAAACCGGGGGTGGGGCTCCTCGCCGTAAAGAGCGGTGTTCCGGTTATTCCAGTTTTAGTGGAAGGAACAGACAGGGTGTTCCCAAGAGGCAGTAAATTCCCAAAACCCGGACATCCGATAAAGGTACGCATTGGAAAGCCTAAAGTATACACTGGCTATGAGGATAATCTAAAGGGCTACAGAAGAGCCGCCCTGGATATAATGGAGGATATTAGGAAGCTTCTTCCTCATCCTTCATGAGTTTATAAACTATGGCGTCCCTTAAGGCTATCCAGGAAGCTTCTATAACGTTCTCAGAAACCCCAACCGTCCCCCACTTTCTCTTGCTATCGCCCGACTCTATGAGAACCCTAACCTTTGCAGAAGTTCCGGCAGACTCATTTATTATCCTAACTTTGTAGTCTATAAGCTGCATCTCTCTGAGATTTGGGTAGAATTCTTCAAGAGCTTTTCTCAACGCTCTGTCAAGGGCACTTACCGGACCGTTTCCCAAAGCAGCCGTATGTTCATCAACACCTTCAACGGCAAGCCTCACAGTCGCTTCTGAGGTTGGCAGGCTATCGTTCCTCCTTTTGGCGATAAGAACCCTGTAAGCATCAAAGTCAAAGTAGTCCTTCACAAGTCCAAAATGCCTCTTACATAAGAGTTCTAAGGAAGCTTCGGCAGCTTCAAAGTGATACCCTTCATTTTCAAGCTCCTTAACCCTTTCAACAAGCCTAAGCAGTTCCGGAGAGTTCTCATCTACGTTGATACCGAACTCCCTGAGTTTATATATAAGGTTGCTCTTACCCGCCAGGTCCGAGACCGTTATCTTCCTTCTATTTCCAACGAGGGAAGGGTCTATATGTTCGTAGGTTAGCGCTTTCTTCATCACAGCCGAAGCATGAACACCACCCTTGTGAGCGAAGGCACTTTCTCCAACGTAGGGCATGTTTCTTGGTAGGGGCATGTTGGACAGCTCAGCCACAAACCTGGCTATTTCCGTTAGTCTTTTGAGGTTTTCTTCAGGTATGACTTTAAAACCAAGTTTCAGCTGGAGGTTGGGGATTATAGAGCATAGATTTGCGTTGCCAGTCCTCTCCCCTATGCCGTTTATGGTTCCGTGGACCTGCCTTGCTCCTGCCAAGACAGCCATTATTGAGTTAGCAACAGCAGTCTCCGAATCGTTGTGAGCGTGGATGCCAACTTTTACCTGGGGAAACCTTTCCGTTACGTGCTTAGTTATATCATAGACCTCATGGGGTAGCTTGCCCCCGTTTGTGTCGCACAAAACGATCCAGTCAGCACCACCCCTAACGGCAGCTTCCAGAACTGCAAGGGCATACTCGGGGTTAGCTTTAAAACCGTCAAAAAAGTGCTCCGCATCAAATATAACCTCTTCAACATGTTTCTTCAAAAATTCAACGGACTCATAGACCATATCAAGGTTCTCATCAAGGGTGGTTTTAAGAGCTTCGGTAACATGCATATCCCAGCTCTTCCCGAATATGGTTACAACGGGCGTACCTGCCTTTATCAAAGCCTCTATCTGTTTGTCCTCCTTAACCGATTTACCGGGTTTTCTCGTTGAACCAAAAGTTACCGGTTTCGCATGGGAGAGATTCATACCTTTAATCTTTTGAAAGAATAGGTTATCCTTCGGATTGGCATAGGGCCATCCACCTTCAATGTAGTCTATACCGAACTCGTCAAGCTTTTGAGCTATCCTGAGCTTATCCTCAAGAGAGAAGTTTACACCCTCAGCCTGGGAGCCGTCTCTGAGCGTTGTGTCGTATATGTAAACCTTTTCCATAGTTGATAATAATAGACTATATCTCGTCCCTTTCAATCATATTTTCAAGGGCTTTCAGAAGAAAGACCATATCGTCAGGGTTGTGGTAGGAAAGGTTTACTTCAAGATCAGTGAGAACCTTTCTTGCCTCATCACCGCTTAACCTTGACAGGATATACGCCTTTATAGAGACGGAGACCCAGTCTTCATAGGAAGGTTTAAGCTCAAGGATTTTTCTTAAACTCACCCTGTATGTGGGGTTAAACTCGGACAGCTCAATAAGAGCGAGACCTAACCAGGCTATATCCCTTCCAAGATTAAGATTCACCCTCTTATTTTTCTTGACGCCGGTGTCGTAGTATCTGTAAAGACCCTCTTGAGTCAGGAGGTTCATCAAAAGGTAGTCTGTGCATCTGAACGCTGTATCTAAAAACTGTTTGCTTTCTAGCTTTCTGTAAAGCTCCAGTAGAGCAAGAATGGCTTTGGCGTTGTCTTCCACTATTATTGCAGTATCCACCGGTGGTGGTTTTCTCCTTTTCCTGTCCTGAGGGTCAAGGTTGTAGTATTCTGGGTCGGAGACCTGAGCGTTGAAGAAACAACCGCTCTCCCTGTGTAGGAGAAAAGTTATCAGATAGGAGTAAGTTCCCAGAGCTTTGCCTAGAAAGTCTCTATCCCTGGTGACACGGTACGCCTCCAAAAGGGCAGGTATCATCAGAGCGTTTACCATAAGGGATTTAGAAGTTTCAAAGTAAAACTCGTACACACGGGTCCTATCATAAAAATTAAAGAATCCCCCATCTACAGGGTCGTACAGGAACTCTATATCTTTTCTAAGAGAGAAAAGAACTTCATCGGTGAGAAGTGCTCTCTCAAGTAGGAAATCGTAGGTTAGTGGTGTACTCCACTTAAATACGCTCCCCCTCTTAGAGGGCGAGGAAAAACCACCGTAAAAACTATCGTATCTTCCTTTCAAATCGGTAAGGAAGTATTGCAACAGGAGCTGGTATGTTTCTTTACCCGGAAGCTGAATCTTGTAAGTTTCATTCTTATCAGTTGGACTTGCTTCACCTCTGCGAACAAGGTACAGGATTTCCTTCAGGTCCTCAGATTTTACAGAGCCGTGGAATTTCAGAAGAACCTTCTCTCTTTGGTCCAGCACAACTGTTAAAGGGGTTCCTCTGCCACCAAACTTTAAAAAAAGCTCCCTGTCCCTGTCGCTATCCAGGTTTAGGGGAACAAAGTTTTCGGATATATATGGAGCTATCTTTACAAGCTCCTTCTCGTATTCCCTACACCAGCTACACCACACCGCTGAGAAGTAGAGAAATACAGGCTTTCCTGCTATCTCAGCCTCTTTTAGAGCCGAGGGATAACTCGTATACCATCCTATATCGGGAGCTTTATCTCTTAATTCCCTTTCACAGCTATGTACAAGTAATACCAGTAGAAGGAGTAAAAGAAACCTCACAAGTTTAAATTTAATATGAGGAGGTCCCAAGGCTTATTTGTCTGTAAAGCACCAGCTTATAACTGCCATTCTGATAAACAGACCGTTTCTAACCTGCTCCTGTATCAGGGATTTTTCGGAGTAGAGCAGTGAGCTGTCTATATCTATATCCCTGTTGACAGGTCCAGGGTGCATGAAGAAACCCTTCAGTTTCTTGTGCCTTTCCTTTGTAAGGCCGAACTGCTCAAAATAACTCCTCTCGGAGGGAATCAGGTTTTCCTTCTGACGCTCTTTCTGAAGTCTAAGCCATATAACAACATCAGCCCACTCTATACCTTCGTCCACATTATCAAAAACCTCTTTAACACCAAACACGTGAATATCCCTTGGAATCATGGTCTTGGGTCCGGATACAGAAACCTCAGCACCGAAAAGCCCGAAAAGAGCTGCTCCAGACCTAAAGACTCTACTGTGGGTTATATCACCCACATACAGCACCTTTAAACCTTTAAGGCTTCCGTAAGCTTCTCGGAGTGTAAACAGGTCTGTAAGCCCCTGCGTAGGATGCTGATGGGTTGAGTCTCCCGCGTTTATGAGGGAAAGTTTAAGGGCATTCGCTGTATCCTCGTAGGGGAACAGTATGAAAGGGACCCTGAAGATCACACCCCTGAACCCAAGGGCTTCAAAGGTCTTAAGGGTGTCAAAGAAGCTTTCCCCCTTCGCAAGGGAGCTACTCTCCCCCAGGACTGTATAAGTTTCCAGACCAAGGGTTCTACACGCCTTCTCAAAGGATATGCGGGTTCTGGTTGAAGGTTCAAGGAACAGGAGAACGATATCCCCCTCAAGTCTCTCTTCCTTACCCTCTTTAAAAGAGGAAGCTTTCTTCAGTATCTTTTCAACTTCCTTTTTGCCGATATCCCTGACAGATATGAGGCTCTTCATGGCTTGGAAAACTATTTTAGGCCATAGATGGAATGTTTAATGGAAGAAATTCAGGTAACATAGCGGTAACACTCCTGCCGAATTTAAAGGTCAGAAGGAGGTTATTCAATGGTTGCCACTCAGGTAGGCTGGGCACCATGGCTCTTTGCACTCCTTGAAAGAATTGAAGGGCTACCCTTTGTTGAAAGCCTGGAAATTATGGAGCTGTCTTCGGAGGAAGTCAACACTGAATTTTCTCTGAGGATAAGAATATTGGAGGGAACGGACGTAAGCCTGGTCCTGCCAACTATAGTAGACTTGATAACTCAGGAAAGTTGGAAAGTTTATGAGAGAAATAATACGCTCCCAACCTTTTTCTGGGAAGTAGTAGGTTAAAAGATTATGATATAAATATTTGACAGGTTACCAAATAAGCTTTAAATTGATAACAAAGGAGTTTAAGTGTTAAAGACTAAGGGAACAATTAAGCAATCAAAACCACTGTTTAGGGGTTATTTTAAGCACCTAAGGCAATACAAGGCTTTTGATGAGGTGTTTAACAGAACAGGCAAGCCAAAAAAACATTACCAGAAGGTAGCCAACTTCTTCTCCAAAATGTCCAAAGATGAGTTCTTAGAACTCAACAATCACACGAAAATTTCCTTTATGTATCAGGGTGTAACTTTCACGGTTTACTCTGAAAAGGAAGGTATAGAGAGAATTTTTCCCTTTGACCTTTTCCCACGGATAATAACTCAAAGAGAATGGGAGAAAATAGAAAGGGGACTTGTTCAAAGGATAACTGCTCTAAACCTGTTCCTGCACGATATATACCATGATAAGAAGATACTTAAAGATAGGGTTATTCCCTACGACCTCGTTCTGGAGTCTCCCCATTACAACAAGGAAATGATAAATCTTGAACCTCCAGGTGGTGTGTACACACACGTATCCGGTATTGACATAATCCGCCACAAAGACGGAGAGTTTTACGTGCTGGAAGATAATCTACGCTCTCCATCGGGGGTGAGTTATGTCCTGTCAAACCGGTCAACGATGAAAAAAGTCCTGCCCAACATATTTTTCCATTATGAGGTGTCTTCTGTGAGCGATTATCCTCAGCAACTTCTTGCGATGCTGAAATCAGTCGCACCTGAAGGAGTTGATGAGCCAACCTGCGTTGTTCTGACTCCGGGTATATATAACTCAGCCTACTATGAGCACACGTTCTTAGCTCACAATATGGGTGTAGAGCTTGTTGAGGGTAGAGACATGTTCGTTGATAACAACTTCGTGTATATGAAAACCATCTACGGACCCCAAAAAGTTGATGTGATATACAGAAGGGTTGATGACAGTTTCTTAGACCCTTTGGTCTTTAAACCTGAATCCCTCCTCGGAGTTCCGGGAATAATGGCCGCTTACAGGGCTGGAAATGTGACTATAGTTAACGCTCCAGGAACTGGAGTTGCTGACGATAAAGCCATATACGCCTATGTGCCTCAAATGATAAGGTACTACCTTAAAGAGGAGCCGGTGCTTAATAACGTTCCGACGTATATCTGTGACATAGAGGAGGATTTCAATTATGTAATGGACAATATGGAGAAGTTAGTTATCAAGCCTGTTGATGAATCAGGAGGTTACGGGATACTTATAGGTGCTATGGCAACAAAAGAAGAGATTGAAACTTACAAAAACAAGATAAGAAGAAACAGAAGAAAGTATATAGCCCAGCCGATAATGACGCTTTCCACCCACCCTACGTTTATTGAAGAATCTGGGAAATTTGAACCAAGACACATAGATTTAAGGACTTTCCTCCTTTATGGAAAGGATTTTAAATATCCTCTTAAGGGTGGTTTAACTAGAGTTGCCCTAAAGAAAGGCAGTCTTATAGTTAACTCATCACAGGGTGGGGGCTCTAAAGATACGTGGGTTATGGAATAAAGCATGCTCTCAAGGATAGCGAACAACCTCTTTTGGCTCGGTAGATATCTGGAAAGGGTTGAAGACACGACGAGATTTGTAGAGGTTCAATACTACTCGGCTTTAGATGCACCCTTTATACAGAAAAAGGAGCTAACTTTAAACTCAATACTCTCCATTCTTGGTAACTCAGACTACTACTTCCAGAAATACGAGACTTTATCTGAGGATGATGTCCTGTACACGGCGATATTTGATAGGGATAACCCCACTTCAGTTTTTTATTCCCTGAGCATGGCGAGAGAGAACGCCAGGACAACAAGAGATATATTGGCTGAGCATCTATGGGAGTCCATAAACCGTTTCTATCACTATTTAAAAAACTACAGATTTAACAGGTTTCAGAAAAATCCCTTTGACCTGCTTGATACCGTGATAGACAACTGCTTCATTATCAACGGGATAATAGACAGGATCATAATGAAGGATATCGGATGGGCTTTTATAAAGCTTGGAATAGACATAGAGAAAGCTGCCCAGCTGTCAAGAATAATCTTGGCAAAGATACAGGACATTGAAAACATGAAAAATCCTACAGAGATAGCGGAACGTTTCCAGTGGAACAAGCTTCTTGAAAGCACCGCTGCTGAAGATATAAAGAGCACACTTGACCCAAAAGCTACGGACAAGGAAAAAGTTCTTGAAATCCTGATTTTGAATCCCAAATCTCCACGCTCAATTTCCTATAATCTTCAGAGCATTTACAATCTACTCGTTTTAGTTTCTTTGGATAAAGAGGAGAAGGCGGGAAGCGTGGAGTTTGAGGCAGGCAAACTCGCTTCAAGGTTCAGGTACACAACCGTTGAAGATATCATAAACGTGGGAGAAAAGGAGTTTTGCTTAAGAACTCTGAACGATATCTACAGTTTAGCAACCCTGATAGAGAAGAGGTATTTTGTATACTGATGAGGTACAAAGTTATATATAACACCGACAACCATTACACGGATGTGGTAAGGGAGGCTATATACGACCTTTTGGTTTTGCCAACAACCGATGAATCTCAAACGCTTCTGTTCTACAACACAGAGAATTCTATCAAAGAGAAACCTACCCTATATAAGAACACCTTTGGGTTTGACGTTTTCAGGATAAGAACCGCCAAGCCCTTTGAGACTTTTTCTTTCAGAATGGAAGCTGAGGTCGCAGTGAAGGAGGTAAACCCCTTTGACTTTATCTCGCTTCCGCCTGAAGAGGAAAGAGCCATTTTAAACTCTGAAGCCTTCAAGATTGATAACTTCCTGTTTTTGAAAAGAACCAGATACACTCACCTGTCGGATTCTAATAAGAAGAAGATACCAAACCTTGATAAATCAAAATCGGTCTTTAACTTCTTGTTAGAACTGAACAGGTATATAAACGAGAGAATAGATTACTGCACCCTATCAACGGACGTTTACACTACTGCCGACCAAGTCTTTGAGCTTGGGAAAGGAGTTTGTCAGGACTACGCTCACGCTTTTATTTCTGTGGCAAGAGAGAACCAGATACCCTCCAGATACGTATCTGGGTATTTAAACCCCGGCGAGGGTCTAATTGGAAGCCTGTTCATGCACGCTTGGGTTGAAGCCCTGATACCGGGAGTGGGCTGGAAGGGTTTTGACCCTACAAACAACCTTCTCGTTGATGAAAACTACGTAAAGGTAGCTCACGGCGTTGATTATAATGATTGTGCACCTATTAAAGGGGTCGTAAAAACAAATGGAAAGGTGGAAACCCAGTATTTAGTGCAGGTTTCCCAGGAGCAGCAATGATAGAAGAGGTATTTTCCCTTGATTTAAGGGTTTCTGAGAAATTCTACATAAGAAGGAACAGGTATACTCCCGGAAATCCGGGAAGTGGAAAGAGGATATCAATAGTATCGGGCATACACGGGGATGAGCTTGAAGGTCAAATGGTGTGTTATCTGCTGAACAGGTTTTTAAGAGAGAATGAAGATAAGATTCTCGGAACTATAGATATCTATCCCTCTATCAATTCCGTCGGAATAGATTCCATATTGAGGAACGTTCCTCCTACAGATATTGACCTAAATAGAGTTTTCCCAGGTTCACCAGAAGGAACCTTACCGGAGAGAATCGCCTTTGCTCTTGTTGAAGCTGTGAAGGGTTCGGACATAGCGATAGACATCCATTCAAGCAACATCTTTCTCTTTGAAATACCCCAAGTTAGGATAAGTGAGGAGAATGCTGAAACCCTCGTTCCCTTGGCTGAGAAGCTGAACGTGGATTTTATATGGGTTCATGGTGCTGTTACGGTTTTAAAATCCACCTTTGCCCATACAATGAATGAGCTCGGCACTAAAACCCTCGTCGTGGAGATGGGTGTAGGTATGAGGCTAACTCAAGAGTACTGTTATCAGCTTTTTAGGGGGATTGTAAACTTGCTCACCCAAGAGGGGTTTTTAAACTATGAGGTTAACTATGATGTGAGGAAACCAACGATCTCAACGAACGGAGAAGTCCACTTCATAAACGCGGAAGCTCCAGGGATATTTATACAGAATTCAGAGCACGGCAGCTGGGTTAATGAAGGAGAGAATATAGGAAGAGTCGTATCCTCTCTAACGGGAGAGGTTCTCCAGGATGTTGTTTCCCCAGCTAAAGGTTTTCTATTTACCCTGAGGGAGTACCCAGTGGTATATCCCGGCTCCCTCCTTGCCAGGATTTACGAGGAAAAAAATGGGTAAAGAGCTTCTCTTCAGTTTTCCGTCCCCGAGCAGGGATGAGCTAAAGGTTTATGGCTACAGATTCAAAGGAGCAGAAGGGAAAGCTTCTGTTGCCATAGTAAGTGGTTTAAGAGGAGATGAACTCCTCCAGCTTTACGTGGCATCAAAGCTCGTAAGATTCTTGAAGGAAAAGCTTGAACATAACAAGTCTTTCGTAAGGGGAGAAGTGCTTATAATCCCAGCAGTCAACACTTACAGCTTCAATATTGAAAAGAGATACTGGCCCCTGGACAATACGGACATAAGCAGGATGTTTCCAGGATACGATAGAGGAGAAACTACCCAGAGGATAGCGGCAATGTTGTTTGAAAAGGTCAAAGGTTTTGATTACGGAATAAAACTTACATCAGGAATAAGGTCCAATGAATACATTCCCCATGTGAAGGTTTTTGACATGGAAAACAGCGATATAGATAAGTCAAGAGATTTTGGGTTGAGATACATACACAAGATACAGCCTAAACCCTATGACACCGTCACCCTTGCTTACAACTGGCAAATCTGGAACACAAAAGCCTACTCAATATACGGTGGAAAGGCAAACGACATAAACTTTGCTTACGCTGAGGAGATTAAAAACGCCCTGGTCAGGTTCTTATCTAAGAATGAAGTAATCTCACACAGGATTCACGAGCTTTACTTTCCTGAAGTTATAGAAGATGAAAGCCTTGTGAGTGTGAAGACACCCTATGCGGGTATATTCCATCCTTACAAGGAGTTAGGAGACTATGTGGTGAAAGGGGAAACCCTCTTCCGTGTTGAAGACCCCTTGTCAGGAGAGACAAGAGTCAAGATAAAGTCTCCCGTTGACGGGATTGTATTTCAAAAACATAACCACCCAATGATATATCAGAACACGGTTGCCTTTAGACTTGAAGTCAAGTGATGGTTATAAAATTTGCGGGGGAGGGATTTGAACCCTCGACCTCCGGGTTATGAGCCCGGCGAGCTACCAGGCTGCTCCACCCCGCGTTTATGCAAGTTATTATTATACTTCCTGGAGAAAAAGTCTTCAAGTGTTCAGGTTTGGACTGTCGGCTGAGGGTTTTCTCCGCCAGAGCTTTCATCAATTATAACCACATTGGCTTTTTTTATGAAATCTGAGTTCAGGTCTCTTACATCACTTACTACCGCAAGCACCTTTTTCTTCCCCAACACTCTTCTCTCAACACGTTCCCTATCCCTCTTACTTTTAACCCTTAATACTTTCATGCTTTAACCTCCTGCATACACCTTAATACCTATTCGTTAAGTTTCTGTTAATTTCTAACGGCAGCATTCCCCTTTGCTTTTATCTCTCGCTCCTTTCCAGAGTAAGACTAGCCCTCCAACTATCAATACTACTGCTAAAGCTAAATCCTTGATTTCCATGTATCTTTAAAAGTTATGGTGATTATAAAGGAGCGTCCAGAGGACTTTTACGTAAGAGAAATAAAGCATCTGGAGTTTGAACCAGATGGACGGTATGCGTACTTCCTGCTACGAAAGAAGGGACTGAACACCCTTGAAGCTATAAGGGAGATTTCCAAGCTCCTCGGTGTTTCCGAAGAAAGAGTAGGTTTTGGAGGGTTAAAGGATAAACACGCCCTTTCGGAGCAGTTTATATCCGTTGAAAGACCAAAGTACATAAGAGAGATAAAAACGGAAAACCTTACTCTCAAGTTCTTGGGGTATGGAAGGAGACCTGTAAGCCTGGGTGAAATAGAAGGTAACTATTTTGAGATTGTTGTCAGGAGAGTTAGACCCAAGGATATAGGACTTTTAAAGGAGAGGATACCCTTCGTCAAGAAGTTCGGTTTTGAAAACTACTTTGGAGAGCAGAGGTTTGGCTCTGTAAAGCACGCAGGGGAGTTCATACTTAAACACCTTTTAAAAAACAACTATGAGGCTGCCGCTAAAGAGTATCTTACCTCTCTTGGTGATAAGAGGAGGAAAAAAGCTCTCCTGAAAGCATGGGGCAACTGGAAAGAATTCCTACGGCTCATGCCCCAGACTTCAATACCAGAGGTAAAACTTGTGGAATCCCTGTTAAAGGGGAAGTCTTTTGAGGAAGCTCTTGCAGAGTTGCCAAGGAACATAAAGCTTATGTTTGTATTTGCTTACCAGAGTTATCTGTGGAACAGGTATTTAAACACCTTTGTTGCAAGGTATTTCAAGCATTGCCCTGTACCCTTTTTGAAGTGGAAAATCTCCTTTATAAAGGAGATTAATGAAGACGTTTTTAAAGAGATAAAAGAGCTTGAGATACCCTTCATCGGAATAGAGTTCAAACCTAAGAGCAAAAAGATAGAGCTCATAATTGAAAGCATACTTAAGGAAGAGGGAATAGACAGAGAAGCCATTGAAGCTGAAAGGATAGGAATCAAGCTATTCAACGACGGTATCAGGAAAGCCTTTGTTTTCCCAGAGGGATTAAAACTTATGGAAGAAGGGAAGAACCATGTGAAACTCTCCTTTACACTCCCGCCGGGAAGTTACGCTACCATTCTGCTGAGAAAACTCCTTTGCACACCCATAAATTAAGCACTTATATTATTTAACCTGGCTATGAGAGTTTCCTTTTATACCCTTGGGTGCAGAATGAATCAGTTTGATACCGACCTGATGCGTTCAAAATTCATAGAGTCTGGCTATGAGGTGGTTAGTTTTGAAGAGCTTGCAGACATTTACATCGTAAACACCTGCACTGTGACGACCGGAGGTGACCGCTCCTCCAGACAAGCTCTCTATCAAGCTAAGAGGAGAAATCCCAAGGCTGTTGTGGTAGCTACCGGATGCTATGCTCAGGTAAAACCCCAGGAACTTACCTCTCTCAATGAGGTTGACCTCGTGGTAGGCAATACCCATAAGAGCGAAATACTCAAGCTCGTGGAGGAGTTCCTGGAAAAGAAGAACAAGAAAGCTGTTGTTGGAGAGATATTCCGACAGAATGAGCTGAAAAATTTTGATACGGTTCTTTACTTTGAAGAGTCAAGACCTTTTCTCAAGGTTCAGGAAGGGTGCAACAAATTCTGTACTTTTTGTGTTATACCCTTTGCAAGAGGAAAGGTGAGGAGTGCCCCTAAAGAGAAAGTAATTGAGCAGGTGAAGCTTTTGGCGGATAGAGGTTTTGAGGAGGTCGTTTTATCGGGAACCCAACTGTCCCAGTACGGATGGGACATAGACTCCTCCCTTCATGAGTTGCTTCTTGACCTGCTTAAAGTTGAGGGAATAAAGCTTATAAGGCTTTCATCAATGCACATAAAGGAGCTTTCTAAAGAACTTATAGAGTTAATAGCAACCGAGGATAGGATAGCTCCCCACTTTCACCTCTCTCTTCAGAGTGGCTCTGATAGAATTCTTGCCCTTATGGAGAGGGGATACACAAGGGAAGACTACCTCCGAGTGGTAAATCTCATACTTGAGAGTAGGTCTGAGAGTGCTATCGGTACAGACATCATAGTCGGGTTTCCCACAGAGAGTGATAAAGATTTTGAAGATACCTACAGATTTGTGGAAGAGCTACCTTTTGCTTACCTGCACGTATTCCCCTATTCTGATAGACCTTTTACAAAGGCGAGTAAGCTTAAAGGAAAAGTGCAGGAGAGGGTAAAGAAGGAGAGGGTAAGAGCCTTAAATAAACTGGATAGCGAGAAAAGGACAGAATTTTACAGGAAAAATTTGGGGCGGAAGTTGAGAGCAACGGTTCTAGGGAACGGAAAGTTGCTGACCGAGAATTATATAAGCGTAGAGAGAAGTACGTATGCACCCCCAGGAAGGGTTGTGGAGGTCACCTTGTAACTCTTGCGAACGTTTAAAATATAAATCCCATGAAGTTTTTGAAACCGTCTCTGCTTTTCCTGTTTTCCATTACAACCCTTTCCTATGCCCTTGAAGAGTGTGTTGTACAGACGAAGGAAGTAGTTAAAGCGGTTTACGGTTCTGGTTATGTAAGGAGCAGGGAGTACGTTTTAGTCCGGTCTGCCGTATCTGGATACATAAAGGACATCTTTGTTGACAGCGGAGATATGGTCAAAAGGGGGCAGCTACTTGCTATTATAGACAGCGTAGGTCTTAAGAACAGAATAGAGGCTCTTGAAGAGAGGATTAAGACCTTAAGGGAGCGACTTGAGCCTGACTCGCCTTTTATGAAGAACCTCAGACAGAATGTGGATTTGAGGGAGGAAAACCTTGAGAAAGCCGAAAAGAAATACAGGCGCAGACTGGAACTCTTTGATAAAGGTGTTATACCTAAGGAAACCCTTGAGGAAGCTGAAAGGCTTTACAGGTCAGCTCGGATAGAGCTCAATATGGCACAGCTAAAGCTCAAAGATACAGTTAAAGAAATGAAGTCTGAACTTGCCTCTCTTGAGAAAGAGAAGACTTCCCTTGAGAGGGAGCTTGAAAATTACAAAATAAAGAGCCCCATAGAGGGTGTGGTTCTTAAGAGGTTCGCTGAAAAGGGAGATTATGTCAACGCCATAAGCAGAGAAAACGCCCTTGTATCCATAGGTTCTCTGGAAAAGAAGGTCGTGCTGAACATTGATGAGGAACTAACACCTCTTGTGAAGGAAGGGCAACAGGTTTACATAACAACAGACGCATTGCCAGATAAAATCCTTGAAGGTAAAGTCCTAAAATTAGACCTTGAAAGCGACCCTACGAGGAGAGTTGTTGATGTAGAAGTGGAGGTTGAGCTACCCAGGGGCGTGCCCGTAAATTCAGTTGTAGAGGGTAACATACTGATCAGTAAGTTAAAGACCACCGTTGTTCCTTTAGAATTTGTCAAAGACGGCTTCGTTACTCTCCTGGTAAACGGTGAGAAGAGAAAGGTTAAGATAAACAGGGTATTTAAAGACTATGCAGAAGTTCTCGGCTACCCTCCCGGAACGCCCTGTCTCAGCGAGAGGTAAGCTTTTTCTCAAAGAGAAGCCAAAGAAACTTCCTCATTTCTATGAAGAGGAAGAGACCAAAAGAGGTGAGCAGGACGTAAAGCCAATCTCTAAAGTTCAAAGGAACAGCGTGGAGAAATTCAGGAAATAGGTAGAGGGCGGAGAGCTGGAGAAGAAGACCTATAAGAAGTCCTGCATAGACGTAAGGGTTAAGGGTAAAGTTTCTCCAGGGTCTGTAAAAGAAGGGCAGGTCCCTTATAGTCTGAACTCCGTTGAACCACTGGTTCACAACCATTGAAGTGAAGGTAACGCTCAGTGCATGCTCGTAATCGCACATCTCCAAAAGATAGCGAAACAGGAGTATGTTAGCAAATCCCACAAAGAGGGCCGTTGAAAGTGTATCAATAAGCTGTCTCCTATCAAAGAAGACCTTCTCCGGTTTTCTGGGTTTCTCTCTCATAAGGTCCCTTTCCTCTCCATTAAAAGGGAAAGCTTTATCCTGAACTCCATCGGTAACTAAGTTTATCCAGAGGATTTGGGTTGGATATAGGGGAAAGGGCAGCTTCATGAGGAAGGCTAAGGAGAGGAGAATAACCTCATCAAAACTACTGGACAGCAGGTAATAGATAGCCCTCCTTATGTTCCTCGCAATCACTCTTCCCCACCTGACTGCGTCCACTATGACCGAGAGGTTGTTGTCCGCTATGACCATTTTAGCCACGTCCCTTGCCGCCTGAGCTCCGGAGCCCATGGCTATGCCTATGTCCGCCACCTTGAGGGCTGGAACATCGTTTATTCCGTCTCCGGTAACGGCTACCACCTCACCCCTGCTCTGAAGAACCCTGACTATCCTGTACTTGTCTTCGGGTAGTGCCCTCGCAACGACCGTTATCCTTTTAAGGGCATTGTAGAGCTCCTCATCGGTGTAACTCTCTATCTGCCTTCCTTCCACAGCCCAGCTTCCTTCCCCGTATATTCCCACCTCTCTACCCACAGCTTTAGCTGTTTTGAGGTTGTCCCCGGTGAGCATTATCACCCTTATCCCTGCTTTCTTAGCTATCTCTACCGCTTCCCTTACACCCTCCTTGGGAGGGTCCAAAAAACCCACAAGCCCGACAATTCTTATCTTTACTTCTTCCGGAGAGCTCGGTATCTCTTCTACCTGTGCATACCCGAAAGCGAGAACCCTAAGCCCCTCCTCAGCCATTCTATCGTGCTCTTCAAGGATATCTTTCGGGACGTCTTCTGATAGGGAGCCAAGGCTTTCAAGGGCTCCTTTAATAAGGAGCAGTTTCCCTCCATCGCAGCGATGAACTGTGGTCATGTAGCGCTTCCTGGTGTCAAAAGGAAACTCCCTTAATCTGGGACAGGCTTCCCTCACACGGAGGACATCAAAATCCATACCCTTAAGCCATTTCACAAGGGCGACCTCAACCGGGTCTCCGGAAGACCCATCTGAGTTGTTGCACAGAGCAGCCACAAGTCTGAGCATTTCGGCATCCACTTCATAGACCTTCATGACCTTCAGCTTCCCCTCCGTTATAGTTCCTGTTTTATCGGTAGTTATGTAAGTGGTGCTACCAAGGGTCTCTGCCGCTGGAAGGTACCTTATGTAAGTCTTCCTCCTGCTCAACCTCACAGCGCCAACCACCAAGACAAGGGTTATTACTATTGGAAGACCTTCTGGAACTGCGGAGACAAGTTCGGCTATAACAAGGAGAGCCACCTCATAGATACCTCTTCCCTGAAGGACACCGACAGCAAGAAGTAGGAGCAAGAGAAAGAGGAGGAGGAGCATCCACCTCCTTGAGAAAGCCTTTAGCGCTCTTGTGAGTGGTGTATCCGGAGACTTTTCCTCTGCCCTTAAACTTATCTTCCCAAGCTCAGTCCTGGCTCCGGTTGCATAAACAACCCCCTCACAGTGCCCCTTCACGACTATGGTCCCCTTGAAGAGTAAGTTTTTCCTCTCATAAATAGGGGCGTCCTCAGAAAGTAGCACATCCGAATCTTTCTCAACGGGAATGGATTCTCCTGTCAAAACCGACTCATCCACCAGAAGTCCTTCAGCCTTTAAGAGCCTTATGTCTGCAGGGACAACGTCCCCTTCACTCAAGGAAACTACATCACCGGGGACGAGGAAACTTGAAGGGACAAGCTTCACCACACCCTCCCTCTTTACCCTCACCTTGCTCTCGGTCATTCTTTTAAGAGACTCAAGAGAACTGATGGCACGATGCTCTTGAATAAAACCTAAGAGAGAGTTTACTAAGATTATGCCAACTATAAGGATAAAGTCAAAGGTCTCCCCTATGGCTATAGAGACTAAGGATGCTGCGATCAGTATATAGACCAGTGGGCTTTTAAACTGGCGGAAGAATATTTCAAGGGAGCTCTCCCTCTTTTGCTCAACCTCATTCCTTCCATAAATCCTGAGTCTTCTCTGGGCTTCCTCCTCGGAAAGCCCATTTATGCTTGTACCAAGCCTTTCAATCAAATCTTCGGGCGTGAGTGTGTGAGCTTTATAGTTATCCATTTACCCTATAAAATTTTAAGGTTATGAACCACATCCTGTTCGTCAGTCTTAAGCTTATATTTCAAAGGCGAAGGCAGACAGTGGTCTCCACTCTCGGAGTAGCCATAGGCATGGCTGCCTTTGTCGTTATGAGCTCCCTGATGTTTGGTTTTCAGAAGCACTTCATAAACCAGGTGATAGACCTTGACGCCCATATATCGGTTAAACCGGAGTTTAATTACGATGAAAAGAGGATACTTAAGAAGGTATTCAACAAGGACGTTATTGTTGAAATACTTGGTTCCAAACCAAAGGATGTCAGAGACCGGCTCAGTAATTACAGAAGGATTATTGAGGAGCTTTCCCATAGGGAAGGTATAGTGGGTGGCTCACCACACCTGCGGGGCAACGCCATAGTCAGATTCGGACCTATGGACGTACCCGTTAACCTGTTTGGTATAGAGCCTGAGTTTGAAAGAAGAGCAACGAGTATAGACAGATACCTTGAGAACAATAAGCTGGATATCCTTAATGTGAAGAGAAACGGAATAATATTGGGAAGACTTGTGGCAAGGGACCTGGGCATAAAAGAGCCTGGGA
The DNA here is from genome assembly GCF_003664005.1 of Hydrogenivirga caldilitoris. Taxonomy (NCBI): domain Bacteria; kingdom Pseudomonadati; phylum Aquificota; class Aquificia; order Aquificales; family Aquificaceae; genus Hydrogenivirga; species Hydrogenivirga caldilitoris. Next base: position 809,199 of record NZ_RCCJ01000001.1, read on the forward strand.
AGAAGGTTGTACTTGTAGCTCCCAACGGAACCTCCCAGGTATTTGAGGTAATTGACTTCTTTAACTCAGGAATAACCACGATAGATAAGAGTAGAGCGTACATACACCTCAGGACTATGCAGAAGCTCTACGGCAGACCCAATGAGGTAAATGAACTCGTTATAAAGGTCAGGGACGTGAATGAAGCGGTAAGGATAGCAAGGTACATTGAAGAGAGAACTGGTTACGACGCCCAGAGCTGGCAAGAGGCATACAGTAACTTTTTACAGCTCTTTAAGATACAAAACACCATAACCTATATGGTTGTAGGAGCAATTCTTCTGGTCTCGGCTTTCGGAATATTTAACATCTTAATGATGACCGTTTTAGAAAAGCAAAGGGACATAGCTATACTCAAAGCCATGGGTTATTCAAGTTCTGACATAGTGGCTATATTCCTACTTCAAGGTTTCCTGATAGGGGTGGTTGGAGTTGTTGTGGGAGGAATCGGTGCTTACCTGTCTCAGGAGTACCTGGCAAGTGTGGAGATAGACCTTGAAGGACTTATAAGGGCAAAGGGTTTCATTCTTGACAGGTCTTTCAGGTATTACGTTGGGGGTGCTCTCTTCGCCCTTATTTTCTCGTGGCTTGCCTCCGTCTATCCAGCCCGCAGGGCTGCCAGATTGAACCCCGTTGATATATTCAGAAGCGGAGGAGTCTAAAGGATGCAACAGTCCCAAAGAGGTATAGGAGATAAAGGTTAAGGAGCGTTACGGCCGGGGCTAAAAGTGCTAAGGGAGTTATAAAGGCTATCAAAAGGTTTAAAACCAACAGACATAGCGTTATTAAAGACACGATAGCTGAAGACTTTATGTAATCCCAGTTCAGTATGGTCTTCCAGCTTATCTCTGCATAAAGGGAAGTTAAAAAGTAGCTCAAAGTCTGGGAGAAGCCCTTTCCCCTGAGCATGGCTCTCCCGAAGAATATCGGAAAAGACGTAACAACTGAGAAATAAACGAATAGAGAAAGAACAAGGCTTAGAACCAAACCTGTCCAGCTGACATCACCGCCCATGAATAGGGGCTTGATAACCGACCATACCCCTCCAACACTAAAGACGATTAGAGCAAACAAAATCGCTCCAAGGGTCAACAGGAACTGAGCTACCAAAACACCTATGGTTTCCGAAGCGTAGGAATACAAGAATTTAATAGGGCTGTTTGTAGCCTCCTCAAAGGTACTGGGGTTACCCTCCGTTTCTATGTACTTCTTTGACATGAATACCACGTAAGAAAAGGTCAGGTAGTAATTGAAAAGCAGGGCAGGAAGGCTAAAGGGAGGCATGAAGGTAAAGACGCTGAATAGTATGAGCAAGAAAGCAGCCACGAGAGTCGGGATTTTAAGTACGCTTATCTTCCAGAAGAGTAGAGCTTCTCTCCACACTGAGGGTATTATAGTAGAGATATAATAATTTTCTATGGCTAAGAGGGTCATTCTTGCATATTCGGGTGGACTTGATACATCTGTGATAGTTCGCTGGTTAACCGACAAGGGGTATGAGGTTATAACCTATACAGCAGACGTAGGTCAGGGGGAGGAGCTCTCCGAGATACCTGACAAGGCAAGAGCTTCCGGGGCGGTTGAAGCTATAGTAGAGGACATAAAGGAGGAGTTTGCAAGAGATTTTTGTATGCCAACACTGAGGGCTTTGGCTCTATACGAGGGGAAGTACCCTCTGACCGCCTCTCTCTCAAGACCCCTTATATCAAAGAAACTCGTTTACTATGCAGAGAAGTTCAAAGCCGACTACATAGCACATGGCTCAACGGGAAAGGGGAATGACCAGGTAAGGTTTGAGCTGTCCGTGTGGGGATTAAATCCAGACATTGATGTGCTGGCTCCGGTTAGAGAGTGGGAATTCAAAGCAAGGGAAGAACAGGTAGAGTATGCCAAGAAGCACGGCATACCAGTTAAGGTCACAAAAGAAAAACCTTACTCTATAGACAGAAACCTCTGGGGAGTGTCAATAGAATGCGGTCCCCTTGAGGACCCTTGGACCGAACCCCCGGAGGACGCCTATCAGATAACCACCTCTCCCGAAAAGGCTCCCAATGAGCCGGAATACGTCACAATCGGCTTCAGAGAAGGTTCTCCTGTTTCTCTTAACGGAAAGGAGTACAAACTTCTGAGCGAGTTGATCCTTGACCTTAACAGGTTGGCAGGGAAGCACGGGGTGGGAAGAATAGATATGGTTGAAAACAGGCTTGTGGGTATAAAGAGCAGGGAAATATACGAAGCTCCCGGTGCGATAGTCCTATATGAAGCTTATAGAGACCTGCTCTCTCTTGTAACTGACAGGTTCACCTTTCACTACTTTATCAACCATATTCCTCACGAGTATGCAAAGCTTGTGTATGAAGGTCTATGGTTTACGCCCCTGAGAGAAGCCCTTGACGCCTTCACTGAAAGACTTGCGGGAGACGTGACAGGAGAAGTGAGACTTAAGCTCTACAAGGGACATGTGAGTGTTGTTGGAAGAAGGTCTCCCAACTCCCTTTACGTTGAGGACCTTGCCACCTATTCGGAGAAAGACGCCTTTGACCATATAGCCGGTAAGCACTTCACAAAGGTATGGGGCTTACCCATCAGGGTTTTGGGAAGGAGAGGTAAGAGTTAACCTTCCTTTAAAGCGTTGACTATATCCTGAACAGCCTTCTTGGCATCGGCAAAGAGCATAAGGGCGTTGTCCATAGCGAAAAGGGGGTTGGGTATTCCTGCAAATCCGGGGCTGAGACTTCTCTTTATCACGACCACCGTCTTTGCCTTCCAGACCTCAAGGACAGGCATACCTGCTATCGGACTTTTAGGGTCAGTCTGAGCCAGTGGGTTAACGACATCATTCGCCCCTATAACTATGACCACATCTGTCTGTTCAAAGGTAGGGTTTATATCCTCTAACTCCTTCATCTTTTCGTAGGGTATGTCCACCTCTGCAAGCAGAACGTTCATGTGTCCGGGCATCCTTCCCGCAACGGGATGTATCGCAAATTCAACCTCAACGCCTCTTGACTCTAAAAGGTTGTATAGGTCTCTGACCGCATACTGAGCTTGAGCAACAGCCATTCCGTAACCTGGAACGATAACCGCCCTCCTTGCCCCCTCCAGAAGGAGAGCTACCTCTTCGGGTGAAGTAGCTTTCACCTTTCCTGCGTATATGTCCTCCTCTGAAGTCTGAACTACCTCTCCGAAGCCGCCAAATAAGACGTTAAGAAGTGATCTGTTCATGGCTTTGCACATCAGATTCGTAAGTATTATTCCCGAAGCTCCAACGAGTGAACCTGAAATTATAAGGGCGTTATTCTGGAGGACAAAACCTGTAGCTGCAGCGGCAAGACCTGAGTAGGAGTTAAGTAGGGCTATCACAACGGGCATATCGGCACCGCCTATGGCTATGGTAAGCAGGACACCGAGAACCGAAGAGAGCCCGGTTATAACCCAGTATAGATGTAGGTTTTGTGGGTTAAGCACCAGATAAGCTCCAAAGGTAACGGCTGCAATGGCAAATAGCGCTTTTACAACCTGCTCACCTGTATACCTTACAGGTCTTTCATTTATAATCCCCTGAAGCTTTCCGAAGGCAACACCGCTACCAAAAAAGGTCACCGCCCCTATTATTCCAGAAGCAACCGAAGCTGTAGTAAAAAGGTAATCAGGGTTCTTTGTCTCATAAAGGGCGGCACCCGCCACCAGTGCAGAAGCGCCTCCTCCCAGTCCATTAAAAACCGCAACAAGCTGGGGCATTGCGGTCATTTCAACCTTGAGGGCAAGAAGCGTCCCGATAGCTGCCCCTATCACAAGTCCAGCTATTATTAGGGAAAAGTCAGCTATCTTCTTGTCCAGAAGTGTAACCACAACCGCTATGAGCATACCTAGGGCACCGAGCATATTACCTCTTACGGCTGTTCTTGGATGGGAGAGTCCTTTAAGCCCGAATATGAAGAGAGAAGCAGAGAGGAGGTACGCAAGGTTTACTATTATCTTCTCCATTCACTCCTTCCTCCTGAACATCTCAAGCATCCTGTGGGTTACCAGAAAACCACCAACAACGTTCACGGTTGCAAAGACTAAGGCTACAAAGCCGAGTAAAGTCGTGAGGGTGGTGTGGTGGGACCCGGCAGATATGAGGGCACCCACTATGGTTATGCCCGATATAGCGTTAGAACCAGACATCAGAGGGGTATGAAGCGTAGGAGGAACTTTTGTTATAACCTCAAAACCAACAAACATTGAGAGAACGAATATCGTGAAGTACATCATGAAGTCTTCCATCACCCGGCTCCTCCGCTTATAAGCTCTCTAATCCTTTCATTTACCAGCTCTCCGTTTCTGAAAAGAAGTGTGTCCCTCACTATCTCATCCTCAAGGCTTATGTGAAACTCCCCCTCTTTCACAAGGAGACTAAGAAAGTTAAATAGGTTCCTTGAGTACATCTGGCTTGCATCGTAGGGGACTTGCGATGGAAGATTTACAGCTCCAACTATCCTTACCCCGTACCTTTCAACAACTTCTCCTGGAACGGTAAGTTCACAGTTTCCCCCCCTCTCTGCAGCGAGGTCAACTATAACAGAACCTGGTCTCATGCCCTTAACCATGTCTTCTGTCACCAGAACTGGAGCTTTCTTTCCAGGAACCATAGCCGTGGTTATAACTACATCGCTTTCCGATACAACCTCGGTCATCATCTCCCTCTGTCTCCTGTAAAACTCCTCGTCCATCGCTCTTGCGTACCCGCCTTTATCCTCAGCCTGTTCGCTTTCAAGTCCGAGCTCCACAAACTTTGCTCCCAAGCTCAAAACCTGCTCCTTAGCAGCGGGTCTTATATCATAAGCCTGAACCACAGCACCCAGTCTCTTGGCGGTAGCTATAGCCTGAAGACCGGCTACCCCGGCACCCACCACAAAGACCCTCGCAGGGAGAACTGTCCCAGCCGCGGTCATGAGCATCGGGAACATCTTGGGCAGCATGTTTGCAGCTATGAGAACCGCTTTATAGCCCGCTACTGTTGCCATAGAGGAGAGAGCGTCCATGCTCTGAGCTCTCGTTGTCCTGGGTATTAGCTCCATAGCAAAGGCGGTTAAATTGAGAGAGTTAACCCTATCAAGAATATCACCCACAGCAAAAGGCTCAAGGAAACCTATTAGAACTTTGCCAGAGTATCTCTCAATTTCTCTCAAAAAGTTCTCCTGGTCTGCCATAAGGTCTCTTACCTTCAGTATCACTTCAGCCTTGGAAAAAACCTCTTCCCTATCCAAAACTTTTGCACCAGCCTGTGAATATTCCTCGTCGGAAAATCCAGCTCCTTCGCCAGCCCCCCTTTCAACGAGGACTTCAACACCCATCCTGCCTAATTTCTGGACTTCAGACGGTATCAGGGCGACCCTCTTCTCGTTGGGATACGTCTCTTTGATGACTCCAACAAACATGGTGTATAATTTTAGCATGAGAAGGGTTTTAATCGCTTCATTTGCAACGTTTCTGCTTTTCGGAATAAAGTCCTGCGGTGAACCTTACGGAGCAGCTAAAGATACAGTTGAGGAATTCCTGGAAGAAGTTAAGGACAAGAAAGGGCAGGAAGCTCTCAGGTATTTGCATCCGACCTTTAGAGACAGCCTTGCCAAAGAGGTAAAGTTGCCCATAGAGCTGACAGAGCTCAAACCCTCTCAAGTGCTTGCCTGTTTTCTAAGTAGTATGGGAGCCAACATAGACGAGATTAAAGTCATGGAGGGAAAACCCCTCGGTAAGGAAAATGCTATGGTTAAGGTTAAGGTTGTAGACGGCAGTGGAATAGAAAAACTATTTAACTTTGTACTTATTAAGGAAGGAGACAAGTGGTTGATAGTTGATATCACCCCCTATAAACCAGAAATCAAGAAAGAACAAAAGGAAAAGTGAAATTCCTCATCTGGCAGACAGCATTTCTGGGCGATGTTATCCTAACAACTCCTTTGATAAGAACCATTGAGAAGAACTATCCGAAGGCGGGCATAGCTTTCGTGGGAAGACCCTTCATAAGGGAGCTATTCAAGGGATGGAACTTAGAGCTCATACCCTTCTCAAAGGGTCTAATGGAGAGCTTCTCAATTTTAAAGAGGCTAAAGGGCTTTGACGTAGCCATAGTTCCCCACAGGTCACTGAGGACCGCTCTCATAATGCTTTTCTCAGGTATACCGATTAGAGTTGGTTTTGACAGGTCAGAATTTCCCAAAGCTTATACCCACATAGTTGAGCACAGGTGGGAACTCCACGAGGTTGATAGAAACCTCATGCTCCTGAAGGCTTTGGGGATAAAGGAGCTGACCAGGGAAACGTTTCTACCGATGGAGGAAGAAGAGTTTAAAGACACCTTAAAGAGGTTCTCTCTTAAGGAGAGAGAGTATGTGGTTATAAACCCCTTTTCCAACTTCCCCCTTAAGGAGTGGAGTCTTGATAACTGGACTGATACCATAAAGGCTTTGAAGGGTATTGATGTGGTTGTTACGGGATTGCCCTCAGACAGGGATAAGGTTGAAATCTTACGTTCCAGAGTGGAGTTCATAAATCTTGTTGGAAAAACAAGCTTAAGAGAGCTTATGGCAGTCATAAAAGGTTGCCGTGTTGTGCTATCCAATGACTCCTCTCCTGTTCACATTGCAAATGCCTTGGGAGTCCCTGCAGTTACTGTGTACACCGCAACATCTCCAAAGTATGGGTTTTACCCCCTTGCAGGCGCTTATCTTGAAAATCCTGCACCCTGCTCTCCATGTTCCCCAAACCCTAAAAGGTGTAAAACAGGCACCTTTGAGTGTTTAAGTCTTCCTCCTGCTCAACTTCTCCTTGAAGTTGTTAAAGAGTTCCTTTAAGGCTATGGCTTCCTTACCCTTGGGAACTTTTTCATAAGCGTAGAATACACCCCCTTCCTCAACCACGTTCACATCTTCAAGCTTTTTCCACCTCTTGGTGTCTTTTGCCTTGACGTACAACTCCTTAACCTCACCGAAGGGTAAGCTCTCTCTCTCCAAGAAGAAGTCTATTTCCTTCATAAGCTTTATCAGATGGTCACAGGAATCAAAATAGTAAGTGTAACTTCCTATCTTCATAGTGCACAGCTCATCTTCCTTTATTATGATAGCCTTGCATACAGGACACCTACACTTTTCTGGTGGTGTAAAGTCCCTCGCCTTTTCAGGGTTCTTGCTGACGTAAAGGACTACACCACCCAGGACGCCAGCTGTAAGAAGGAGGTCCGCAAGAGCTATATACTCAAAGTATTCCCTGGCAAGTAATCCTGCTGTGCTTGATATTAAGCTTAAAACAACAACACCCCCAACTAGATAAACGTACTTTAACTTGTAACCTCTGAACATCAAGAAGATGGTTGTTATTATTCCCAGAAACTCAACCACTCTACTCAAAACTATCAGAATCGTCGTTTCCTTGAACATGGATAAAAGTATTGTAAATAAGTACTTTCTCGTCAACCCAGAAGTTCTCTAAATAAACTCCTGAGCCTCACAATCACCTCCTTCCCACCGAGCCTACTCTTCAGCTCACCGAACCTATACCTCATACGCTCTCTCTCCTTATCCTCTTCAAGAAGGGTAATGGCTGCTCTCGTTATCTGAGATGGGCTTTTATTTATAAGCTCTGGGATAACCTCTTCGTTCAAGATAAGATTTGGCAAGCTCACATACTCAACCCTAACGAGAAACCTTGCAAGCATGTATGTCAACGGGTTCAGACTGTAAAAAACTATATGGGGATTATAGGCAAGAGCAGCCTCAAGGGAAGAGGTGCCAGAAGCTACGATAGATAGTTTTGAGTAAAACATGGAGTTGTAAGAGGGGTAGCTTACGTCCCTATCCGTGATAACCTTAACAGGTAAACCGCTAAAACTATCCTCTATGTATTCCCTGAAATCTTCAAAGGTAGGGAGGATAAAATCCTTAACCCTACCCTGAAGGTTCTTTACCACCTCCTTAAGGATAGAGGAGTGGCGTTTCACCTCTCCCCATCTGCTACCGGGCATAAGGTTGACGGGCTCCTCATCTATGCCAAGAATTCTGTAGAACTCCTCCCGGCTTACACTTGGTTTTACCATGTCTACAAGGGGATGTCCCACATAATGAACCTTAAATTTCCCGCTCTCAAAGTTTCTGTATATTTCCACCTCAAAGGGGAGTATCACGATAAGGTCATCTACGTATTCAGCTATAATCTTTGCCCTTCCTGGCTTCCAAGCCCAAACCTGAGGGGAGATAAAGTAGACCACCTTCTCAACACCCATTCTGCGAGCCTCTTTTATAAGGCGCAGGTTAAAACCCGGTGCATCGCAGGCGATAAGAACATCACAATCCCGAAGAACCTCAATACTCCTTTTATAGAGCCTCCTTATCTTAAGGAGTCTCGGCAGTACCTCCGCTATCCCAACAACGGACAACTCTGATATCTGCCCCACACTTTTAATCCCGATACTTTCAAGCCTTGTGTTGGTAATACCGAGAAATTCAAAATCCTCAAAGCCCTCTTTCAGTATCTCATACAGGTAATTCGCCGCGGATATATCGCCAACGGAGAGAAACACTTTCACAGACATGCTATTATTAAAGACCATGAAGATCGGTTTTATCAGCCACAAAAATGCGGTAAGGAGTGTAATGGCTGAGGCTGTGGCAAGAAAATTACTCTCAGACTTAGGCATAAAGGCGGAGGTGTTTTCCGCAGGTGTGGAGCCTGCAAAAGAGGTAAACCCATTAACCATTAAGACCCTTAGAGATAAGGGTTATACGGTAAACGGTCTGTATCCAAAACCCGTGAGTAAAATTCCGTACAGAAAGCTGGACGTGGTTGTAACGATCGGTAATGAGGCTAAGGAAAGGTGTGAGTTCGTAGTCGGTCATAAGAGGAGAGAGAACTGGCTAATAGAGGAGCCCTCTGAAAGTGAAGAATCCTTCAAGAGAACCCTTGAGGATATTGAAAGCCACCTGAAGGGTTTACTAAAGCTCTCCTGATATGGTCCTAATGTAGCACTCTTTAACCTGTTGGGAATAGCTCTTGAGGTCTCCTGCCGGGGTAAAGCCTTCCTTAAGAAGTTTTTCCACAGTAGCCACCAGTTCTTTTAGTGAGCTAACTTTGAAACCGTATCCACTGGAGAGCAAGAACTCTTCAAGGTCTCGTACCTTGTAGGTACTGGGTCCAAAGACCACAGGCTTGCCAAAGAAAGCCGGTTCTAAAAGGTTGTGTCCACCTGCGGGGTAGAAGGTGCCTCCAACAAACGCAACGTCAGCCAGCGAATACATAGCCTTAAGCTCCCCAAGGGTATCTACGAGCAAGATATCCCACTCCTCCCCCATAGAGCTCCTTCTTGCATAAGATAAGCCTTTTCCCCTCAAAACCTTTTCCACCTCTTTCACACGGGATACATGTCTGGGAGCTATCACAAGCTTGAGTGGTAAACTTTTCCGGACTTCAAGGAAGGCTTCTAATATAATCTCCTCTTCACCTTCCCGTGTGCTTCCTGCAACCCAGAGTTTATAACCTTCCGGTATCTTAAGGTTTATGGGTTGAAGATCGTTTTCCTGCACAAACTTCAGGTTTCCACAGGAAACAACTTTGCCTGCTCCTTCCCTCTCAAAGAGCTCCCTATCTCGTTCAGTTCTCGCAATTATAAGCTTAAAGTTAGGGAGAAGGAGCTTTTCAAGAAAATTACCCCTGGCGTATGCATTTACGAGGATTTTTTTCACCCTGGTAGCCTTGATTAAAGCAGGCCAGAACTCCCTTTCAACTATTATGAGCACCTTCGGTTGAATTAGGGATTCAAATCTCCTCAGGAGGAAAGGTAGGTCTAAGGGAAGCGGAAAGAGAAGGTCATAAAGCCCTGATTGCTTTTCAAGGTAACCCTTCGCCCGGGGCGAGAAGTAGGTCAATACCACCTGCTCCCTGCTTTTCAGCTCTCTGAGTATAGGTTTAAAGGTGTTAAACTCACCCACGCTTGCGCAATGCACCCAAATAGGCTTTGATAGGTTATCAACATTTGGTTTCTCCAATAGAAATCTTTTCTTAAGACAAAAGTGCATGGGTGTTTTAGAATTATAGTATGAAAGCTCTATTGGTTCTTTACTCTGAACTACTTGAAAACGGCAAGGATAAGTTCTACAGGGAGCTTGAAAAGAACCTATATTACCTCAGAAGGGTGGTTGGCATAGACAACATATACGCCTCGGTGAGTTCTCATTTTAAGGATATATTTGATAGATTCCCGGACGTATGTCTGATAAACAACCTCAAGGACACGCCTGTCTTTGGTGCTTACAAGGGTTTGAGGAAGTTAAGAGGAGATGATGTGCTTTTGATAGACGGAGGCGTGAAGCTATCAAAGGAAGTTCTGTTGAGGTTCTTCAACAGGCTTAACGTTACCGTTGGCGTTGTGAAGGAGAATTGGTCTGGCATAGCCCTTGTAAAGATGCGTGACGTTGACTATATGGTAAGGAGCCTTGAGAGGAACTTTGAGAACAGCATGCTGGATGCTTTTTACACTCTTAGGGATATATACAGCATAGTTACAGAATTCATTCCGCTTGAAAATGAACGCTCTCTTCCGACTTTAAACTTAAAGGAAGTCAAACCTTAGGGGGGTGTGACATGGTAGACCCGGACATACTTCTCATAGCCATGGTTGAGCTTATTGAAGGTGTTAGGAATTTGATAGGGGACAAGGGAGCCAACGCTGTCCTTAGGGATGCCGGGAGGCACAGTGGACCAAAGCTACTTGAGAGCCTGATAGGTCATCTACCTGAGGTCCTGGAGAGGGAAGAGGCTTTAAGAAGAACCTGTATGCTCCTTGAAGAGCTCGGCTTTGCCAAAAAAATTGAAAAGGAGGACTCAACAATAAGCATACAGGACGACATATTCAGTGATGCCATAAGAGCTGAAGATATACAGAAGTCCCCCGTAGTTTACTTCTTTATGGGTCTTATAGAAGGGTTTGTCCAGTTTATGTCGGGAAACAAAGTCACTCTGAGTCCTAAACAGATAGAGAAAGGCAGGTTTGTATTCTCTTACGCCTGAACCCTTAGATAGCTCACGCTTTCAATGTGGTACGTTTGAGGAAACATATCAACCAGCTTGACCTGTTCAAGTCTGTAGCCCCCTTTCAGGAGAGCCTTTAAGTCTCTGGCAAGGGTTGCAGGGTTACAGGATATGTAAACAATCCTTTCTGGCTGGTTATTAACAAGTAAATCAATCTCTTTCCTCTCAAGACCGCTTCTGGGTGGGTCCAGAACAACAAGGTCAAGAACCTCTCCTCCCCTGTTCTTGAGGTGCCTGTAAGCGTCCGACTTTATAAAGACCACGTTGTCTCTGTTGTTGAGCTTGGCGTTGTACTCCGCATCGTTTATAGCCCAGGGGTTACTGTCGGAGCCTTCTATGAAGTTGCCCTTCTCTGAGAGAGGTATGGTAAAGAATCCTACACCACAGTGCAGGTCTATCGCTTTACGGAAAGGGTCCACATCGCTTACCGCCCTTATGAAACTCTCCCAAAGAGTCCAGTTTACCTGAAAGAAGGAATCGGAGCTAACCCTGAACTTCCACTTTCCGACATCTATAAAAAGATACTCTTTGCCTATCCAGAACCTTCGGTTCAGTATCGTTCTTAACCTTGAATAATCTCCAACACCAACAACATCTTCAGGAAGACAGTCTCTCTTCAGATTGCCCAGAAACTCCCTGTCTATCTCTGTAGGTGTTACGAATTTCACGAGGAATTTGTCCTCCGATGGAGAGTAGGTAACATGAATCTCCTGAAGCTCCCTTATATACTTGACACATTCCTTAAGGGGTTTGATGAGTTCGTTTATCCTTGGATGAGCTATTGGACAGTGTTCTATATCAACTATCTCGTGCTCATCCCACCTGTAAAAACCCAGCTTGCCATTCTTAACTTTAAACTGAACCCTTACCCTGTACCCAAACTCTTGCCCGGACTGGATAGCTTCTCCCAGTGGAACCTCCCTGATCTTTCCTATCCTTTGGAGAGTTTCCAGAAGTATGGACTCTTTACTCTCTACCTGAGTGTTATAGTCTACATGCTGGAGCTGGCACCCACCACATACACCAAAGTAGGGGCAAGGTGCTTCTCTTCTGGAAGCCGAAGAGAGGATAACGTCTTTTACATAAGCTTCCGAGTAATCTTTCTTTTCCTGGATTACCTCCACATCAACGAGTTCACGGGGAGCGGCAAACCTGACCAGAACAACCTTATCTCTATGGTGGGCTAAACCGTAGCCTCCATGCACTAACTTTTCTATGCTGAGTCGTAAGTTTTCCTCTTTACTCACCTGACTCTGACTCTCTAAGCTCTGTGAGCCTCTCAAAGTCTTCCTCCGACATTACATCAATATGCCACCCCGTTAGTCTGTGGGCAAGTTTTACGTTGGTTCCCCTCTTGCCTATTGCCAGGGAAAGCTGGTCTTGGGGTACTGCCACCTCAGCCCTCTCCTCTTCCGGTATGAGCCTTATAGCGGTAGGCTTAGCCGGTGACAATGCCCTCCTTATGAACTCCTCTTCATCTTCTGTCCATCGCACCACGTCTATCTTTTCCCCATGTAGTTCTTCGGATATTGGTTGTATCCTGGAACCTCTTAAGCCCACAACTATACCAACAGGGTCCATCTTCATATCTTTTGCATAAACGGCGACCTTTGCCCTTTCTCCGGGGATACGGGCGACAGCCTTTATCTCTATCTCCTTTTCAGCTACCTCTGGTATCTCCGTTTCAAGAAGCCTCTTCAAGAACAAAGGGTGGGTTCTTGACAGTATAAGACGGGGTTCTCCGTGTTGCTTTTTTACCTCTATGAGGAGAGCCTTGAGCCTATCACCCACATGGTAAGTTTCACCGGGTATCTGCTCTCTACGGGGGAGCACAGCTTCAACCTTACCAAGGTCAACGAGTATGTCCCCATTCTCGTGCACCTTTCTGACTATACCTGTTACTATCTCTCCCTCAAGCTCCTTGTACTCAAGGAATCCTCTCTCCCTTTCTGCCCTTTCCAGCTCACTCAGGAACTCTTCCTTAGCTGCGTAAGCTGCTATTCTATTTACATCTTCGGTAGATATATCCAAGGGAAACCTTTCTTTGCTTTTTCCTTTCCTTCTAACTATGTATACCTTTATTCCCTCGTCGGTAAACTCTATATCAAGGTTGTCCCTTATCCTCTTGTCTTTCTTTATAGCTATGGCTATAGCGTTCTTAAGGGCATACTCAACCACCCTTTCAGGCAGATCCTTTTCCTTGGCAACCTGCTCTATGAGCTTTCTGATGTTCTTTACCATTTCTCTGGCTCCAATCTACCTTTGGCAATCGCTGAGAAGGGTATGTATAACGTTTCCCCTTTTTCCTTCTCCCTGAGGGTTATTATACCCTCGCTGACCTCCTCAACGTATCCGGTCGCTTCTCTTTTTCCTCCCACCGGTTCTCTGAGAAGAACTTTTATAAGCCGACCTTTAAAAAATTCATAATGCTCAGGTTTTTCAAGCTCCCTTGTAAGTCCCGGAGAAGATATCTCAAGCATGTAGGAAAAAGGTATGATGTCTTCCACATCCAGAAGAGCGCTTATCCTCTTACTTACCTCCTCGCAGTCTCTTATGGTGACTCCACCCGGTTTATCTATGATCACTCTCAGAACCCACCCCCTCTCAGGTTTAAATTCAACGTCAAAGAGCCTGTAACCCATCCTTTTCACTATGGGTTCAACCAGCTCTTTAACTTTCCTCGCTATTTCCTTACTATCTATATTCATGAGTATTATTTTATAATTCTCACTGCTATGAACCTTAGCGAAGCTATATTATCCATTCCTGCCTTAATGATAGCGGTCATACTCCATGAAGTAGCCCACGGTTGGGTAGCTTACAGGATGGGAGACCCAACAGCCAAGCTCGCGGGAAGATTGACCCTCAATCCTATTCCCCACATTGACCCAGTTGGAACCCTGATACTCCCAGCGATGTTCATAGTTCTAAACTCACCGGTGATATTTGGTTGGGCAAAACCCGTTCCTATAAATCCTCTAAACTTTAGGGACTTACGGATTGGTACTTTCCTGACTTCCATAGCGGGTGTTGTTATGAACCTCACCCTTGCGGTAGGTTTCGGAATTACCTACAGAGTTCTTTCGGGACTTTCTGAGAGTGTTGACCCTTTTGTTGCTAACTCGGTCATCTATCCCATGCTCATTTTCTCTGCAAAATCTGTGCTTATAAATCTTATCCTGGCTCTCTTTAACATAATACCCATACCTCCTCTGGACGGAAGCAAAGCGCTGATGAGCTTTCTTTCCTTCAAATACTGGGAGGTTTTTTACAAGTATGAAGTTTACGGTTTCCTCGTTATAACCTTGCTACTTTTTACCGGCGTACTTGGAAAGCTCATATATCCACCCCTTGTATTCTTATACCACCTGATACTGGGAGGAGTATAAACTTTGATAAAGGACTATATTAAATAAGACCATGAGAACTGTATTTGATAGGAAGCTTATAGAAAAGTATGACAGACCGGGTCCGAGATACACCAGTTATCCACCGGCAACGGAGTTTACCGAGCAGGTTGGTGCCGAGGAGTATAGAGAACGTCTTCTAAGAAGCAACGATAGGAAGACCCCTCTCTCCCTATACTTCCATATACCCTTCTGTGAAAGCGGGTGTTACTACTGCGGATGCAACATAATAATTTCTCACAGGAAAGGTATAGAAAAACCCTACATAGAGAGAGTCTATAAAGAGATGGATATGGTATCTTCACTCCTTGATAAGGAGAGGAGAGTTGAGCAACTCCACTGGGGAGGTGGAACACCTAACTACCTTGAGCCTGAAGAGATAAAAGAGTTCATGGAGGAGATAAGGAGCAGGTTCGTTTTCTCAGAAGATGCCGAGGTGAGCATAGAGATAGACCCGAGGTACGCAACCGATGAGCAGTTAAAAACTATTAGGGAGGTTGGTTTTAACAGGGTGAGCATGGGTCTTCAAGACCTTGATGAGAAGGTCCAAAGGGCTATAAACAGGATACAACCCTATGAGCTTATGGAGAGGTCTATGAAAAAGCTCAGAGAGCTTGGCTTCCACAGTATAAACCTTGACCTCATATACGGGTTGCCTTACCAGACCAAAGAGAGTTTTGAGAAAACGGTTGACAAGGTTATAGAACTTGACCCTGACAGGATAGCAGTTTACAGCTTTGCTTACGTTCCCTGGGTAAAACCCATTCAAAAACATATAAATCCGGAAACCCTCCCCTCTCCCGAGGAGAAGCTGGCGATACTGGAGATGGTCATAGAAAGATTTCAAGATGCTGGCTACGTTTACATAGGTATGGATCACTTCGCCAAGCCTGAGGACGAACTTGCTGTTGCTCAAAGGGAGGGCAAGCTCTGGAGAAACTTCCAGGGTTACACTACAAGAAAGGGTGTTGAGCTTATAGGCTTTGGAGCAACTTCTATAGGAATGCTGTACGACTCCTATTTCCAGAACTATAAAACCCTCAGAGAGTACAACGTGGCTATTGACGAGGATCGTCTTCCCGTATTTAGAGGTTACATCCTTAATGAGGATGACTTTATAAGGAGAGAGGTGATAATGGATATCATGTGCAATCTCGGTGTAAGCTTTTCCAGGATAGAGGAAACCTTCGGTATAAATTTTGAAAGCTATTTTGAAAACGAGCTTGAAGAGCTAAAAGAGCTTGAAAAGGACGGACTTATAAAGGTGAAGGACAGAAGGATAGATATACTACCCGTAGGCAGGCTCCTTATAAGGAATATAGCTATGGTTTTTGATATCCACCTGAGGTCAAAGAAGGAGTTGAGGTTCTCCAGAACTATATAATGCTCATGGAGGATCTATGGGAGGTAAATGGATACTCTGATTGAAACCAGAAACCTCACAAAAACTTACAGGTTAAAAAGGGGATTGTTCGGAAAAGAGGACATATACGCCCTTAAGGATGTTTCCCTCTCAGTGAGAAGGTCTGAGATCTTGGGCGTGGTTGGCGAATCGGGTTCTGGCAAGAGTACACTTGGCAAGCTCATACTCCGACTTGAAAAACCCTCCTCCGGTGAAGTTGTCTTCATGGGTAAGGACGCTTTTAAAATAGGAAAGGAGTATACAAAGGAGGTTTCGGTAGTTTTTCAAGACCCCAGAAGTTCCCTAAACCCTAGAATGAGGGTGAAGGAAATCATAGAAGAGCCATTGATAGTTCATGGCGTAAAAAATAGAAAGGATATACTTGAAGAGGTACTTCAGAAGGTTCAACTCCCCCTGGAGTTCCTTAACAGAAAGCCAGATGACCTATCGGGAGGACAGAGGCAAAGGGTTGCTATTGCAAGAGCCATCGCTTTGAAACCCAAATTGATAGTTGCAGATGAGCCCACAGCATCCCTTGACATGTCCGTTCAGCAAGAGATACTTAAGCTTTTTGAGAACTTGAAACACCAAGGTATAGCTTTCCTGTTCATAACCCACGATATCAGGGTTATAGACAAAATTGCTGACAGGGTAGCGGTAATATACGGAGGCATGCTTATGGAGTTAGGACACAAAGAAGAAATTCTGAGTAACCCTCTACATCCATACACAAGATTCCTTTTGAGCAACGTTCCTGTAAAACACCCAAAATTCCGGAGAGAAGAGGACTTTAAAGAGGTTGAATACACAGTTCCTCAAGAGGGATGCCCCTTTGCACCCAGATGTCCTGATTACATGCAAGAATGCTCTAAAAGCGTTAGGAGGTCAGAGTTTAATGGAAGGCTCGTTAGCTGCAATTTATACTGACATTCTAGTCTTCGTACTTCTTCTATTCGCTTCAGGGTTCTTCGCCTCTTCAGAGGTTGTATTCTTCAGCGTCAGCAAGCCCTTCCTAATGAAATACTCTAAGAGCAGACTGTATCGCCTGCTCATGGAACTCCTATCTAAACCAAAAGAAGTTCTTATATCCATCCTTATAGGAAATGAGCTTGTTAACGTCCTCATATCCTCTTATGGAGCAAAGCTGTTTACCGAGAATTTAGGAAAGGAAGGTGCCCTCTTGTCAGCAGTTTTGATGTCCTTCTTGATATTTATTTTCGGGGAAACCTTGCCGAAAAATGCGGTTCTTCCCGTAGCCGACAGACTTTCCTTAATATACACGCCCGTGTTTTACCTCTTCCACACGATCATATTCCCTATTAGGCTCATCTTCCTGCTTCCCGTACAGAACCTCTTGAAGAAGCTCGGTGTTGATAGCAAGGAGGAAGTGTTTGAGCTCTCTGAAGAAAAGCTCCTGGGCATAATTGAGATGGGTATAGATGCCGGGGAGTTCTCAGAAGACGAAAGGATAATGATAAAGAAGGTCTTTGAAATGGATGAAGTTCTCGTCAGGGAAATAATGACCCCAAGACCTGACATATTCGCCCTGCCAGAAAACCTTAAGGTTGGAGAAGTTATAGAGGAGGTCAGAGGCAAAGGGCACAGCAGGATACCTGTCTATAAGGAAAAGCTTGACGATGTGACTGGAGTAGTTCACGTTAAGGACCTGCTACCTGTAAACAGGAACAAGGATAGAGTCTTAGGAGAGTTTAAAAGAGAAGTTCTTTTCGTGCCTGAAGTTATGAGCGTTGAGAGCCTCCTTCAGGAGTTAAGGAAAGCCAAAACTCAAATGGCTATTGTGGTTGATGAGCACGGTGCAGTTTCTGGCTTGGTAACCATGTATGACGTGCTTAGATGGCTTTTGGGAGACGTACCTGAAGAATGGGAGGAAGAAAAGGAGATAGAGAAACTCTCCTACGATATGTTCAGGATAGAGGGTTCTGCCGACATAGAGGAGGTTGCTGAAGCTCTTGGTTTTGAGCTCCCTGAGGAGTATGACTACGATACGGTGAGCGGTTTTGTCATGGCAAATCTAAACAAGGTACCTGAGAAGGGGGATGAGTTTGAATACGATGGTTTCAAGTTCATAGTGGGAGAAGTAGAAAAGAATAGGGTCAAGGAGGTAATAGTAAAGGTCCTGAAAAGGGCTGAGGAAAAAACCTAACCCCATATAGACTTAGAAAAAAGTTCGTAAGTTACAAATATACTTCTCAAAATGAGCCTACCTAATCTAAGAAAGGAGGCTATTATCAATGAAAGTTATGAAAGAGGGGGTAAAGGATTTTGTTCATCTCCACCTTCATACCCAGTTCTCGCTCCTGGATGGAGCTATTAAGATAGGAGACCTGGTAAGGAAGGCGAAGGAGTTCGGGTACAAAGCTGTAGGGGTGTCTGACCACGGAAACCTCTTCGGTTCCTACCAGTTTTATAAAGCCTTGAAGTCGGAGGGGATAAAACCTATAATCGGCATGGAGGCTTACTTCACCACCGGTTCAAGGTTTGACAGGAAGAGCAAAGGCAGCGAGGACAACATAACCGACAAATACAACCATCACCTGATACTTATAGCCAAGAACGATACGGGACTCAAGAACCTCTTTAAGCTATCAACCTTAGCCTACAAAGAAGGGTTCTACTACAAGCCCAGAATAGACTATGAGCTCCTTGAGAAGTATGGGGAAGGGCTCATAGCTCTTACCGCGTGTCTGAAAGGGGTTCCCACTTATTATGCTTCCATAAACGAGACCGAAAAAGCGAGGGAATGGGTAAGGAAATTCAAGGACATATTCGGGGAAGACCTGTACCTGGAGCTGCAGTCAAACGATCTTGACGAACAAGCTGTGGCTAACAGGAACCTTATAGATATAGCCAAAAAATACGGTGTGAAACTCATAGCAACCAACGATTCCCACTACCTTAACCCTGAGGACAAGGAAGCCCATACAGTTCTAATGGCTATACAGATGAAGAGAACCATACATGACATAACCAGAGGTGGATTCAGGTGTGCCAACGATGGATTACATTTTGCCTCTCCAGAAGAGGTATGGAGAAAGTTTGAAGGCAAATTTGATGGTTGGGAAAAGGCTCTTCTGAACACCCTTGAGGTGATGGAAAAGACCTCCGATTCTTTTGAGTTTTTTGAAAACAACTCCTACCTGCTCCCAGAATACAGCGTTCCTAAAGATACAACCCTTGAAGAGCATTTAAAAGAACTCGCCGTAAAGGGATTAAAGCAGAGGATAGCCAGGGGGCAAGCAAAGAACTCTAAAGAGTATTGGGAAAGGCTTGAATACGAGCTTGATGTTATAAACCGTATAGGTTTTGCAGGCTATTTCCTTATAGTTCAGGATTTTATAAACTGGGCAAAGACCAACGGTATTCCCGTGGGACCAGGTAGGGGCTCTGCCGCAGGTTCACTTGTGGCTTACGCTGTAGGGATAACAGATGTGGACCCGATAAAGCATGGACTCCTCTTTGAAAGATTCCTCAACCCAGAGAGGGTCTCAATGCCAGATATAGACGTAGATTTCTGCCAGGACAACAGGGACAGAGTTATTGAGTATGTGAAGGAGAAGTACGGCAGGGAAAACGTAGCCCAGATCATAACCTACAACGTTATGAAGGCGAAACAAACGTTGAGAGATGTTGCGAGAGCTCTGGGACTACCCTATTCAACAGCCGACCAGCTTGCAAAACTCATACCCCAAGGCGATGTTCAGGGAACATGGCTGTCCCTTGAAGAGATGTACCAAACTCCCATAGAAGTTCTGAAGGAGCGTTATGGAGTCCATAGGGGGGATATAGAAGACAACGCAAACAAGTTCAGAAAGCTGTGTAAGGAAAACCCAGAGATAGAAAAGCTCGTCCAGATAGCTCTGAGACTTGAAGGGCTTACAAGGCATACCTCCCTTCATGCAGCAGGTGTGGTTATAGCTCCAAAGCCTCTGGATGAACTGGTACCTCTCTTCTACGATAGAGACGGAGCCGTAGCTACCCAATACGATATGACAAAGCTTGAGGACATGGGGCTCCTCAAGATGGACTTCCTCGGTCTTAAGACGCTTACCGAGCTGAAGGGTATGCGTGACCTTGTTGAGGCAAGAAAGGGGGTAAGGGTTGATTTTCTTACCCTCCCCATGGATGACCCTAAGGTGTTTGAGCTCCTTCAAGAAGGGAACACTACAGGTGTATTCCAGCTTGAAAGCAGGGGAATGAAGGAACTCCTTAAAAGGCTTAAACCTGATAGTTTTGAAGATATAGTCGCCGTTCTCGCTCTCTACAGACCAGGTCCCCTAAAGAGTGGTCTTGTGGACAGGTATATAAACAGGAAACATGGCAAAGAGGCAGTTGAATACATCTTCCCAGAGCTTGAAGAGGTTTTAAGGGAAACTTACGGAGTCATAGTCTACCAGGAGCAGGTGATGAAAATGTCCCAAATACTGGCTGGTTTCACGCCAGGTGAGGCTGACACTCTCAGAAAAGCAATAGGAAAAAAGAAAAAGGACCTTATGGAACAGATGAGGGAAAAGTTCATAAAGGGTGCCGTTGATAGAGGTTTCCCTGAAAACAAGATCACAAAACTCTGGGAAGACATAGAGAAGTTTGCCTCCTATTCCTTCAATAAGTCTCACTCCGTAGCCTACGGATACATATCCTACTGGACAGCCTACATGAAAGCCCATCATCCTGCCGAATTCTTTGCGGTCAAACTCACCACTGAAAAAAACGATAACAAGTTTATAAATTTGATAAAAGATGCGAAGCTTATGGGTTTTGAGATACTCCCTCCCGATGTAAACAGGAGCGATGTAGGGTTCAAGATAGAGGGTGATAAGAAGATAAGGTTTGGTATAGGCAGGGTTAAGGGTGTGGGTGAAGAGGCTGCCAGGTCCATAGTTGATGCAAGGGATAGGGGAGAGTTTAGAGGCATACAGGACTTCGTGAGAAGAGTGGACGGTAGAAAGGTTAACAAAAAGGTTCTTGAATGTCTGGTAAAAGCTGGCGCTTTTGACTTTACGGGAAGCAGGAGGGAGGAGCTCCTTGAGAGACTCTCTTCCGGCAAGAGCACTGCAAACCTGGCTCAGAACGCTCTCTTTGGTGGAGCACAAAAGAGGAAAAAAACAGACATAAACGATATTCTGAGAATGGAAAAGGAGGTCATAGGATTCTACATATCAGGACACCCTCTTGACAAGTACGACAGCCTCTTAGCTACGAAGTATACACCCATAGAGGAGATTGAAACCGCCGGAAAGGGTAGCACCTTGACTATAGCTGGTGTTATCTCAAACCTACAGGTTAAAAAAACGAAGAACGGAAACTATATGGCGATCTTCAACCTTATAGATAGAAGCGGTGTCTGTGAGGTCATTGTTTTCCCTGATGCCTATGAAGAATTTAAGGAGAGAATAAAAGAGGACAAGGTGGTGATAATAAAGGGGTATTCGGATGAAGATGAAGAGACGGAAAGTCTCAAGTTTATAGCCCAGGAGGTTCTATTACCGGAAGAGCTGACCAGAAACGGTAACGGTTACATAACCCTTATACTCAGAAGAGAAGATGCACTGAACGGTAAGATGGAAAAGTTAAAGGAGCTTCTTGAGAGGTTCAGTAACCCTGAGGGACTGCAAGTTGTCTTTGAAATAAAGGGAAAAGATTTCCACGCTGTTCTTCATCTGCCTCCAGATTACAGGATAAACCCAAGTCCGGAATTCATAAATTTCCTAACAAAGAAATTGAAAATTAAAGTTGTAGTGTGAAATTTCACCTCAAACTTACGGTTTGCTGGCTATAATAAATGCTAAAGGAGGGTGGAACGATGAAAAGAACTTTAGCCTTTTCCCTCGCAGGGCTTGTCAGTGTGGCTCTTATAAGCTCCTGTGGAGGAAAGAAAGAGGTGGCTACAGGTTTTGAGGGAGACCCATGTTTGAAGGATGCTCCTGCATGGGTTTTAAATCCGCAGGTTGAGGGTTCAAAGGTAGCCGCCGTTGGCTCTGCAAAAATAGGGAAGGCAGGTCTGCAATTCGCCAGGACTGAAGCTTTAGCCAATGCAAGAGACGAACTTGCCAGGATGATAGAGATAAGGGTAAAGAACATGGTGAAGAACTTCATGCAGGTTACAGGTGTTGGAGACGCGGAAACAGTTGACAGGGTCTCTGTTCAGGTATCAAAACAGGTCGCCTATCAGACGATAAGAGGGTCCAAGCAGGTGGCCATATGGCAGTCTCCCTGCGCAGAGCTCTTCGTTCTTGTCGGAGTTGACCCCCAAATGGTAAAAGATTTCATAAAGACACAGGTAGAAACAAGCCTAAGGAATGAACAGGCTCTCTGGCAGCTTTATCAGGCTAAGAAAGCCCATGAAGAACTTGACAAGGAGATAGAGAAAGAGTTCAAGGGAGGACAGTGATATAAGTCGGCTGGCCGCCCTTCTGGTTGCCTTTCTCCTCATAGGGTGTGGTGAAAAGAAACCCGAATGGGTTTATAGCTTCAAACCTGAAAAGGACAGCGTCTGCGGTATCGGCAGTGCGGGTATTCACATGAAGGGGATCGCATACCAAAGGGCTACAGCCATAGCAAGGGCAATTGATGAGATTGCGAGACAGAAGGGAGTCACAGTAAACTCCCAGCTTGAATACTTCATGGAAGGGAGTTCTATGGGCGGCAATACATCAGCTCTTTCCGTATATAGCGTTCAGACAACCGAAGGGCAGACTATAAAAGCTCGCATTGTTGAAGCTTACTACGATAAAGAAAGTCAGCTCTTCTATGTCCTTATGTGTGAGGAGAAATGACGGATATGACCAGGAGAGAACTACTTACCCTCTTGCTTACGGGTAGCGTTTTTGCTCAGGAGAGCTTCAAAGAATTCCTGAAAGAGGAGCTTGAAGGTTTTAGGGAGGAAAAGAGGGGGTTCAACAGATACCTTGAAGAGGTAAACAGAGAGTTTGAAGAGTACAAGAGTATAGTCCGTAAGGAGTTTGAGAGCTTTAAGAGAGAGATTTTGAGGCACTGGGACACCTTTGAAGGAACCGACAAGAAGAAACTGGTTCAGTATTCTCCGGACTTCAGGACTAAAAGGGTCTTTGACTTTGAAAAGGGTGAGTTAAGGGTAGAAGTCAGTGGTGAGGTGAAAAACCTGCGGGAATTTGTGAAGGGGGAAATTGAAGAATTCGTTAAACAGGACAAAAGGGAAGTCTTTGAGTCTGACCAGTTCTTGAGGAAAACCGAGGAAAGGGTCAGAAAGCTGAAGTATATAAGGACAGGAGTTATAGAGAGAGAACCGGTCCTTACCCCCGTTATTTTTGGTAAGGAAAGCGTTAACCCCTCAGAGCTGAAGGAAGGAGTCAGGAAACTGATAGAGGAGGGCAGCTTTGTAGAAAAACCAACCGGTATGGGAAAGGTGGGCACGTTCACCGTGAGCATACCCCCTGAAAAGGTTTTGAGGAAAGCCCGCCGGTATAAATCCATAGTGTCAAGAGAGTCTGAGAGATGGAAGCTTGAACCGTCCCTAGTATTCGCTATAATTCACACTGAAAGCTACTTTAACCCCCTTGCGACTTCACCAGTTCCGGCTTATGGTCTCATGCAGATAGTTCCCCACTCCGCGGGTAAAGACGTCACCGAGTTTCTCAACGGGCGACCGGTTATACTCTCTCCCTCCTACCTTTACAACGCTGAAAACAATATAAAAGTAGGAACCACTTACGTTTATATGCTCTACTACAGGTACTTCAGCGAAGTAAGGGACCCTGAAAGCAGACTATACTGTACCATAGCAGCCTACAACACAGGACCAGGAAACGTAGCGAGAACATTCACCGGAACAACGAACCTCGGCAAAGCCGTTAAAGTTATAAACTCATTGACACCAAAGGACACTTACGGTGTGCTCTTGAGAAACCTTCCCTATCAGGAGACGAAAGATTACTTACGTAAAGTTTCTAAAAGAATAGCCGTATATAAAAACCTGTAAGGTAAGGAGGTAAAAGATGAGAAAGGTTGTTTTTGGTGGAGCTTTGCTTTTTACAGGAAGTACCTTTGCCCTTCCACTGGTAAACATAGACCTTTCCATAGGAGCTATGAGCCACGACCCTTCGGGATACGTTCAGTATCAGGGAGATAAAGTAGACCTAAAAGATGACTTCGGACTAGATAAAAAAACAAAACCATTTGCAAGAGCGAAGATAGAAATTCCTATAGTTCCTAACCTTTACCTTCAGTATATTCCTATGGAGTTTAAAGGTAGAAAGAATAAAAGTTTTACTTATGGAGGTTATACCTTTACAGGAACAGTTGACACCAAAGTAAAGGTTGACCACTACGATGTGGGACTGTATTACAACCTTCCCTTTATAGGTGCTGCAACGGGCGGATTGTTCGATCCTGAGATAGGTATAAACGTAAGGATTTTAGACTTTGAAGGAACTGTCAAGGAATTAACAACATCACATACCGAATCTAAGTCCGCAACCATCCCCGTCCCTATGGGCTACGCCGGGCTTTCACTTAACCTGCCCTACGTTTCCCTGATAGGTGAGCTCAGAGGAATAACTTACGCTGGCAACAGGTATTACGACGTAACGGGAGAGGTGAGGCTAAAACCTATCTCTGTACCCGGTATGGCTTCGCTGTTTATCGGGGTTGGATACAGATATGAGCAGCTTAAGCTTGATGACGTGAGCGATATAAACGCTGATTTGAAGATAAAGAGTCTCTTTGCCAACGTGGGTGTTTCCTTCTAAAGGACCGCTTCGCAGTAGTTCTTGAAGTTTTCAAGGAGCCGGAGCCCTTTGCTCTGGCTCTTCTCCGGATGGAACTGGACAGCCCAGACGTTTTCTTTCTCAACGGCAGACACGAAATAAACCTCATAGTCTGTAGTTGAGGCGATTACGCTCTCATCCTTTGGAACTACATGGTAAGAGTGAACAAAGTAAAAGAAATCTCCGTCCTTTATACCCGAATATAATCCTCTCTCCTTCTTTATCCAGACCTGATTCCAGCCTATGTGGGGTATCTTAACCCTTGGCGGAAGAAGGATAACTTCCCCTTCAAAAACTCCAAGCCCTTCCGTTTCCCCGTGCTCGTAGCTCCTCTCAAAGAGGAGCTGGAGACCGAGACATATACCCAGGAAGGGTTTACCTCTATCTATGTGAGATAGGATAGGTGAGATCAAAGAAAGCTTCTTCAGGTTTTCCATAGCCTTTTTAAAGGCACCTTGCCCAGGAAACACCAATACCTCTGACCTTCTTACAGTTTCTGGGTCAGAAGTTACAGAGACCTCTTTAAAACCAACGTACTCAATGGCTTTTGCTACGCTCCTCAGATTACCCATACCGTAGTCAACAACGGCTACCTTCATATACCCACACCGAGAGAAGCAAACCAGCTGAGTTTGTCAAGGACTAAAAGGATGCCTAGGGTTATCAATAGGAGCCCACCTACGAACTCAACCACCCCAAAGAACCTTCCGAACCTCTTTACAAAGTTCAGAAACACTGAGAATAGCAAGCCGGCTATCAAAAAGGGGATTCCTAAACCGAAGGAGAAGACCATAAGCATAACTGCCCCTTCTCTGACAGTTTCCTGCTGAGAGGCTAAGAAGAGTATTGAACCAAGTATCGGACCTATACAGGGAGTCCATCCGAAAGCAAAGACGATACCTATTATAAAGGCTCCTATGTAAGAGGCTTTTGTCTTCGCTTCGGTCTTTAGCTGTCTGTATAGGTATTCGTGAACACCGAAGAGGTATAGGGTAAGTACCACAGCCATGGCACCGGTAAGGCTAAAGAATACCTCCTGGTTTATAACCTTGAAAAGGTAGAGAGCCGTTATGAAAGCTTGCACACCTATAAGCTCTTTGAGGAAGTTTTGTCTTAGAAAAGCCCCGGCAAAATGCAGACCAAAGAATATCACTATGCCTCCACCAACCTTTGCGATCTCAGTCTGATAAGCTCTTAGAAACTGACCGATAAAAGAGGCTCCTGCTCCGAGTAACGTAAACACAAGAGAGAAGCCTACAACAAAGAAGAGGGTTGCAAGAAATATCTTTGTATTGAAGAGCCTTCTGTCCTTTTGAACTTCCTCAATACCCACTCCGGATATGTAGGAAAGGTAAGCAGGTATTATAGGAAGAACACAGGGGGAGAGAAAGGCTAATACGCCGGCTACGAATGCTCCTAAGAATGTAACCTCAAACATGACTTTAAATTATATAGCCTTAATCTACCCTGACTATGATGAAGGATAAATCTTCCTGGGGAGAAACTTCCCTGTAAAGATTGAGCAGTTTCTGTGCACTCTCCTCTATATTATGACTCAATAGCTTCTCAAGCTCCTCCTCCTTTAGAACTTCCACCGCCCCGTCAGATATAATCAGGAAAAGGTCTCCTTTGGCAGCATTCCCTTCTACGAGAAAGGTTTCAGGTTTCCAGTCTATACCCAAAGCGGAAACATACTTCCTTCCCTCTTTAACCCTTATCTGGTCTTGGGTCAAAACTTCAAGGGTCCCTTCTCTCCACAGATATATCCTTGAATCACCTATATGCCCTATAAAGTACTTCTTCTCTTGAAAGGATATCAGGCTTAAGGTTGTACCGGCTACGTGTCTATCACCGAGCTTTGCCGTCTCCTCCATTATAGACAGATTGGCTCTCTGGAAGAAGTCTTCTATTTCCTTTAAAGAGGTAAAAGGTCTGTGCAGGCTCACCAGCTCTATCGCCTTTTCGGCTGCAACCCTTGCTCCGTAACCAATGCCCATACCATCCGCAATAGCAAAGGTGTCCTCAGAGTAGAAGGCTCTGTCGGCAAATGTTTCCCTGTCTCTATAAAACTCTCCTGTCACGTATTTCACACGAGCCCCTCCACAACCAGGTAATCTTTAAGCTCGGCAGCCGTTCTGAAACGCTTTTTGTAGTCCCTCTCAAGCATCCTTTCCAAGAGCCCCCTCACCTTATCGGAGACACCCTCCGGTGGCAGGTAAAGACCCTCTTTATTTCGCTTAAGCTTCTCCTTTCTGTCCTCGGAGTGGAAAGGGTCCCTTTGGAAGAGGGTGAAGTAAAGGAGACAACCTAAGGAGTATATGTCGCTGCTCCTGTGTATCTCGCCCCTGAAAACTTCAGGAGCTATGTACCCCAATGTCCCCTTTATATCCAGCACCGACACAGAGCCTCTTATCTTGAGAAGACCGAAGTCTCCCAGTTTCCAGACTATGCTCTTTAAAACCTTTTTGCCAAAAACGTTCTCTGGCTTTATATCGCTGTGGATATACCCCCTGCTGTGCAAAAAGGCAAGTCCGTTTGTTATGTTCCAGAGAACCTTTAGAGCCTCCTTCTCCGATAGTCCTCCTTTTGATAGAACGTATTCCTTCAAGTCCCCCACATCCATCAGCTCGTACAGGACGTACAACTCACCCCTGTCCTTTTTGTAAAGATAACTCTGCAGGGATATTATGTTAGGATGGTTAAAAAGTATCAGTGTCTGGGCTTCCTTCCAGAGATACTCAACCCCGTAAGGGTTGGAGGCAACCTTTAGGGCGAGTATTTTACCTCTGTACCTTCCCCTTACGCCTCTCACCCTGTAAACGATACCAAAATCACCCCTTCCAATCACACTCAGCACTTCATAGTAGCCAAGTATGATGTCTCCTTCTTTAAACTGGTGGGACAGGTCTTCCATACTATTAATTTACGAGGGGTAGGTTGTACTTCTTTAAGACCTCTCTAAGCTTCTCCTCGTTTTCGGGTTTCATTTCACACATAGGAAGTCTGAACTCCTTTTCACACATGCCAAGCATCCAGCAAGCAGTTTTTACCGGGATAGGGTTCGTTTCAATAAAAAGAGCCTTAAAGAGTTCGTGAAGTTGATAATGAAGCTCTTTAGCTTTACTAAACTTACCTTCTCTTGCGAAAGTTGTTAGTGCCTTTATCTCCCTCGGAACTATATTGTTAGCCACCGATATGACACCTTTAGCACCGAGAGCCATCATGGGCAGAGTGAGACTGTCATCTCCTGAAAGTATCGTGAAGTTCTCCCCAAGTCTCTTGTATATCTCGGATATCCTGTCCATATTTGGGGTTGATTCCTTAGAACCAACTATGTTCGGATAGTCCGATACAAGTCTGTACATTGTATCAACAGCTATCTCAACCCCTGTCCTTGAGGGAATGTTGTACAGGATTATAGGTATATCTACCTCCTCAGCGACGGCTGCAAAGTGTTTGTAAAGCCCTTCCTGTGTAGGCTTATTGTAGTAGGGAACCACAAGCAGGGCTGCATCGGCACCTACTTCTTTAGCATGGGCTGTAAGATGCACAGCCTCATGGGTTGCGTTGGCACCGGTCCCAGCTATTATCTTTATCCTCCCCGCCGCATGCTTCACCGCAAACTCAACTACCCTGTCATGCTCTTCAAAGGTAAGGGTTGGGGATTCACCGGTAGTTCCGCACACGAGAATAGCATCGGTGCCATTATCCACGTGAAAATCTATCAGCTTTCCTAAAGCCTCGTAATCAACCTCACCATCCTTGAAGGGAGTTATAAGAGCAACTATTGAACCTTCAAACATGAGAATAATTTTAACCTACTCCTTGATAAAATAGGGAACTATGGAGACCATAAGAGGGAAAAGGCTTTCATTGCTTATAAAGGAAGAGGATATAAAGAAAAGGGTTAAGGAGTTGGGCAGGGAGGTTGAGAGGGATTTTGCAACATCAAAGGAGTTGATAGTGGTTGGACTCCTGAAGGGTGCTTTCATATTTATGGCTGATCTTGTAAGGGAGATAAAGTTACCTCTGAAGATAGACTTCCTTTGGGTTTCAAGTTACGGGCAGAGTATGGAAAGTTCCGGAAACATAAAGATAGTTAAAGACATAGACGTTGATATTGAGGGGAGAGAGGTCCTTCTTGTGGACGACATACTGGACACGGGTCTGACCTTAAAAGAGATATACGAATTCCTGAGGATAAGGAATCCTTCAAAGCTCAAAACCTGTGTACTCTTGGACAAAAAAGAGAGGAGGAAAGTGGACTTTAACGCAGACTACGTAGGTTTTGAAGTTCCGAACTTATTCTTGGTTGGTTACGGGCTTGATTGGGGGGAGCTTGGAAGGAACCTACCTGGCGTATACGCTGTTGAAGATTAAGACACAACTACCAGGTTTTTACCCTTTTTCTTGGCTCTGTACATAGCTCTATCGGCTCTACTTAGGAGACCTTCTATACAATCTCCATCTCGGTAAGCTGTTAAGCCTACACTTACACTTATGTCCATACCGAGCTTTCTGTTAAAGAAGCCTCTAACTCCCACCCTTAACTTCTCAGCAACCGCCGTTCCCCCCTCAATTTCCGTCTCAGGCATAACAACTAGGAACTCTTCCCCGCCCCAACGTGAGTAAAGGTCTGTACTTCTCAGCAGCTCTCTTAAAGCCTGAGCCATACCTTTTAGCACCTCGTCCCCCTTCTGGTGCCCATAGGTGTCGTTTATAAGCTTAAAGTTATCAATGTCCACCATGAGAACGCAGAAAGATTTACCGTACCTTTCCGTTCTCCTTATCTGCTCTTCCAAGAGAGCTATCATCTTCCGTCTGTTGTACAAGCCCGTTAAAGGGTCCCTCTCTGCGAGTCTCTCCAGTTTATCGTTAGCGTCCTTTAATTCACCAGTTATAGTGTTTACCAGAGATACCAGTGCCCTGAACCTTATAAGGTCCCTACCAGGCTCTTCTTCCAGTTCCTGACCTTCAGAGTTCTGGGTAAATTCCCTTTCCGATAGGGAAACCGCCGTGAAGGTGTAGTTCATGAATCTATTTTTACCGTCAAGGTTATAGAACTCTCCGTAAGTCATAAACCCGGACGTAGGAGACACGCTCTGGAGATGCTTGCTTTCAACCTCAGCCTCCCCGCCAATAAGGTACTTCCTTGCAAGGCATGTATATACGAACACACTCTCTGACGGGTTGGACCTAAACTTCTTCAAGTTTTCAGCAGCGGAGTCTAACATAACCCCTGTATCCCATATGCTAAACCTTACCTTCTCACCCTCCTTTATAACACCTGTGTACAACATAGAGCCGTCCTCTGCGATACCCAAACAGGCTCTTGCCAGCATTACACCGTCTCTCTCCAGAACCAGAGGAAACTCAATTGCAACGTAAGGGAGTAGCTCTTCAGCTTCAGCCCCAAGATAACTCTTGTAAACCTCAACGACCGGTTTTCCCTCTATCTCATATATCCTGTTGCCTGCGGTCCTGGTCACTACCATCCCTTTACCGACGGGTACCCAAGCAAGGTTGTAGTGGGTGCTGATTTGGAGTTTATCTGTATTCACGGAAGCCCCAACAACACCTCTATCGGTTACATCCCTGGAGGTGAATACGTAGGTTCCTTTGAAGGTAAAGTTATCCCCTGCAAGACCACCAACTACTGGTACACTCTGCGCTTCTTCATTAATAGCATCTATAAGGTCGTCCCCGTTAGTGTTGAGTCCGTCCGCAAAGATTATCATGAGCTTTGTGTCCTCATCCAGAATCCTTCCTACCAGTTCCCTTCCAGTCCTTAAAGCATCTGCGCCTTCAACCAGAGCTGTTTTTACCCATGCCCGCTCAAAAACTGTGAAGGACAGCACTGTTGAGTTTTCGTATACCTCGCCGTTGAATATCTCACCTCCCGTAGAGGTTCCTATTACGCCAGCTTTGTTGAAGAGTTTTTCCAGCTCCCTCTGAAGGTTCTCAATGTACCGACGTTCGGGTACTCCTGTGAAAACCTGGACAAGAAGCCTAGGTGTATCTTCAATACCTTTTTCCTCAACAAATCTGGTTACATCTCCCTCCTGTTTATACAATAAGTTATATGTCTTCATTACTTAAATTTATCCTCCGGAGGAGAATATGAAAGCGGTAATATTGGAAGGTTTCGGTGGAATAGAGAACTTGAAACTTGTTGAAAACTTTCCAGAACCAGCGCTCAAGGAGGACCACGTTCTGGTTAGGGTAAGGGCTGTTGCTCTAAACCATCTTGATATATGGGTAAGGATGGGAGCCCTTGCCGTAAAGCCTGAACTTCCCCACATACTTGGTTCTGATGTTAGCGGTGTGGTTGAAAAAGTTGGGAGCCTTGTTAACAACGTAAAGGAAGGGGATGAGGTGATAATAGCTCCTGGATTATCATGCGGAGTTTGTTACGACTGCCAGAACGGACGTGACAATCTCTGTAAGAGCTACGACATACTGGGTCTGATGAGCAAGGGAGGCTACGCTGAGTACGTTTCCGTCCCTGCAAGAAATGTGATAAGGAAGCCGAGGAATCTAAGCTTTGAGGAGGCTGCAAGTTATCCACTCACCTTCCTTACCGTGTGGAACGCCCTGGTTGAAAAGGGGAGTCTGAAGCCTCATTCAAGGGTTCTAATATGGGGCGGTTCTTCAGGTGTTGGTGTTGCAGGCATACAGGTTGCAAAACTCTTCGGAGCATTCGTTATAGCTACCGCCGGGAATGAAGAGAAAGCAAGAAGGGTAAAAGAGCTTGGTGCGGACGTGGTTATAGACCACTACAAAGAGGATGTTGTTAAAAGGGTCCGGGGACTTTTTAAGGAGGGGGTGGATATAGTTATGGACCACGTAGGGAGCGCAACCTTTGAAAAGAGCATAGCCTGCCTTAGAAAGGGAGGTGTGCTAACCTTCTTTGGGACAACAACAGGTAGCCAGGCGAACATAGATATAAGGTACCTATTCGTCAGAGAGATATCCCTTAGGGGAACCTATATGGGTAGGCGGGCGTCCCTGTTCAAGATCACTGAGCTCTTTGAAAGGGGATTGCTTAAGCCTGCCGTTGACAAAACTTTTCCCCTTGAAGCGGCACAAGAAGCCCATAATTATCTTGAAGACTCAAAGCATTTTGGAAAGGTTGTACTTAAAGTAGATTAGGAGAGAGCATTCTTGAGGGCGTTCAGGGCGATCTTCGCCCTGTTTTCCATCTTCTCTTTCTCCTTCTCCTCCGGAAACTTAGAGAGTAACTCCTCAACGGTAGGTGGGTTCCCTGTTTCTTTCAAGAGCTCACACATATAGTCGGTTATAGCCAGGAGTTTCTTACACCTCTTGGTAGAATTAAACTTGCAGTCAACGACCTTTCCATCCTTAAACTTGACGAATACCGTTACCTTGTGGACACCCTCGGAATAGGCTCCCTGTTTGCCTTCCGCTTCACCCTCAACGAAGTTTTTAAGCCCTTCTTTTATATAATCGGACACCTTCATGGTGCTCTATTATAGCTCAAGCTCCATCACGAGGGCAGATTCCCCGTCTGAGTAAAACTTGGGTCTTTCCCTGACTATCTTGAAACCCAAGGACCTGTAAAGTTTTATAGCAGGAAGGTTTGATTTTCTCACATCAAGCTGGATAACCTTCGCACTTTCTCTGAGTCGGTCTATAAGTTCACTCAGAAACAGCTTACCTATCCCCTTTCCTCTGTACTTGGGAGCTATAGCAAAGGTCATTATAAAGGCTTCCTCCTTTATAAGCCACAGGATAGCGTAGCCTACTATCTCACCACCAACCTCAAGGACAAACTTCAACGAGTAGGAAAGGTTGAACTCCCTTTTCAGGGAGTCCAGACTCCATGCATCCGTTGTAAAGGAAAGCCTGTTTATCTCATAAACCCTTGGTAGGTCTTCCTGGGTCATGTACCTGACGTGAATATCCATCGCCTGAAATTATAATTAATGCATGGCGTTGAAAATTTTTCTCAGTCTTCTCTTGATACTCAGCTTTTCCTTTTCAAAAGTATTCGTTGCTAAGTGGGATGGAGCTATAACCCCTATAACAGCCGACTTCATAGATAGAGCCCTGACTAAAGCTGAAAAGGAAGGAGGTAGAGTGTTTGTTCTCCAACTGAACACGCCGGGAGGCTTAGCAGAATCCATGAGGAAGGTAGTCCAGAAGTTCCAGGGTAGCCACCTCCCGGTTGTGGTTTTTGTTTACCCCCCCGGTGGGAGGGCGGCTTCAGCAGGAGCTATTATAACGGTGGCAGCAGACATTGCGGCTATGGCACCGGGTACAAACATAGGTGCAGCCCATCCTGTCCAGATAGGAGGTCTGCCGAGCGAGGATAAAAAAGAGGGCAAGGGAGAGAAAGATAGGGACATTATGAAGGAAAAGATACTTCAGGACATGCTTGCTTTTGTCAGGAGTATAGCCAAGGAAAAGGGAAGAAATGTAAAGGTTGTGGAAAGAATGGTAAAGGAGAGCCTCTCCCTCTCGGCGGAAGAGGCTTTAAAGGAACGAGTTATTGACCTCATAGCAACAGATATGAACGACTTGCTTAACAAAATAGAAGGCAGGAAAGTCTATAAGTTCGGTAGGGAGATAGAAGTCAAAGTCAGAGGCGAGGAGGTTGTATACATAGAGGAGAGCTTCAAAGAGGAGCTTCTGAAGATCATAACCAACCCCACCGTAGCTTATATCCTGCTGATGCTGGGTTTTTACGGAATATTCTTTGAGCTCTACAATCCTGGAGCGGTCATACCGGGTGTGGTGGGAGCTATATGTCTCCTTCTGGGGCTCTACGGTCTCTCCCTCATATCCATGAACTGGCTTGGTCTGTTTATGATAATTTTAGGGATACTCCTCTTTGTTTTAGAGCTGATAACACCTACCTTTGGAGCTCTTGCGCTGGGAGGCGTGATAGCCTTGGCTTTGGGTTCCCTCTTTCTTATAGAGCCAGAATCCCCCTATGGGGAGCTTCCCAAATCTGTTATAACTGCCGTTGTTCTTGCCAGCGCTCTGTTCTTTCTGGTGGCCGGAAGGCTTGGACTAAAAGCTCAGAGGAGGAGAAAGCTTACCGGTGCAGAAGGTATGCTCGGGGAGGAAGGTGAGGCTGTAACGGACTTTGAGAGAGGAAAAGGGAAGGTGCTTGTCCATGGAGAAATATGGAATGCAGAAAGTAGCCATGACATCAAGAAGGGAGATGCTGTTAGGGTTGTCGCTGTAAAGGGGCTAAAGCTTATCGTTGAGAAGCCCTCCTCCGAGCCTCCTGAACAAAGACAAGAACTTTAGCCACAGCCTCGTAAAGCACGGGGGGTATCTCCTCAAAGACCTCTATCTTTAAAAGTGCTTCTATAAGGTATCTGTCTTCAAGCACAGGGACACCCTCTTTCTTAGCAAGCTCTATTATTCTCTCTGCAAGCTCTCCTACACCCTTTGCCACCACAACGGGAGCCCTGTCTTTACCTGCCGAGTATTTGAGCGCCGCTGCCTTCTTCTTTTTTTCCATTCTCATACCCTCAGGTCAAAAACGCTTCGTTCTCCAAGTTCTCCCCCAAGTTCTCTATCAAATTCCTCCTCTCCTTCTTTTAGGATTTCTATCCTCTTCGTTTTAAGTCCTATGTCGGTTAGCCCTTTTTCCAGCTCTGGTAGTGAGCTTTCAATAGACCTCCTGAGGCTCTCTATATCGGTCTTGAACACCACACTTACCGAATCAACCCTTCTCCTAGGGGCTTCCATGAGTATTCCTAGGAAACCCTCCTCAAAGTTAAGCTTTACAAATATTCTAAAAACGTCCCCCAGTGAGAAGGCGAGTACACCCTTTCCCTCCTCAGTTACAAAAGGAACAACAAACTTCTGTCCCCCCTGAGCCACCAAGAAGGCTTGCATCTGACTTATATACTCCAGCTTCATTAAATTCTCTTTCAGGTTATTGGGAAGTTCGGCTGTTAACCTTTCCGTAAATACACGAAGCCTCTCAGTCTCATCAACAAGTTCCCTTACCTGTCTGGCAATAAACTCAACATCCTCCGTATTTAGCTTTGAACCGAGAAAGGTGTTAGCACCTCTGACCAGGTCCCTCAGCGTGGATACAACTTTAGCCTTGTGGAATGGAAGTTCATCAGGATTTTCAACCTTCAGCCCAAGTAAGCTCAGCTTCTGAACAAACTCCACAAACTTATTGTTCTCCAGACTTTTCAGGGCTTCATTAAGTATACCGATTGCTTTAGGGTTTGATTCCATGCTTCTAAAGGTCTTCTCGTTCAAGGTAAGCCTCAGACCTAGGTTTTTAGCCGTTTCTGTAAGGCTTCTTACCATTGAGTGTATGAGTTGCTTAACGGTATCCCTTATGAAGTGAAGTCTTTGCTCGTTAGATAGTATCCTTTCTCGCAATTCCTTTTCAATGGTAGAAAGCCCGTGGAAGAATTCCAGCCTCTCCCCTCTCTTAGCCAAGTCAAGTAAGCGGGCTACCTCCTCCTTTGGTATGCCAGGTAAGCTTACATCCTTAAGAAGACGCTCTACACTGCCGGTATCCGCTGCCCTTAAAAAGCTCAAGACCTGGTACTTCAAGTCGCTCACGAGGTTGTCTTCATTCAGGGCACCTCTCAAGAAATCCCAAACTTTTCTTTCATAAATCAATCCAGAGTTTTCCACTGCACCCTTGACATCCTGCCCTTTTAGGAGCTGTACACCAAGACCTGAAAGGGACTTTATAAGCTCTTGAACCCCTCTCATACCGGAGAAGGAGCGTACCACCCTCAAAGTTATAGGCTCTTTTGACTCAAGGACAAGAGTGAGCTCATCCCCAACCTTTATAGGCATTGAAAGTTTGTTCTCAGCTTCAACTTCGTACCCGTTTTCAAGCAGAAGGAGAACCCTTCCTTGCTCAAAGGCTTTCACAGTCGCCTGGAAACGAGAACCAGGGTTTCCCAGAGAGGCGAGAAGGGCTTCAGGAACCCTGGAGAGCAAACGTAGCTCATAGACCCTTGCCGTTTCATAAGCTTCATAAGCCTTGTTACGCAGTACAGCTGTGTCTAAAAATACACCTTCTATCCTTCTCCCTTCCATCAGCTATCTATATCGGACTGATGTTGCTTTATAAAAGCGAGAGCACCTCTGGCACCGAGAAACTCGCCTGCATCTGAGAACCTTATAGACAGGCAGGAAGAAGGAAGATCCTCGGAGAGCTCTTTTACCTTCTCCTCAATATCTTCAAGCAGCTCCCTCATACCGTCTATAAGCCCTCCACCCAGAATTATCCTGTCTGGATTGAATATGTGTACCATATTCATGAGACCAAGAGCCAGGTACTCCTTGAATTTCTCAACAGTTTTTAGGGCTATAGCTTCCCCGCTTTTAGCCTTCTCCACTATAACGTAGTCCCCTAAGGTTTCCCCTCCATACTCCCTGTATATCCTCTGTAAGCCATAGGATGAGCAGTAAGCTTCCCAGCATCCGTGCCTTCCACAACTACAGGGATAGCCACCACTATGTATTATGTGGTGTCCGATCTCAAGGGCCGAACCGCAAACACCAAAGAATACCTCCCCACCCACAACAAGACCACCTCCCAGACCTGTTCCAACCGCAACCAGGAGTAAAACCTCGCTGTCTCTGTTATCAAAGAACCATTCTCCGAAGGCAGCCACACTCACATCGTTTCCCACAACTATCCTTACATCGCTGTCCTTGAAAAGCTCATGAAGTTCAACACCATCAAGGACGGGTATATTTGGGGATTTGAATACCTTTCCCGTCTTTGAGGTAAAGCCCGCAACAGCGATCCCCACACCGGTTGGGTTCTTATCCAGGACGATATCCCTTAACTTTTCCAGAAACCTCTCCCTGTTACCCTTAATGTCTTTTATAAAGTGCTTCTCTCTGCTTCCATCTTCCCAGAGCACCTTTATGAAGGTGCCTCCTATGTCAACTCCCTTCAGCATAATTTAACCTGGTAATTTTAAATCCGTTTATATCCTTACTACCAGTTATCTCAAATCTGAGCTCCTTTCCCTTACCTTTCATCTTTGCTTTAAGCGTAACAGAGCTATCTTTGTACTCTATTCTTTCCTCAATGAGTGTACCCTCCAGAAAACTTAACCTGTTCCTGTTGCATAACTCTATAAGCCCGTCAATACCTCCCATCTCTTTCAGTAGCTGTGTATCCATATACCCTCCTATCCGTGCTGCTGCTTCTGGCGGGCATCCTTCAAATCCTGCCAGGAATATATAAGCGGTTCTGAGTACATAGATTTCCTCCGTTTGCCCCTCCTTCTGGGAGTATATAAAGAAGGTTATGAGAAGAGGGTAAAAAAGGGCAAGAACCACAAAGGTTCCTACAATCAGGTCTTCAAATTTAAGCCTATGTTTCAGAGCCACCCTTTCCTCCTCACCCAGAGAAGAAGAGCCAGGGTTACCAGAACCATCAGCGTTAGGGAGTACGGATATCCGTACTTCCAGCCCAGCTCTGGCATATACTCAAAGTTCATACCGAAGATGCTTGCTATAAGGGTTGCGGGCAGGAATATGGTCGCCAGAACGGTAAAAACCTTCACAGCTTCATTCTGTCTTATCGTTATAAGACCAAGCAGCGAATTCTGTATGCTGTCTATTTTTTCCATGTAAAAGGAAGTGTAATCAAGCAAGGTGCTCAGGTCGTCAAGGAGTATCTTTAGCTCCCGCTTAGTCTGGGCGTTTATGAGGGGGCTTTTCAGGAAGCGGGAGAGGATCCTCACCTTCTCATTTATAGACTCCCTGAGGGTTATGTTAAGTTCATCGTAGTAGGCTATGTCTTTAATCAACTCTTCGGACTGCTCAACGAATATGTGTTTCCATATGTTCCTGATCCTCCTGCCAAGGATTTCAAGTCTGTCACCGATTCTGTCTACCTCTATGCTCAATATCTCTCCAAACAGGGATTCAGCGAACTGTATGTAAGCCCTGTTTGTTTTAAGCCGGTTCAGGAATATCAACACGGCAGGTATATCTTTATACCTCAGCGTCACGAAGTATCTCTCCCTTATGAAGAAAAAAACCGGTTCAACGATTATCTCCTCCTTCTGCTGGATAACAAAAGACATGTTTATGTTTATCGCATCTCCAACCTCCGTATACTTGGAGCTTATCTCTATGTCCCCCATAACCTCCTTTGAGGGCATCTCAAAACCTATACTCTCCTCAAGCCAAGCTATCTCCTTCTCGTCGGGGTCTAAAACATCAATCCAAATTATCCCCTTCCGGCGAGCCTTTTCAAATTCAGAGAATTCCCACTCAGAAATCTCCCTTCCCGAGATAGAGTAGAGCTTTATCACGTTAATAATTTTAACCCACGGGAAAGCTTATTCCCAAAGCTCCCTTATCTCCTCTGGAAGCTGACGAATTGCATCCTCAACCTCTCCCCAAGTCACATGTTTCTTTAACACATTCAAAACCCCTCTAACAATCCTCTCAGCCTCTTCTTCGGGGATATCCATACCCCTTACAAGACCTGGGTCATTCATAACTTTCTGAATGAATTCCCTCTTCCTTTTGATGCTCTTATCCGGACCCCTGGTCGGGTCCCAGCCGTCACACCAAACAGCTTTCAGAACCATGGGAAGTTGAGCCACAAAGTCTTTTCCTTCTCTGGGGTCAAGACGATCCCTCAAAGCGTGCAGGACAGCTTTAGTTACCCTGAAAGCCCTATGCTCATCCTCAATATTAAGCTCCTTCATAACGTCGTGTAGAAAGTCGTGTCCTTTCTGAACCCATTCATCAAAGAGTCCCATCCTCCACCTCCTTCTTATATTCTATTTCCTTCTACGCATACGGGCTACGTTTTTCCTGTGCTGGGAGTACGTTGAGCTAAATATATGGCGTCTCTTCTTTGGGTCTACAACGAAGTACAGATATTCCACATCAGCAGGCTCTATGGCAGCTTTTAGGGAAGATACACCCGGATTGCATATGGGCGTTGGAGGAAGCCCAAAATAAAGGTAGGTGTTGTAAGGGTCTTCTATCTGCAAGTCTATTTTCTTCAGGTTCCCGTTCCATGCACCTCTCCTTTTTAAGGCGTATATAACGGTTGGGTCTATCTGAAGCTTCATACCCTTCTTTAGTCTGTTGTATATAACAGCTGCTATCAGGGGCTTTTCCTCTTCCCAAAAAGTTTCTTTCTCCACCATGGAGGCTATAGTCACCCATTTCTCAAGGGACAGCCCTCTTTCGGCAACGCTTGGTCTGAGGTCAACGGTTTTCTCTAAGAAGTTCCTGTACATGGTGTCTATAACCTTGAGGGGGTGGGTATTCTTTGAAAAGAAGTAGGTATCTGGAAAGAGAAATCCCTCCATTGTTGGAGTTGAAAGACCGTAACTCTTTGCAGTTGTTTCCGATGTAGCGTAACGTAGGAAGTCTTCTTTTTTACACACACTCTCAGCCTCTAAAATCTCTGCTATGTCATAGAGATCACTACCTTCAACAACAACTATCCTGTGAAGTTTATGAAGTCCTTTAGATAGTTTTTCATAAACATCAAAGGGTGATACATACCCGCTAAACTCGTACTCTCCAGCCTCCAGCTTATCCTTCCTGAAAGCATGGATTACTATGAGGGAAAGCCTGCTCCTTATTAAACCTTCGCTGTAGAGGGTGTCTATTATACTCAGCGTCGGTGTTCCATATGGAATGTCAATGGTTTTAGTGTTGACGTACACAGGCAGGAAGGCATAGGTCAGGTATCCCAAGGTCAATATGAAGAGGGTTGAAATTAAAATGAGCTTTCTCATCGGGATTGAAGGTAATCTTCCAAGATAATCTGCGCGGAAAGAGCGTCAAGTATCTCTTTTCTTTTCTTCGGAGGAAGGTTCTTTAAACGCCTCTCAGCCTCCATACTTGTATACCTTTCATCTAAAAGCTCTATCTTCACATCCTGGAGCTTATCTCTCAGTTTATCTACAAACTCCCTGACAAGTTTAGCCCTCTCTCCTTCCTTTCCGGAGGGCGTCAGCGGTAAACCCACCACAACCCTCTCCACCTTCGCAGAGTGGATAATTTCCAGCAGCTTATCTATCAGGTACTGGTCATTCTTCAAAACTCCTTTGGGGACAGCTATTCCCAGCTCAGTGTCCCCTACCGCTATCCCTACCCTTTTAGTTCCAAAATCTATAGCAAGAATTTTCAAGCCTCTTTTGCAGTTTTAAATCCAACCACTTTATAGAGCGGGCAGAAGCCAACTACGGAGGTAATTAGGAAGACTATGCCTATTATGCCAAGAACCCACCAGGCTCCACCTTTATCATAGGCAAGGTAGAGGAATACAACTGCGAGTATTATCCTTACTATCCTGTCCCAGGAAGCCATATTCTTTTCCATGGCTCTCACCCTCCTTTAATTAAATAGGTTTATGTCTTTATTATAAACCTGGAGTTTAGTGGCGGAAGGGGAGGGATTTGAACCCTCGGTACCCGAAGCCGGGTACACGGCGTTTCCAGCGCCGCGCCTTCGGCCGCTCGGCCACCCTTCCTTAGAGTTTATTATTTTAGCTCAGAGGCAAGGAAGGCTAAAGCCCAAATACATCCCCCAAAGTCTCGTAGAACCTCTGGTATATCTTTGCCGTAACTATTGTATCCTGCAGGTTGTATAGGGCTATATCCCTGTATCTACCCTGGGAAAAGTACTCCTTTACCTGATGTCCGTCCATGAGCTCTTTAGGTGATTCAATACCAAGCCTTCTGCACACGAAATCAAGGGAATACTTTCTTCCCTGTCCATGAAAGGTGAGAGCATCAAGGAGGTCAAGGTGATTTTCGTAGCTGTAACGGCTGCCAAGTAAATTCCTGGTTGCCTTTACACCCAGGATAAAAGACCTCAGCATAAG
Source organism: Hydrogenivirga caldilitoris (assembly GCF_003664005.1). Lineage (NCBI taxonomy): Bacteria > Pseudomonadati > Aquificota > Aquificia > Aquificales > Aquificaceae > Hydrogenivirga > Hydrogenivirga caldilitoris. Next base: position 849,714 of record NZ_RCCJ01000001.1, read on the forward strand.
GAACACCGAATCAAATCTCCTGCCATTGAAAGATACTAACCTTTGATCCCTTCTCTCTCCCACCTTCTTCCAGAAGTGCCGGAGTATTTTCCTCTCCGCATCTTCAATACCTTCTCCTATGGAGAAGGACCTCATAAAGACTTTAAAACTATCCTTTTCTATCTCCTCTGTATTTTCGTCGTTAGATAGGTACATAACAAGGGCTTTCTTGCCAGACAGGTCTAAGAGGGTAACGCTTACAAGGTGGGCGGTAAAAGCCCAGAAACTGAGCCTTTCCTTTTGTTTCTCTTCATCTTCCTCAGTTTCAGCGTACTTGAGTATATACTCCCAGTCCTTATCGTCAAAGCTATCCTCCCCCACAGATACCGTCTCAATATCAAATACAACAACCTCCATAAGACTCCCCGAGAAAGATTATAATTCCTAAAGGTGAGGTTTACAAAACCCGGTCCACCGCAGGCTGTGTTGCTCTCCTACGTAGCTCTTATAGCGGTGGGGGTCTTGTTATTTATGCTATTACCCACAACAAAGGCAAAGGTGTCTCCGATTGATGCACTCTTTACTGTTACCTCAGCGGTAACGGTTACAGGATTGACAGTTATAAACACAGAAACCCAGCTCACGGATACAGGCAAGTGGCTTATCCTCTCCCTTATACAGATAGGTGGTCTTGGGTATATGACTCTCACCACTTTCCTCCTCATAACCTTTCGGAGGAAGATAGGGGTTAAGGAGCGGCTCATACTATCAGAGTCCTTGAACTATCCCGGAGTTTACGGTCTTGTCCGCTTCCTTAAAAGAGTCGTTCTATTTGTCTTTATTATAGAAGCTGCCGGCTGCCTTCTCCTTTATATTCACTGGGTACCGAGTATGGGGATAACAGGAGCTGCGTTTCCTGCTTTCTTCCACTCTGTATCCGCCTTTAACAACGCCGGGTTTTCCCTTTTTACTGATAATCTTATCCCCTTCAGGGGAGACCTTTACGTCAATCTGGTTATTTCAGCCCTCATATTCCTTGGGGGCATAGGTTTCTTTGTGATACACGACATCTACCTCCTGTTCACCAAAAGGACGGAAAGGCTATCAACCCACACAAAGCTTGTACTATCCCTGAGCATAATGCTTGTGGTTTTTGGATGGCTGGGGCTTATCCTTACCGAATTTGCCCATTACAACGGTATATGGTCTCTCAACTGGAAGGAGAGGCTACTTTCAACCCTGTTCCTGAGCGTATCTTCAAGAACTGCCGGCTTTAATACTGTTGATATCGGCTCCCTTTCCGAGTCTTCCCTTTTCCTCCTAACGATTCTTATGTTTATAGGGGCTTCTCCAGGGAGTACCGGAGGGGGCATAAAGACAACAACCTTCTCGGTCATACTTCTCTCGGTCTTATCTTACGTAAGGGGAAGGAGTGAAGTGGTCGTGTTTAACAGGAGTATACCCCAGGATTTGATACATCGTGCCATGGTTGTTATGGCTCTTGCTTTCACTTATATAGCTTTTGTTAATCTGCTCATAGATCGTATTGAGGAAAAAGATTTCCTGAGCACGCTGTTTGAAGTTGTTTCTGCTTTTGCGACTGTAGGGTTGTCTGTAGGAGGTGGTGAGGGATTGAGTTTCAGTGCCCAGTTCTCTTCCTTTAGTAAGATATTGATAGTTCTGAGCATGATAGTAGGTAGGGTTGGTATAGTAAGTTTTGCATTGGCTCTCGTAGGCAGAGAAGAGGAGAGCAGGATAAAACACCCTGAGGCGAGGTTGCTCCTGTGAAGAAGATATTTGGAGTTATAGGGCTTGGAAAGTTTGGGTTCCATGTGGTTAAAACTCTTGCAGAAGCCAAGGTTGACGTGATCGCTATAGATAAAGACCCGGACAGGGTCAGACAAGTAGAGGAGTTTGTCACTCACGCATACGTGGCAGACGCCCTTGATGAGAAAGCCCTTGAAGAGTCTGGTATATTTACAGCTGACACGGTCATAGTTAGCATAGGTCAGAACATAGAGGCGAGTATCCTTGTTACGGTTCTTCTGCTTAACAGAGGGGTAAAGGATATCATAGCTAAGGCGATAAACCCTCTACACGGAGAGGTTCTCAACAGGCTCGGTGTTAAAAGGGTAGTGTATCCAGAGATGGAAACCGCCGTTAAGCTTGCCCGCTCGCTCATCATAACAGGTATGGTTGCAGAGATACCTTTCGCACCCGGTTACAGCATCTTTGAGATAAGAGCTCCCGAAAGGTTAACGGGCAAGTCTTTAGCGGAACTTGACCTCAGGAAGAAGCACGGCATAACAGTGCTGGCGATTAAGAGGGGGGATAAGGTCCTCGTAAACCCTTCAGCTAAGGACGTTATAGAGGATAAAGACCTTCTCCTCGTACTCGGTAGTGAAGAGAGCGTACATAGTATAGTGGAATAGAGCTTTAAGCTATCAAAAGCTCATGCCTCTTAACTCTTCAATCCACTGCCTGTACTCTTCAGCCATTGACGGGTGGTTATACTTAAGAGCCTGCTTTATGCCCTCTTCAAGAACGTCCATGGCTTTGTTGAATTCACCGAGCTCTTCATAACATTTGGCAAGGAGGCGGTAAACAGCTCCCTCATCTTCCTGAAGCCTCAGATAGCTCTCTATATGCTTTATGGCATTCTCGTAATCCCTCACCTTGTAGTACTCTTGGGCTAGGGAGTAATGAACCATAGGATTGTCCGGCGCCTTATTCAGCAACTCCTTAAAATAACTCAGCCTGTCCATTCTTTACCTCCACAAAAAGGTCTCTGTTTCCCTTTACCCTTTCAAGGAAAACCTGTGCGCTCCCTATAGTAAATTTAACACTCAACTTTACAGGTATGTTCGTTTCCTTATCTATCCATACAAACCACTCTCCCTTGGGTTTCAATATACCTTTAGTATCAACCTCAGGTACCAGAAGAACCTTCCAGGTAGGATAGGTTTTATCAAAGACCTCAACAACCTCCTCGCCCACCGTTTTGTAATAGACACTCTGAACCTTTTCATCGTAGAACACGTAAATCCTATCGCCTCTGTAGTTAGGTGTATCCAGGTATACCAGGAGCGAGGTTGAAAAGGGGTCAAAAAGGTACACAGAGCTCTCATAGAACCCCTCTTTTACATCTACCCCTTCTTCTTTATATCTGACGATTCTATACGCTATACCTCTTTTCATGAACGAATAGGTGTGGTCCCTTATAAAACTCCCTTCCCTTTGATATAGGGAAAAGCTCTTAGGTTTAAGGGAGAGTAGCTCGGCTTCCCCCCAGTTGTTGACTCTCTTGACCAGCTTACCCACGACGATGGTTTTAGCCCAGGAACGTATCCTTAGTTCTTCACCCTTTAAGGAATACTCAACACAGCTTTGGGCAACGGGAAGGAACCAGAAGTAGATTCTGTAGCAAGTCTCCAGCTCCTTTGCCAGCAAAAGGAAAGGAAACAGAAGTACAAAGAGAAATCTCATTGCATGAGCACTCTGTTTACCTCTTCAATGGAGGTTATTCCCTTCCTTACCTTCAGTATACCTGCCTGATAAAGGGTTCTCATACCCTTTTCCTTTGCAAGCTCCCTTATGTCATCTGCTGTACCACCCTTTATTATGAGCTTCCTGAGCTCTTCATCTATCTCCATAATCTCATGAACCGCCGTTCTTCCCTTGTAGCCGGTATTATTACAGGTGGCACAACCCTTCTCACTTGCTTTGTATATGGTTATATCCTCATCGGGAGACTTAATTACACCCAACCTCACAAGGGCTTCCTTTGGCACATCATGGGGAACCTTGCAATCCGGGCATAGCTTCCTTATAAGCCTCTGGGCGACAACCAGAACAAGAGAAGAACCTACAAGGAAAGGCTCTATACCCATATCTGTCAACCTTGTAATAGTTGTGGGGGCATCGTTTGTGTGAAGGGTGGAGAACACGAGGTGTCCGGTCAGGGAGGCTCTTATTGCGATATCTCCAGTTTCCAGGTCCCTTATCTCACCCACCAGTATTATGTCCGGGTCCTGTCTAAGGAAGGCTCTCAAAACGCTTGAGAAGGTTAGACCGATCCTTTCGTTCACCTGTACCTGGTTTATACCAGGTATAGAGACTTCAACGGGGTCTTCAGCTGTCATTATGTTCACATCGGGGTGGTTTCTCTCCATCAGGGCTGAGTAGAGGGTCGTCGTCTTACCGGAACCGGTCGGACCTGTAACGAGTATCATTCCCCAGGGCTTCCATATAGCGTTCCTGAACTTCTCCAGATCATCGGGTTCAAAGCCTAGGTCCTCAAGCTTAACATTAAGGTACTTTTCAGCCTCCTGAATCCTCATGACAACCTTTTCACCGTAAACTGTCGGGACAGTTGAAACCCTGAGGTCTATCTTCTTCCTCTCAATTTTTATCCTTATCCTTCCATCCTGGGGTTTCCTCTTCTCCGCTATATCAAGACTTGACATTATCTTGTACCTGGCTACCAGGCTGTCCCTTATATTTACAGGCAGCTGGTGGTATATCCTTAAAACGCCGTCAACCCTGTACCTAACTATAACCTTCTTCTCCTGAGGCTCTATGTGTATGTCTGAAGCTCCCATCTTCACAGCTTCAAATATGAGCCCGTTTGCAAGCTTCACTATCGGTGCTTCTTCCGTAGCATGGATAAGCTGCTCTATCGGTGTGTCAACCTCTTCCTTCTCCAGCTACACTTCGGTTTCCTCTATCTGGCTCAGTACGTCACCGAGCTGAGGAAACTGTTTATCCAGAATCTTCTCAATGGTTGACAGGGGTGCAACGTAGGGTATTATGCTTTGAGCCTTGGTATAAAATCTCAACTCGTTTATGAGGTTCTGGTTGAGTGGGTTTAGCATTATCACATGGAGCTTGCCTTTATCGTACATTACGGGCACAACCTTAAACTTCCTCATGAACTCCTGAGGTATTGAGTTAAGAATATGGGAAGGAACCTGAAGCTCCTGAACCTCTTCCTTCCACACTTTCTGCGGGAGTATAGTCTGGAAGAACTTAGTTATGTCCTTCTCAGAGAGTAACCCCAGTCTTAGAAGGGTCTGGAATATGTCCTCATCTTCCTTGCGCTCTGAAAGTATCTTCTTTATATCACCTTCCTTTACGTATCCGGCTCTGAGAAGCAAGTTCAAAATCTTCTCATGTTCCATAACTTTCCTCTTCGGAAGGGAACTCCCCCTTCTCAACTTCTATTTTAAATTTTGTGAGGGCTTCTCTGAAAATTTTTGCACCTTCCGCATACCTCCTGACAAATTTAGGTTTCGCTTCCTCATAGAGCCCCACCAGGTCGTGAAATACAAGCACCTGTCCATCACAAAATTTTCCCGCTCCTATCCCTATAGTTATTACTTCGGAACTTTCTGTCAACTCCTTAGCGAGTCTCCAAGGGACACTTTCAAGAACTATCATATCAACACCCGCTTCTACAAGGGCTTTGAAGTCTATCCTCAATCTCTCTGCTTCCTTCTCCTCTTTACCCACAACCCTTGGAACTCCGAAGAGGTTTATTGACTGGGGAGTGAAACCCAAATGCCCCACAACAGGGATACCCACACCGGTAAGCCTGTAAACGAGCTCTGCAACACTCTCACCACCCTCTATCTTTACCGCCTGAGCTCCCGTCTCTTTTATTACCCTACCACAATTCTTTATCCCCTCCTCAATAGAAACCTGGTAGCTCATAAAAGGCATATCAACAACCAAAAAAAGTTCAGGGGCACCTCTCCTCACAGCCCTGGCATGGTAGATGACCTCCTCAAGGGTAACAGGTAGCGTTGAGTCCAGACCTTGGAAAACCATTCCCAGGGAATCTCCTACCAGAACAGAATCAATGCCAGCCTCTTGACAAAGCTTGGCGGATAGGAAATCGTAAGTAGATATCATCGTTATCTTTTCTCCCCTCCACTTCTTTTTCCTTAAGCTCCAAAGGGTTACTCTTCCCATCAACTTTATTTTAAGTTAAGCCTCCTATGGTAAACCACATATATGAGTATGCAACTCGTAACCTTTCTCTGAAAGGAATTCCTCTCACCCTGGTATCTTTTGAGCATCCTTAGGAATCTCTCCTTTTTAAGGAATCCCACAACATAAAGAAACGCGAGCAGAAAGGGTATCCCTGGCAGGACGGGGAGAATTATCCCTACTATTCCTATAGCCAGCAGGGCAAAGGCTAAAACAAACCTCATCTTGATAAGGTTATCAGAACAACACCTGTTACCACAAGAATGGTGCCTACAAGTTTCATAGGAGTGAAGTGTTCTCCAAGGAGCACAAAGGCAAACAGGCTAGCCCAGAGAGGAGAGCTCGCCACAATAGGAGCAACAACCGACACGTCACCAAGTTTTATAGCCTTGTAGTAGAGCAGGAGTCCAAGGAAGCCAGAAACGAAACCGCCGAAGGATATTATCGTAATATCTCTGAGAGGGTAGCTAAAACCCTCTTTTAAAATCAGCATTGACACCAGGGCAAATATAGAAGCTGTTAAATTATGAAAGAATATCCCTACAAGAGGAGGCACATCACCTCTAAGACCCAGCTTGAATATTAGGGGTGCTGTTCCCCACACCAGAGCAGAAAGAAGGGCAAAGATAACAGCTTTCACAGCTCAAAGACTCCAATTACAGGTGCATGGTCTGAGGGTTTAGGTGTTCTCCTTATCCTGGGCCACAGGTCAACGTAAACATCTTTTAGATACTTCAGAAGAGGGGTTGTCACAAGTATGTAATCTATTCTCATACCCTTGTCTTTCCATATCATACCCCCTATGTAATCCCACCATGTGAACTGAACTTTTTCGGGATACAGATACCTGAAGGCATCTATAAAACCCCACTCAAGGATTCTGGTAAAAGCTTCCCTTTCTTCCCTCATGGTTCCGATGGTATCCCTCAGGAGTTCAGGGTCAAAGACGTCTATGTCCTCCCTCGCTACGTTGAAATCCCCAACCATGCATACAGGCTCTTCAGGAGAAAAGTTCTCGGACAGATAAGAGAGAAGCTTTTCGTAGAACGAAAGCTTGTAGTAAAACTTGTCTGTACCTCTTAAATCTCCATGGGGGGCGTAAACGTTCACAATCCAGATACCCTTAACCTTTGCCTTTATTATCCTCTTTTGCCGGTCAAAATAAGGCTCACCAAAACCCTTCCTGACATCTTCCATAGGCAGCTTTGAGCATATGCATACCCCGTTGTAAGCTTTCTGGGAGAACACCTCACATTTATAACCTCTCTCTTCAAACTCTCTAAAGGGAAAGTTCTCCTCTTCCTGTTTTAACTCCTGTAGGCAGAGCACATCCACGGGTTCCCTTTCAAGCCAGCTAAAGAGTAGCTCTTTCCTTGCCTTTATGGAGTTGATGTTGTAGGATGCGACCTTCATACTTCTATCTGGCGGAGGGGGTGGGATTCGAACCCACGGAGGGCTGCGAACCCTCAAGGGATTTCAAATCCCCCGCCTTAGTCCGCTCGGCCACCCCTCCAGTCTTTTAAACTTAACCTCCTCCATACTCGCTCTGGTCAATTTCCATTTCAAATTCTTGTATAAAATGCTCTATAAGATTTACGAGGTCGTCAAGTTCCTTCTTAAGATGGTACTCGTACAATTCTATCTTCCTCTCATGGTAATGGTCGTTAACGTAATACCTTACCCTCACGTAAGGAACCCCCACTTCGGAATCGTATCCCTCGTCCTCGGGTAAAAGCACCTCCACTTCTACCTCTGTTCCCTCATTCTTGTTCTTAAAAATCTGCTTAAGCTCAAGGACTTTTTCCCTGTAGTTTTCCCAGTTGTGTTTCATAGTGAGTTCATTTTAGCATAACCCAACGACAGATATACCGAACCTGTCCGCTTTCTGGAGAAACTTGTCTTTGTCCAGTATGTAAACTTTACCAGCTTCCAAGAAAAGGGCATCAGCTCTAATCTCCTTCAATACATCAAGGGTTTCAAGCCCCACCGTTGGGACGTCTATCCTGAAGTCCTGGTTTTTACGGGCGACCTTCACCACCCTTGTACCCTTTCCCCCTATCTTTCCCCCTCTCCTTATGGCTTCCTGCGTCCCCTCCATAGCTTCAACTGCCACCACTGCCTTGTTTTTAACAACCACAGTCTGCCCCACGTCAAGCTCAGCTATCTCCTTAGCTATAAGAAAGCCGAAGAGTCCGTCCTCCATAGCCTCTTCTGAAGGCACCCTCCTACCCATAATTCCTTCCTGAGCGAGGAGACTTTCAAGGTATGGTCTGGGGTCTATAAACTCAAAGCCTTCCTCTTCAAGGGAAGACATAAAAGCCTTTATAAGGCTGGCTGGCCTTTTATCCTCAGCCCTCCTGAGTACACTGAAGGCTTTCATGTCAAAGTGAAGTATGCTTGTGTATATGAGCCTGTGCTCAAACTTCCCTAACATAACAACTTTATCTACTCCTTTCTTCTTAAACAGCTTGACAAGCCTGCCAACCTTACCAACAGGCAGGATTTCGTCCGCTTCCATTTCGGTTATACCCTTCACACCTACGACAACCAGTTCCTCCCCCCTTTCAATAACTTTTTCGCGAAATACCTCCGGAAGACGTCCTTTTCCAGCTATAAGACCTATAGGCATCCTTAAAATACTTTAAAATATCTACTCAATGGACGTTAGGCTTATCATTTCTGCTAGCAGAAACCTTGTCCTCACTTTCCTTCTGAAGGACAAAGACATATCCGAGATAAAGGTTGAGAAGAGGGGAGAAAAGAGGCTGTCGGGGAGCATATTTAAAGGGAGGGTGAAACGCTTTGCCAGAAGCCTTGACGGAGTTTTCGTTGATATAGGGATTGATAAAGAAGCTTACCTACCCCTCAAGTCTTATGAAGGGTTTTCCGAAGAGGAGGAAAACTGCCCTGCACCTGACGAGGGTTCAGAGATCCTCGTTCAGATGAAGAGAGAACCTATGGAGAACAAGGGAGCTAAGCTTACATGCAGGATAAGTCTTCCTGGGAAGTTCCTCGTGTATTTGCCCACAACCAACAGGATATTCATCTCCTCAAAAATAGAGGATGATAGTAAGAGAAACTACTTCAAAGAGCTCTTTGAAAAACATCTGGACAAGGATGGCGTTATAGTGAGAACTTCCGCTGAATTCGCAACGGAAGAAAAGCTCTTACAAGAATTGCAAAGGCTAAGAAAAGTCTGGGAGGATATAAAGAGGAAAGCAGCGAGCATAAAACAGGGTATGGTTTATGAAGAGTTACCCGCCTATATGCAGCTTGTGAGGGATTACTGGAGTGATATATCGGAGATAGTAGTTGACGACAGGGAACTGTGGTCTGAGCTATTGGTCCAACTTGAGGAACACTCCCCAGAGCTCATAAGTAAGGTCAGGTACGTAAAGAACATCAGCGTATTTTTCAAGAAATACGGGCTTGATAAGGCGCTTACAAAACTGTTTGCCCGTTACGTATGGCTCAAAAGCGGAGGGTACATAATAATTGAAGAAACGGAAGCCATGACAGTTATAGACGTGAACAGCGGTGCCGGTTGCGGGGAAACCTTGGAAGAAAATGCTCTAAAGACGAACATAGAGGCAGCCCATGAGATAGTTAGACAGATAAAGTTAAGGGGAATAGGAGGGATAGTGATAATTGACTTTATAGACATGAAAGATAAGAGAAATAAGAACCTGCTTGTAGATAAGGTTAAGGAACTCTTCGCCGATGAAGGCTCCAACGTTCACGTTTACGGAATAACCCAACTGGGGCTTTTAGAGCTCACACGGAAAAAAGAGACACCGAGCGTAACCAGACTGCTATCCATAGACTGCCCCTTCTGTAAGGGTAAAGGGTACATAAAGAGCCCAGAAGTGGTCCTATACGAAATTGAAAAGGAGATCAACTACTTTAAGGGAAGGTACTTAGAGATAAAGGTAAACCCAGCTCTGAAAGATAAGGTTGAGAGCCTCCTTGAAAAGAGCAATATGAAACAGTGGGTATCTGTGAAAGAGGAGTGTGATGCTCCTCTTGATTACTACGAAATGTTTCTGACAGGATGATGGGTATGAAAAAAGGTTTAAGCTTCCTTCTCCTTGTGTTTGTTTTTATAGCGGGTTGCGCAAAGATGACCGAGGAGAAGAGAGCCCGAAATGCTCAGGAATACTACAGGGAGGCGGTTAACGCCTATGCTAATAAAGACTATGGAGACGCCGCATGGAGTTTCAATGAGGCTCTTAAGTATATGGACTATCTGACGCCTGAACAGATAGAGAATGCAAAATTCCTGCTCGGAAAGAGCTATTACTACGACGGTAATTACGTAAATGCAGTTGTTGCCCTTGAGGATTACATATTCTATTACCCTAAACTGAGCAGGACGGAAGAGGCGTACTACTTACTGATAGACAGCTACATAAAGGTTTCCCCTGACCCGTACAGAGATCAGGAGTATACCTGGAAGGCTATAGACAAGGCGAAAGAGTTCCTGAGCAAGTTCCCTAAAAGCTCCTTTGCTCAAAAAGTCCAGGGACTTATAGACACAGCCTACAGAAAAATTGCCCAGTACGAGCTCAACATAGCAGAGTTTTACGAAAATTATGGCTACACCTATTCAGCAGCTTTAAGGTACAGGGAAGTTCTTATCAACTTTCCAGGACAGGTAAACGAGCCAGAGGTTGCCTACAGGTACATAATGTGTCTGCTGACAACGGACAGGCAGGTAAACATTGAGAAGGAGAAGATGGAAAGTCTGATAAGGGAGGCAAAGGATAAGCTTGAGGAGGCGAGAAGTGAAGAAGAAAAGAAGGCGGCTCAGAAGAGGCTCTCATTTTTAGAGAGCGAAGTCAAACGCTGGGAGGAGATAGGAAAAAAAGCTCTAGAAGAAGCCAAGGAAGCTCTTGCCAAATACAGAGAGGTTTACGGTGAAACCCTATACTATAGGAAGCTGAAGGAACTGGCAAAAGAGAAAGGATGGAAAAGTTAAAACTTATTAAAAAACTACTGGAGGACAAGAAGGCCGAGGATATAGTTGTGCTTGACGTTTCAAACCTAACAAATATAGCTGACTACTTTCTGATAGCCTCAGCAAACTCAACCGTTCATGCAAGAGCACTTGCAGAGTATCTGGTTGAAGAGCTTAAGAAGGCTGGCTATACCATTGATCATATTGAAGGAATGGAGTTTGGGAACTGGATACTTATAGACCTGCTTGATGTTATAGTGCACATATTTACTCCTGAATGGCGGGAGCACTACGGTATAGAATGGATATGGGCAGAGGCGAGGAGATTAGAGGTATGATGCTTGTAAAAGTAGTGCTCTTGATAGTCCTCCTTATACTCGCCCTTATATTTGCCTACTTTAACCTTCAGAGTGTAAAGGTATCCTTTTTTCGCTTTTCTTACGAAGTTCCTCTATTTCTAACTGTATTTGCAAGTTTCATAATGGGTTTTCTGATAGCCTACATTGTGTCTGAGATCAAAGGTCTAAAGTGGAAGAGATACAGTGAGAAGCTTAGTAAAGCTCTTGAAAGCCTCTGGACAGGCTATCCTGAAAAAGCTCGTGGGGAGCTTGCAAAGCTCATTGACAGGGAAGAGGTAACCCCGCTTTACGCTAAGGCTATGAAGGAGCTAGAAAGGGAAGCCTCGGTTTATCTGCAAAGATACTCCCTTGGAATAGTTGAGACTACTATAGCGGAAGACGTGTTCAGAAGAGATATAGATAGAGCTCAGGACTTACTTGAAAAGGCTCTTGGGAAGAACTGGAAGAACTTAAAGGCACTGAGAATGCTCAGAAGTGTGTACTACATGAGGGGAGAACAGGAAAAGGCCATTGACCTACAAAGAAAGCTCATTCAGGAGAGTGAAAAGCCCCTCAAGGAGCTGGAAAAGAAGGTACTTGCCTCAATGCTCGCCCAAAGCAAGGGTGTTGACGCTCTGAAAGAGATAGAGGCACTTCCCCTAACCCCTTCTTCGCTTGCGATTCTGTGTTCCCATCCGGAAGGTAAGGAAAGGAGAAAGGCTGCTGCTCTTATGTTTCAGGAAGGCATGCAGAACGAAGCCCTATTAGTGATAATAAGCAAGAATCTGCTTACGCCAGAAGTCATTGAAAAGGTGGAGGAGAACAGGGATAAAGTTGATGTATCGGTACTTGCCTTACTGTATCTTAGCGTTGGCATGTATGAGAAGTTTAACGAGCTAAAGGATTACCTCCCCGCTCCGATAAAAAACTTAACAAGTAAAGGGTACGGAGAGGACAGAGAATGTTACAGAGAGCTCCTATCCCTTGTAAGGCTTTTAGAATGCGAGGAGTGCGGGAAAGAGTATTCCCATTATTCTCCTCTGTGTGTAAACTGTTTGAACTGGAATAAATTAAAAACAAAAGGAGGGAGTTAGGCATGCTTATTGACTCTTCTAAAGGGATTGTAAGGTTTAAGGTCGTTTATCACGGAATAGCTATGTCTGGGAAAACCACAAATATAGAGCAATTAGCTCAGCAAAGCGGTCTTGATGTATTGAGCTTTGATACAAAGGAGGAGAGAACCCTCGTTTTTGACTTCATAACTAAGAAGATAAAGGTAGACGGTTTCACATTGACCTTCTCCATATACACTATACCTGGCCAGGATATATACAGAGATATAAGGAAGATGGTTATGAGAGGAGTTGATGCGGTCGTGTTTGTGGTTGATTCCTCAGAGAGAAGACTTTCAGAGAACAAAGAGTTCGTTAGGACTCTGGAGGGTGACTTAAAACTTTACGGTAAAGATATAGAAAGCACACCTATAGTTGTCCAGTACAACAAAAGGGACTTACCTGACGCTCTTCCCCTTGATGTACTCCAAAGGGAAGTCTCCATACCGGGGAAGAAAACCACTGAAGCGGTTGCCCTCCAAGGCAAAGGCGTTCAGGAAACCTTTGACCTTATAGTTGAAGAACTCATGGAGAAGTTCCGGAAGATGGTAGGATAAACTAAAAGTATGTTCTATGGCTATATCGGTGATACCCGGGGGCTGAGTGACGTAATAACAGGGTTGCTCCAGGGAAGGTCAGGAACTTTAGAGCTCTTCGTCAACAGATACTTCCTGTCCCTCAAAGTTGAAGAGGGGCTCATCACAGGGTTTAAATGTGACATAGGTTCCTTTAATAAGAAAAAGGTTAACTACTATAACCTTTTGGTTTATTGTCTTGCTGAGATGCTTGCAAACCCAGAGGGTTTCTTTGCCTTTTATGAAGAGTCTAGATCAGCCACTACTCCTCTGGAAAACCCTATAGGCAGTGACGAACTCATGATACAGGCAACCATAGTGAGGAGAGAGCTTGATGAGATAGTTGACAAGATAATATCTCCCTATGCCATATTCAAGGCTACAACCACGGACAAGGAACTCTCCTTCTTTGAGGGTAAAAATGTTATAGATGCCGTCGCCCTTACCAACGACTCCATAGTATCCATCGTAAGAAAGATGAAAGACTCGTTGGTGGAAGGCAAACTTGACATATACGAGTTTCGTGAAAGCGAGGTCACAGAGGAGCATGATGTTGATTACATGATGGAAAGTGTCCCTCTTAAAAGGGTCAACGTGGTTGCCATACTTGAAAGCTTGAAGACGGGTAGCTTTTCAGGTATTGCCAAGATTTCATCACCAACATACACCATAAACCTCTTCTACGAGAACGGTGAAATGTTCGCCGTATACCCGGTTGACTTTGACATATTTGAGTTCTTCTTATCCCCCGATAAGAATGCAGAGTTAAGCCTTGTAGCTCTTGACAGCAATATAGTCAAGTTTATAGCCATGAGATTTCTTGCAAAACCTGAGATAGACACGGTAAGCAGTCACTTCATGGAGATAAGTAAGCTCTTTTTGGGCTTGAGTAAACACAGGAAGGACGCCTTACTCCTGATTTCCGAAAAGAAAGGAGACAGGTTCATAGTGTTTCGGGAGGGCAAGCTGCTCATATCCCTGATTGAAACTGAAGGGAAGTTCAAACCCTCTTCTTCCCTAAGATTTGAAGAGCCTTATTTTGTAAGCCTTTTCTTTTACAAGAACGTTGCCAACATAGCACCGATAGTTTATCTCTTCATGATAAACGAGGTAATAAGCGTATTCATAAAACACGCTCCTACAAAGATGAACACTATGGTTCTTAGAGAGGCTGTTAGATACCCTTTCCTTGTATTCTCGGAAGGGAAATTTCATCTCACTAAGAATCCCGGTGAGGAAGAGGAGCAACGGCTCCTAAATCTGCTTAGCTTTATGCTTGAGCTTGGAGCTCAGGAATTTGGTGAAAAGAAGCAAGAGGAGGAGCTTGAGTTCCAGCTAAGACCTTTTAAGGACATATTCAAAGTCCTTGATGTAGAAAAATACCTTAAGGTGAGGCATTACGGAAGTAAGGACTGATGTTCCAAGAGGGAGACTGGATACTCGTAAGATACCTTGACAAGAAGTACCTTAAACGGCTTGAACTGAAACAATCTCTGAACGTGAAGAAGAATACCCTGAAATTCTCAGAGGTTATAGGCAAACCTGATGGAATAAAGATTGGCAAGTTTGAAGTTTTTAAACCAACCCTTGAAGAGATAATAGTCTTAGGGTTTGAGAGGAAAACCCAGATTATATACCCAAAGGACGCCTTTTACATAGCCTTTAAACTTGGGCTATCTAAAGAGAAAAGGGTGCTTGAGTTTGGGACAGGCAGTGGGGCTCTGTGTGCTGTCCTCTCACAGCTTGCAGGAGAGGTTTATACCTATGAAGCAGTTGAAAGGTTCTATAACACTGCCAGAAAGAATTTAGAAAGGTTCAACCTCGGTAAAAATGTAAAGTTTCATAACCTTGATTTTTCGGAAGTTGAGGTTGAAAAGGGCTTCTTTGACGCAGCCTTTGTAGACGTTAGAGAACCCACACCCTACCTAAGAAAGCTTCATACCTCTTTAAAAGAAGGTGCACCCGTTGGGTTTCTGCTTCCAACTTCAAATCAGGTCGTTGAGCTTCTTAAGAATACGGAGGGACTGTTCGGAAATGTAGAGGTCCTTGAAATATTGACGAGGTACTATAAAACGGTTCCAGAAAGGTTCAGACCTGAAGATACTATGGTAGGACATACCGCGTATCTGCTCTTTTGTAGAAAAGTTATATCTTAGAAAGAACAAACTCACCTATGGGATTCATAAACTCTTTCTCTCCCAGATGATAGGCTGTCCATAGATGAAGGCATCTGACCTTGAAAGGTTTACTCCTGTAATTCCTTATTCCTCCTATACCCACGTTAGGGTCAAGGAGAACCTTCTTACAAGCTATATCCCACTTACCTTCTCCCTCGTAAACCTGCGGGAAACTTGTTTTAAGTAACTCCTTTCTCCTCTTAACCTCCCTTTCGTGGAGTCCTATAAAGAAATTGAAAAGCTCCTCATCCTGGCTAATCTCTTCGGAAAGCTTCTTTATATACCCCTCCGATTCCAGCCTTGATATGGCTCCTCTAAAACTCTTATCCAGTATCCAGAACCTGGTAGGCTCTGGTCTGTATATGTCTCTTTCAAAAACCACGATGGGATTCTCCACAACCTTGAGCATATTATTTAAATATGGCCTATAAGGATATAGAAGTTCATGAACTTTTTCAGCTTGAGGATATGGTTATCGTTGACATAAGGAGTCCACAGGAGTTTGAGGAATTTCACATACCTGGGGCGATAAACGTGCCTCTTTTTGAGAACGACGAGAAAAAACTTATAGGCTTCATATACAGAGAAGAAGGGCTTGAGAGGGCTAAGGAATTAGGACAAGAGCTCGCACGGAAGAAGTTGGAAGAGTTCTATGCACGTTTCAGAGGGCTGAAGGATAAGCATAAGAACGTTGTTGTTTACTGCTGGCGGGGTGGTATGAGAAGTCAGGGAATGTGTAAAGCCATGTCCGAGATGGGAATTGATCTCCTTCGTCTCAAAGGCGGATACAGGGCATACAGGCAGTTTATTCTGAAAGATATGGAGAGGTTGCTTGAAAATGTGAATTTTCTGGTTATTACGGGAAAGACGGGGGTGGGAAAAACCAAAGTCATAAGAGCGTTGAAACAAGAAGGTTTGCCAGCAATAGACCTGGAAGACCTGGCTAAAGACAGAGGGTCCGTGTTCGGGAGCGTGGGAATTGAGGAAAGGGTATCCCAAAAACAGTTTGATTCTCTGCTTTATGAAGAGTTAAGGCGTATAAATGGAAACAATGTATTCATAGAAGATGAGAGCAGAAGAATCGGCAACGTATACATACCTGAAGCTTTCTGGAGCAAGAAGGATAAAGGTTTGTACATAGAGCTCACCGCAAGCATAGATACGCGTATAAGGAACATAATCTCAGACTACACTCAGAAAGAGAACTGGGAGGAGGAAGCCTTTACAGCAGTTCAGAAGATAAGGAAGTATTTAGGACCTCAGAAGTTTGAGTTGGTAAAGGAGCTCTTTGAGCAAAAAAACTATGAAGAAGTCGTGAGATTCCTGATAGAGGAATACTATGACAAGAGATACAGGCAGTTTGGAGAACCCCTCTTAGAGGTCAGTTGTGATAACCTTAAAGATTGTGTGGAGCAGTTGAAGGAATTCTACTCGCAGGTTGAGTCCGGCATATTAAAAAGAGATGAGGTTGCAAAGCCTTAATGGCTATCATGTTTAACGTTATCGTATACTTCATTTACCTATGAGGGTGAAGTTCAGAATATCTTTGTACCTTGAGGGTAAAAAACTGAAGAAGACCGACCTAAAGAATAGGAAAGACCCTTTAAGTATAGGCATGAGGTACATAACAGAGTTCAAGTACCTTGAAGCTACCAAATGGTTACTTCTTGCACCGGACTCCTATGAAAAATACGCGCTGCTTGGACTTATAAATCTTGCTCTTGGTCAAGTAGAACAGGCGAGGGAGTTTTTTTCAGCCCTTGAGGACGCTGAGAGGGAAACCCCCCTAAAGGTTGTGATTGAAATACCGGAAAAAGATAAAAGGATAGAGGTGCAGAACATTTCGGATATAGCAGGAGTTTTAGGGTTTACTCCTTGAAAAAAAGTCCCTTTTGTAGGATAATTCTTTATTCCATACTCTCAGGAGGAGAAGATATGAACAGCATTCTGGAAAAGGTTCAGAAAAGGTACATACAGGAGAAGGAATACCCAGATTTCAAGGTAGGAGATACTATAAAGGTTTATTACAGGATAAAGGAAGGAGACAGAGAGAGAATACAACCTTTTGAAGGAGTCGTTATAAGAATAAGGGGTGGTGGAGCTGACAAGACCTTCACGGTGAGGAAGGAATCTTACGGTGTAGGTATTGAGAGGATATTTCCTTTTTATAGCCCCAATATAGAGAAAATAGAGATAGTTAAAATAGGTAGGGTCAGAAGGGCTAAACTCTACTTCCTGAGGGAGCTCAAAGGAAAGGTAGCCCAGAGGAAGATTAAGGAGATAAAGAGGTGGGAATACGAGGCTATGCAGAGGAAGAAGGAGGAAGCTCGGAGGCAGAGGGAGGAAGAGGCTAAGGCTGAAGAAGTTCAAGAGCAAACAACGGAGGAAATCAAAGCTGAAGAAGCTCCGCAGGAAGAATGATTGAGTATGAAGAAAAGTTCTGGAGGGAAGGTCTTACCGTAGCTGGTGTGGATGAAGCCGGGAGGGGTCCCCTCGCGGGTCCAGTGGTTGCCGCTGCGGTCATACTTCCACCCTTTACAGAACCTTTCTTGAAGGGAGATTCCAAAAAGCTAACTAAGAAGGAGAGGGAGGAACTCTACGAATTTATAAGAGAGACCGCCGTGGCGGTGGGGACCGCGGTGGTAGACAGTTCCGTCATAGACAGGATAAACATATATCAGGCTACCAAGCTCGCCATGAAGAGGGCTCTTAGAGACTTGAAACATACCTTTGACGTGGTTATAAGCGACTATGTGAAGCTGGAAGAATTTAACTGTCTGCCTCTCGTGAAGGGAGATGAAAGGAGTCTGAGCTGCGCCTGTGCAAGTGTAATAGCAAAGGTTCTGAGGGATAGAATAATGGAGAGATTCCATGAGGTTTACCCCGAATACGAGTTTGTAAAACATAAGGGGTATCCGACCAGGAAACACAGGGAGCTTATAAGGAAGTTCGGCATAACGGAGATACACAGGAAGAGCTTCAGGCTATGAAGAGGGAGGAGTTTTACGCATTAGTCGTTAAAGGGCTGGGAATACTCTTTATGTTCGTCCTTGGATACTTAGCGGAGATAGGAAGGCACTATCCAAAGTGGACGGAGGGAGAAAGGATAGTATTTTTACTTGGTGTATCTCTTGAAACTGTGGTTGCTATAACAATGGCTGCGTTTATATTCAAACTCTGGAGGATGACCAGATGAGCTGGGAGTGGTACTTTTTCATGATACCTATATTTATATTTATAGTTTCTTTGCTCTTTCTAACTTACGAGGTTCTGAAAACTCCCGACAAGGAAGAGAAAACCACCTGATGCACGTTCCAGTTTTGCTTGAAGAGTCAACAGACCTTTTACTTGGAAACGGAGGTAAGCTCTACGTTGACTGCACCCTCGGTCTCGGAGGGCACACGAAGAGAATATTGGAGAAGAATCCTGAAGCTTTCGTTATAGGTATAGACAGGGATGAGGAAGCCATAGAGCTCGCCAAGGAGACCCTGAGGGAATTTGAAGGGAGGTTTGCTATATACAAAGCGGACTTTGCCGACCTTGATGCCGTCCTTGAAGCCGAGGGTATAGATAAGGTTGATGGTTTCCTATTTGACCTCGGTGTCTCCATGTTCCAGCTGAAGAGTGAAAGGGGCTTTTCCTTTCAGATAGAGGCTCCCCTTGACATGAGGATGGACAGAGAGCAGAGGCTTACCGCCTACAGGGTGGTGAACGAGTATTCTGAGAAGGAGCTTGCGAGGATAATCTGGGAATACGGGGAGGAGAAGCTGAGCAGGAAGATAGCCAGAGCGATGGTTGAGTACAGGAAGAAGAAACCAATAGAAACCACGAAGGAGCTTGCCGACATAATCCTTTCCGTTTACCCAGAAAGACTCAAACACGGGAGGATACACCCGGCAACTAAGACCTTTCAGGCTATAAGGATAGAGGTAAACAGGGAGCTTGAAAACCTTAAGGAAGCTCTGGAAAAGACTGTGGATAGGCTGAACAAGGGAGGAAGACTCGTGGTTATAAGCTTCCACTCCTTAGAGGACAGGATAGTTAAGAACTTCTTCAGAGAGCACTCTCAGGAGTTTAGGATTCTGACGAAGAAACCAATAACACCCTCCGAGGAGGAGGTAAAGATGAATCCGGCTGCCAGAAGTGCTAAATTAAGAGCAGGGGAGAGGATATGAACCCGTTTCTGATTGTCGGCTTAGGGCTCCTGATATTCCTTGCCAACATGCTTTACTCGGCATACTCCATAAAAGTACTCAGGGAACACTCCCAAAAGCTCAGCACCTACAAAAGTTTGAAGGAAGAGAATCTTAAACTAAGGGCTGAGATAGAGAATATCTTAAATATAAGAGAGCTTGAAAGATACGCCCTCAAGCAGGGCTTTAAACCCTTCAACTGGGAGGATTTTGCCTTAATTCTCTTTAAAGAACCTTCAGAGAAAGGTCGCACCAAGAAGCGCCGTAGATGATGGAGCCGGAGGAGATATAGTTTACCCCCTCTACAGCATATTCTTTTACGTTTTCCAGGGTTATGTTGCCCGAAACTTCCACCTCCGCCCTCTCCTTCACGAGCTTCACCGCCTCCTTCACCTCTTCGGGAGAGAAGTTGTCTAACATAACTATATCAACGCCCAGAGTGAGAACCTTATCAAGCTCCTCCAAACTTTCCACCTCCACCTCTATTTTGTATGCAGGGCTGACCTTTTCTTTTATCCTCCTTATCACCTCCTCCACTTCTCCCGCTACCCTCTTGTGGTTATCCTTTATAAGAACCATATCGTAGAGGGCGAACCTGTGGTTCTTTCCGCCTCCGACCCTAACTGCATACTTTTCAAAGAACCTGTAACCCGGCGTGGTCTTTCGGGTATCTAAAATCTTTACCCCCGTTCCCTCCAGTGCCTTTACGAACTCCCTTGTGCGCGTGGCTATACCGGAGAGACTTTGAAGGATGTTCAGAGCAAGCCTTTCTCCCATGAGTATCTGATCCGCTCTCCCTTCAAGTTCTATCAGAGTATCTCCTCTCTTGAACTCCGAACCTTCGCTCACGCAAGGTCTTACATAAACACCTCCCAGCATTAGAAATAGCTCCTGAACAAAGGGAAGACCGGCAAGGATACCATCAGACTTCGCCTTTATCACGGCTCTGACGGTTTCCTCGGAACAGACCAGCTCCGTGGTTATATCACCCGTCCCTAAATCTTCCTCTAAGAAACGCTGGAGCTGGGAGCGAATGAAGAGTCTGTTCATGGGTTATATGTTATCATCTGCCAGTATGAGGAAACCTAAGATAATAGCCCACAGGGGATACAGCTCCAAATTCAGGGAAAATACCTGGGAAGCCTTTGAGGGAGCTTATCAAGTTAGAGCCGATATGATAGAGCTTGACCTCGTCCTTACAAAGGACAGAAAGATATTCGTAAACCATGACCTTAATATAAATGGGAAGCTCATAAGGGATATGAACCTTGAAGAAGCCAAGAAGATGATACCGGGCTCTATGGAGGTTTCGGAGGTTTTGAAATGGACTGAGGACAGAGGCATCGGGCTTTACTTAGACATAAAGGACAGGGACATGATAGAGGAGCTTACCCACATACTGAAGGACTTCGGATATAAAACCGATATCGTCGTCTCCTCCTCCGACGACTTTCCTTTCATGAGGAGGTTTAAAGAGCTTAACGACCACATACTCACGGCGTTACTCTTCAGGAACGTCCTTCCGCCGGAGGACATGGTGAGCCTTGCCCGTAAGTATCAGGGGGACATAATTCATCCCTGCTGGGAAGACAAGCATCCGTTCCCTCACACGTTAATAAGTTCTGAGGATATAGAGCACATGAAAGGTGAGGGTTTTGAGGTCGTCTGCTGGCACGAGGAGAGAGAGTCTGAGCTAAGAGAGCTTGTCAAAAAGGGCTTCTGGGGCATTACCACTAACGACCCGGAGAAGTTGAGGGATATAGTTGATAAGCTATAAAATGTTTTTTAAACACTTCCCCTATGCTTCCACACGAGCCACAGGGTTAATATAACCCTCACGTTTGTGACCAGAGCAAGCAGGATAAAAAGCGCCTTTATCCAACCAAAGAGACAGAAGAGCATTATGAAGAAAATCCTCTCGTCCCTTTTTCCAGGAAGCCACCTGAGTTCTTTTACCACGCCGTAGGCGTCCTCACAGTAAGCTCCCCTGAACCTCTCCGTTGAGTAGCTCACCATTAAAGAGCCGAAAATCGCAAGAAGAACCCATGGAAGGAACTCCTGAGAAGGCTTGAGCCACAGAGCAAGAGATGACAGAAAGAGAAAGTCGGTGTATCTGTCAAGGACGGAGTCAAGGTATCCCCCGAACCTTGTCGTTCTCATGCTCGCCCTCGCTATCTCCCCATCTATCCCGTCTAACATTGAGCTGAGTTGATACAGAAGTCCTCCCAGAGCGGGACTGAGTAGTGCCACCAGGGCAGAAAACACCCCTATGAAGAAGGTGAGCCAAGTAGCCCGATTGGGTGTGAGCTTGTCTACAAGTCTTTCGGAGAACCACAGGGATACCTTCCTGTTGAGGTGCCTTGAGATAAAACCGTCTCCCGTTCCCTTTACCGAAGCCCTTACCAGAGCCTTCTTCGCCCGCTCTATATCTTCCGGTGTATCAACGTCCGTCCAGAACTTACCTGAAACTGGAGTGCACTTTATATGGGCTTCCTTTACTATCTCGCTCAGGGTTACCTTTTCCCTTTCCTTAACAAGCCTCTCGGCAGTTTCAAACACGCTTTCGTCAAGAATGAAGAAACCCGTATCATACCCGTTAAAGTTCTTCAAGTCTTTGCCTATCTTCTCAATCTTCCCTTCTTTACAGAGAACCTTTGTCGCTTCCTTCCTGTCGGTGTATAGGGCGAGCTCGTCCACGATAAGACCTTCCCCTTTTAGTGCTTCTTCAATAAATTCCTCCGAATAGAGGTGGTCTCCCATAGTAAGGACGAACCTCCCGTTGACGTGATTTCTTGCCAAGTACAGGGAGTAGCCGTTTTCCTTCTCGGGATGTTCGTTGAGAACTATCTCGTAGCTTATGCCGAGTCTTCTGACGAAGTTCTCTATAGGTTCCCTGTTGTGTTCGTTCACCACCAAGACGAACTTGCTTATCCCTTTACTATCAAGGAGTTTAATCGTTCTATAGAGTATTTCCCTTCCCGCCACCCTTATCAGAGGCTTTGGCAAGTACTGGGTGTATCCCTGCATCCTCTTAGCCAGACCTGCACAGAGGATAACCGCTGTATCCATCTACCTACCCTCCAGCAGGCTCTTTATCTCCTCAAAAACCCTAATCCAGTCCTCCCACTTAAGCCTCCCCGTCTGGGTGTTCTGTTTGCTCGGGTGATAGGAGGTAATAAGAGTGTAGGGAATCCCTTCGGGCTTATACTTGAGTCCGCGTCCGGACTTTATGCCTTTGAGCTTAGCTTCAGGGTAAAGGTCTTTCAGAGCCATTAAAGTTCCCTTTAAGGCTATACTTCCTAGGCAGAGGATAACCTTAACGTTTTTCAGAAGTTTTAACTCTTCAACCAGATACCCGTTGCAGTTCTCCATCTCCTCCTTTGTGGGTTTATTCTCCGGAGGGGCGCACCTGACCACTGCTGTTATGTAAGCATCTTTAAGCTCAAGCCCGTCGTCTCTGCTCTCGGATGTAGGTTTGTTGGCGAAACCGGTTTCGTAGAGAGCCTTGGCGAGCCAGTCCCCTGAGCTGTCCCCTGTAAACATCCTCCCCGTCCTGTTCCCTCCGTGAGCCGCAGGCGCGAGCCCAACGATCAATAACTTTGCCTCTGGGTCTCCGAAGCCGGGAAGGGGTTTACCCCAGTATTCCCAGTCGGCGTATCTTCTGACTTTCTTACGTGCCACCTCCCTTATGTAGGTAGAAAGTCTTTCACACTTTTGACACTCAACAATTTTCCTGTTGAGTCCTTCTAAGGAATGCATGGGTTAATAATTATAAGGGTTTAGGCTATATTGTTATTTTATGGAAAGAAACGAGCTGGTTTTTATAGTTGAAGAAGAGCCAGAAGGTGGTTATACCGCTAAAGCGGTAGGACATGCTATATTCACGCAGGGGGAAACCCTTGAAGAACTCAAAGAAAACATAAAGGATGCTGTAAGGTGTCATTTTGAAAGGGAAGAAGAACTCCCTTCCCAGATCAAGCTACATATAATAAGGGAAGAGGTTATACCTTATGCCTAAACTCCCACGAGATATATTTGGAAATGAATAAAGATACTCTGATTTCAGACTTATTCGGGTGATGGAATACATAGTTATCGGTAAGGTCATAGACACCTTCGGTGTTAAGGGAGAGCTTAAAGTCCTTCCCATGGCTCCCGAGGAGGTCTTTGAGAAGCTCAAAAGAGTCTATCTCAAGAGAGTCGGAGGCGAGTATGTACCCTTTAAAGTTGAGGGTGTGAGGAGACACGAGAACTTCTTACTGATTAAGTTCAAGGGCTACAACGACCTCGGTTCTGTTGAGCAGTTCAAAGGTGCCCACCTCTTTCTTCCCGAAAAGGAACTACCCAAGAGGGACGAGGAGGAGTTCTATGCCTACGAGCTTATAGGGATGGAGGTTGTTACGAACAAAGGAAAGAGGCTTGGAAAGGTGAAGAGGGTGGAGGACTTCGGAGTTTACGACATGCTCGTTCTGGAAAATGAGAAGATAATGATTCCCTTTGTGAGCGATATAGTCCTGAATGTTGATAGGAGGGAAAGAAGAATAGAGGTTAAGGAGGAACTGGTGTTGTTTTAATAGAGCGTACCTTGTGGTTTTTCCTTGATAGAAGCTTCTAAACCCTTTGTTGGAAATATTGCCTGAAGTAAAAAGTTACAGGTTTCACCCTTTTATAACTTGTGTGAAACTCCTTCCTCTTACAATTTAATCTTTTGAGGACAATATGAGTTTTAGGTTGCCTGATATTCTGAGTTGCGGTAATTTTTTCAACAGGCTCGTAACTCTCTGGTGCCCGCAAATCCATAAAATACAGAATTTTTGCACCGTACCCCTTATAGTCTGCAAGCTTTGAGAAACCTAACTTAGAAGCCATCTGCCCTTCCCTCTCAGTCGCAATTTATGGTGTGCCAGTCGCATTTTTTAGTGTCCAGTCTCACTTTATGCTGTGTTTTACAGAAATCCTCGGGGCGACAGGACTTGAACCTGCGACCTCTGGCTCCCGAAGCCATATTTCTCTTCAGAGGACTACCTCCTGAAAATCCTTGTTTTCCTTGTCTTTCAACGAGAAGAGCCGTTTTCGGCGTTCCTTTGAAGGAGCCTTTCCGAACCTCTGAGAAACCCATTTTTACCTTTCTATTTCGGCAGTTTTTCGGCAAAACCTTCCAAACTCCATGTTTTGGTTTGGGTTATTTGTTTCAACTCCACACGGATGATTAAGAACAGACAGAACTGAGAAATGTGGTGAACGCTGTTACAACGTCGTTTCAACTCCACACGGATAATTAAGAACTCATGCAAATAATCCCAATATGTCAAATATTTCTATAGTTTCAACTCCATACGGATGATTAAGAACTGATTTTCACAGAATTCGCAAAATGCTTGAAGCCGCATGTTTCAACTCCACACGGATAATTAAGAACAGCTACTCATTTCAGAGTGAGGAATGGGAAGTGGAAGAGTTTCAACTCCACACGGATAATTAAGAACTGCCTTGCGCCCCGTTTTCTCGCAAGCTATAAGCGGTTTCAACTCCACACGGATAATTAAGAACCAAATAATATGGCGGTTTTTTCTAAAACCGCTAATAGTTTCAACTCCACACGGATAATTAAGAACAAGAGTCTATCACTAGCAGCGAGGAAATCAAAACCCTGGTTTCAACTCCACACGGATAATTAAGAACAAAATAAAAGAGCCAACGGCGGGCGGGCTTGCGAGCCGTAGTTTCAACTCCACACGGATAATTAAGAACCTCTTAAAGCGAATGTCGTCTAAGCCTTCCACTCCCGAGTTTCAACTCCACACGGATAATTAAGAACGATATAACCTTAGAAACCAAAGAAATAGCCGATGCAATTAGTTTCAACTCCACACGGATAATTAAGAACATACAGTTAGCTTGTTATTTCATAGGCTATTCATATAGTTTCAACTCCACACGGATAATTAAGAACTGCCTTGCGCCCCGTTTTCTCGCAAGCTATAAGCGGTTTCAACTCCACACGGATAATTAAGAACCAAATAATATGGCGGTTTTTTCTAAAACCGCTAATAGTTTCAACTCCACACGGATAATTAAGAACAAGAGTCTATCACTAGCAGCGAGGAAATCAAAACCCTGGTTTCAACTCCACACGGATAATTAAGAACAAAATAAAAGAGCCAACGGCGGGCGGGCTTGCGAGCCGTAGTTTCAACTCCACACGGATAATTAAGAACCTCTTAAAGCGAATGTCGTCTAAGCCTTCCACTCCCGAGTTTCAACTCCACACGGATAATTAAGAACGACATTTAGGACTTGATATATTTCTCATTACTCAGGATGTTTCAACTCCACACGGATAATTAAGAACTATAACGTTTATGATTTGTATAAGTTATATAATTCCAACTCCGTGAAAGGGTTTCAACTCCACACGGATAATTAAGAACCCTCTTTATGTTTACCTTCCCCTATCAAGGCTAAGGTGTTTCAACTCCACACGGATAATTAAGAACCGGTGGCGAACAAGCAGGTCAATTTATAAATCCGAGCGGTTTCAACTCCACACGGATAATTAAGAACCCTCAAACGGGGTGTTACAAAATTAAACTATTATCAATAACTTACGCAAAGGAGAGTGCTCTAAAATGAAGTTAATTTCCGGAAATCTTCAGTGAAGTAAATTGCTCAAAAATTTACCACCTTTAAACCTTTGAAAAACAATCACTTTAGAAACCCATCATCAAAACATCAAAACATTTAGGCATTTTGATGATTCAATTAAAACCGCACTCCCCTTACTTTTGAGAGCCTCATACTCCCTATTCACTTGTCAAGGAGCCGGAGGGCTACTTAAAGCCCTCTCCAAGATTATATTCCTTTCTATCCTGCTATGCAAGGGGTATAATTTATCTCCGTGAGGGGGTTTGAGGAGTTATACAAAGAACTTATAACTAAGGAGGGACATAAATTTCTGGGGTTTTTCAGGTCGGACGAGCTTCGCTTTCTGGAGGAACTTTTGAGTACCGACCTCGGGGTATCGGTAAGGGAGGTAAAGGGAAGACAGCCTAGAAGCGCGCGACCTTTTATAGGCTGGTTTGATGGGGAAATTCTGAACCTGTGTTTTTTAACCAGAAATAAAAGGAATTTGAGTGTAGATATAAAAAACTGCAAGAGAGTGGATAAAAAGTGTAATTGGATAAGGGTGTTCGGATATGTTCTCTTTGACCATCTTAAGAAGGGATACTTCCGATATACGTTGAAAGCCGTTAAACCTGAATACGTTTTATGTGGGAGGTGTGATGACCTTGAATTCCTGGAGAAACTGAAGGTTTTTGAGATATGAAAGAGCTTATCTTATCTTTCTTACAGGGCAGGGAAGATTTAAAGACGAGAAACTTCTTTATAAAGGAAATAAGACAGCTTGCGGTCAGGTCGGGGCTTGAGGAAATATTAAGAAGGCGTATAGGTGATGATTACGCTGAGGAGATTCTTTCGGTTCTCAGATTCAAGTTACTCAAGATGTCGGGCAGTATTGCAAAGAAGGGTTTTATAAGCACAGCTTATCTGAGAAAAGTTATCTACTCCTGCATAATAGATACTCTAAACGGTGAGTTTAGCGCCCAGATGTTAAGTATGGAGGAGCTGAATTACGAAAATCAGGAAGGTGATGTGGTAAGTTTTGAGGAAAACATTGAAGTTGAAGAGGATAAAGACCTGAAGATAAACGCCCAGGACCTGTTCGGTGCGATTATGAATATCCTTAAAGAGGAAGACATTAAAGTCATGTGCTACTACTTCTGCAAAGAACTTTACTCAGAGGAGATAGAGTTAGAGGGGCTTACAAAGACGAATCTTTACAAGAGATGGGAGAGGCTAAAGAAGAGACTTGCGCAGAAATTACCCTATGTGCCCACCAAGGAAGAGTTCCGGGAGTTTGCCGAGAGATTCCTGTCAGAGGTATGTGAAAGTAAGGGTTATATTACAGAAAGAGGAAAAGACCATGAGTGAACTACAGGAGAATCTCTACAGGGTTTACGAAAAGAGCCTCGGAAAAGATTTACTTGAGGTAAAGGAAGAGGAGAAAGTGCCGCCGGAGGAGGGACAGGTCAGGCTCTTTTTTATGACTCCCCCTGAGTTCATACTTGTCTTGAAAAAAGAAGGAGACCTCAATGTCATAGTTCCGCTTACAAGTTATATCCAACTCGCAATTACCAATATATATCCCCCGCTCATAAAGTGGAAAGGTTTCCGTTTAGTCCCCCTTCCCTTCTGGGTTTACGCAAATGAAAAGATTATTCAAAAGTACTCTGTTCCGGTTTTTAAACTCAGTAACCTTGAAAAAATCCGTGAGTATGTAAAAAGTGCACGCACTAAAGGGATAGGAAAATGGCGTGAAAAGTTCATAAAAAAAGTTGCAGAAAGGTATAAAGATTTAAATCTTTCAAGTCTTATCTACGAAGTTATGAAAGCGGAAGAGGAGAGAAAAGCTTTAGTAATTGAATTTCCTGCAGCCCTTAAGGAGAGGTTTGAGTCAAGGGAGGAGATCCTGCTCGCCGCTCAGCCTCAGAACTATCTGAAGGGAAGGGACTGGCTCGGTGTTGTAGAAAACGGGGTTCTTTTCCTTTACCTACCTGAGGAGTATTCAGGAAAGAGAATCAGAATCTCTTTAGGGGAGGAGGTAATTTATGAAGGGGAAGCTACCGCCTTAATAAAGATAGAAAATCTTCCGGAATTACCTTCTTATGGTTTCTTGGAGGAGGAGTTAAATGTTCAGGTTCTCGGAGATTGAAGAAGAGCATCTGAAGGGTCTTCTGAGCGCGGGGAAGTTAGATGAGTTTCTTGATGACCTCTTTCTTCAGTTCTGGGAGCTCAGACCTTCGGTGCAGTACGAGCTTATCAATTACATAAAATCCAGAAAGAAGTATCCGAGCCTTAAAGCCTTGCAGGAAACCTTCCGCATCACTCAGGAAGAGGCACGGGCGTTTTTAAAGAATCCATACATGGAGTTCTACGTTCCCGTCGTTGGGAAAGAAAGCAAGATGGTGAGGGGGCTTGCGGTGAAGGGGTTAAAGGAAGTAATAACCAATCAGGATCACCTGAAAAGTTCAATGGACACTATAAGGAAGTTTATCGGAGAAGGTCTTGCCCTTTTCTTTGATGATTTCTTTACCGGTGAGAGTTATATGCTCCCGGCGGCTGTCAGCCTGCTGGTTGAAAACCTCCCTTTGGATGTGGTCTTTACCGGTAAGATAGATGAAGAGGGGAACGTTTACGAGGTTAACGGTATCCCCAAAAAGAGAGAGCTTGCGGAGAGCCTTGGGCTGAGACTCATAGAACCCGGTTTTATAGATAACGTGAGAACCCTAAAGGAATGGTACGATGCGGAAAACTACGATGTTCCTCTGTTTATCACAAAGACAACGGAAAACTACGAAGGCGAGCTTAAAAACTTCTACTCAAGCCTGACGTTTTTGGATGTGGAGAAGAAGATAGAGATGTTAGAGCTTCTCAGCGGAGTGCCCAAGGAAAAGCTCGTCCTAATCACAGGTCAAATCCCGCCGGAAGAAACAGCATGGTTCAGTGTTATCCACCGCTTCTTTACCACAATAAAAGAAATAGAAAAAGCTCTGGGGGGTAATGAAACTCTACACATGGGAATTAATGGACCTACCGCTTTAGCCTTCTCGCTGGGTGTGATCTTCGGCAGTCAGAAGCCCTTTGTGTTCTATCACTTTCAGGATGATAAATACCATCCGATAAAAGTCTCTAAGGTTAGAGAGCTCAAAGAGAGGGTTAGCGAGTACAGAACTATAAACTACAGCATAGAAGGGGAGGGAAAGGAGCTTGCGGTTATTCTTGCCTCTGCCCATCACGAACCTGTGGCGAGCGTAAAGAAGTTTATGAAAGATAAAGATGCTACGCTCCTCATAGTAAGACACAGCAAATCGGGGAACATTCCCGTAGATGAGATGAAAGAGGTAGCCAAAGAGACAGCAAGCCTGATACAGGACCTGAGAGCTACGAAGGATTACACCAGATTTCATTTCTTCTTTGCCTGTCCGGTGCCAGTTGCCTTTATGCTCGGTGTGGCTTTCGGATACTACAGTTCAGGATGTGTCTATCAGCATGCAGAAACGCAGGGCTACATAAAGGTGGTAGAATTTGATAGAATCAGAAAAATAAGGGAGGAGGGAACTTGAGGTTCCTCATCAGCCTTTCCAACCTCAACCCAGAACCCGCACACATAAGGCTTGACTACAGGGGAAGGTTCATATCCCTTATGAAGAGAGTGTTCGGCACGGGAGAGTTCTCACAGGAAAAACCGAGACCTTACACCTTTGCAGTTTACTTGGGAAAGGATGCAAAGATTATAGACGGACACTTTACGGGAATAAAGAACATAAAGCTGAGGTTTTCTACCGGGGATTCGGTGGTAGGTGTTAAGTTTTACAACGGCATACTGAGATTGAAAAAGGAGGACTACATACATAACATAGGCACGGGAAGGTTCAGGATAGAGCTTATAAAGCCCGAAAAGGAAAAGCCTATCACGGGCATATTTAAAACCCTATCTCCCGTGGTTGTAGAGCGTATAGGGTTCAACGACTCAAAGAATCCGAAGGAGAGGTATACAATTCCCTCAGAACCAAACTTTGAAGAATCCCTGCTGGAGAACTTAATAAGAAGATACAGGACAATTAAAGGCAGGGAACCGAGTATTAACTCCTTCAGATTTGAGTCTGTAAAGATAAGGGAAGAAGTTATAAGGCACTACGGGGGAGTGGTCAGGGGGTTTATCGGAAGTTTCAGGATTGTGTCAGATTCGGAGGAACTCCTCCGTTTTATATATCTCTATGGACTTGGACTCAGAACCGGTCAGGGCTTCGGCTATCTGGAGGTGGAGGATGGAAAAACTAACCTTCGAGCTTGAGTTTATAACTCCCGCTTTTATAGGAGGAGCTTTTCCAAAAGAAGCAGAGTTGAAACCAGCCAGCTTTATAGGACTCTTAAGATGGTGGTGGAGAGCGTTAAGGTGTGAAGAAGATACTGAAAAACTCTACACGGAAGAAGCAAAAATCTTCGGAGGACATTTTGAGGACGGAGCTATTGCCAGTAGAGTAACACTTAGAATAATAAAAGACAATGACAATTTAAAGATAATAGAGAATAAAACCTTGAAAGATTACGCAGGACTGAATTACTTTTACGACAAGCATAAGAGAACGCTTTCCGGAAAAGATTCGGGCATTGGTTATCTTCTGTATTCCACCATGTTACCTAATAGGGAAAGGAGTTTTATAACCGAGGGTTCCAAGTTCAAGCTGATATTACTGGGAGATAGTGAAGCTATTAAACACTATGTAGCAAGTCTTTGGTGCTTGGTTTTTCTTGGCGGAATAGGGACAAGAGCAAGAAGAGGCGGGGGAAATATGAACTGTTTAAGTGTTGAACCTGAATTTAGAGAACTGAGTTTTCAACCAGAACCCCAAGACCCAGTAGGCTGGATGGAAGGAAATTTAATACAAGCCAAGAAAATAGTAAATGGGGGATTCTCAGAGAAAGAACTGGAGTATTCCAATCTGTGCCCATCTATAAAAATTGCGATAAGTAAAACATCTTTTAAGGATTACAAAGAAGCTCTCAACGAAATAGGGATATTGTTCAAGCAATACAGAGAAAAGAATAAACATCGTATATTTGATATGGGATATTTTGGGCTACCAATAAGACATTCAAATAACAAATTTTTGACTGCGGACGCAGATAAGTATTTTAGACGTTCTTCTCCATTAATCCTAAAGGTTCTAAAGATTGGAAGAAGTTATAAATGGATGGTTGTAAAACTAAACGGGAAATTTCTTCCTGATGGAACTGAGCTAACCCTTATAACTCCACCGAAAAGGAAAGGAGAAAAACCAATAATACATAAGGGAAAATCAATAAATCAAAAAGTAGCCGGTAGAATGCTGGAAGAATTCTTCGATAGTATAAGACACCAAGCCCAAATCAAGGAGGTCTCCCTATGAAACTCCTAATCTTCACTTTCTCACCCGTTCAGGGATTTATAGAAAAATCAAGGAAGCTGAGGGATTTCTTTAACTCCAGCTACATACTCTCTTACCTTACCGAGAAACTCGTTGAAGAGATGGAGAAAGATTCCCGCTTTGAGGTTATATATCCCCAGAAACCGAAAAATCAGTTTCAAAAGCTAATCGCTAACTACCCTAACAGGATAGTGGCTAAGATTAAAGGGGAGGTAGGCGAAAACCTCTGTGAAGACTTAAAGAAAAAGTTTTCAGAAATATGGAAGGATATATACACATCCGTTGCAGACAAGTATCTTAACCTTGATGACAATGTCAAAGAAACCTTTGAGATTCATAACAAATATTACTTTCAGTGTTTTTGCCACATTCAGGAGCAAGTGAACGAACAAAAGTGGTTGGAAGTGCTAAAGCTTACTTCCAATAATACGGGACAGAAGGATGATTACGGCTTTACCTACGATCTTGCGGAAAGGATGCTGGGGGCAAAAAAGACCTTCAGACCCTATTATGGAAGATATCAGAACGAGCAGGTAGATGGATGCATCCTGTGTGGTGAAAGACCGGCACTTAATTTAAAGTTGGAAAAACTTAAGGAAAATATAGGAGAAAAAAACTGGAAGTATCATCTGGACGACAGCGAAAGGTTGTGTGGAGTTTGTCTTACAAAGAGGTTTTTCCACTTATACCTGAAGGAAGAGAAAGAGAAAGAAAAAGAAAAAATAAGAGAACTCCTGCACTTTAATAGCACAAGGCACTTTGCTTGGGCTCCGCTGTTAGATTACCTAGAAAATGAAAAATACGAAAACAAGGAGTACAGCCGAGAGCTAAAAGAGGTTCTTAAAGAGATACTAAAAACCGATGAAAGCCTGAAACTGAAAAACATAGACGAGATAGATCCACAGGAGGTGGAAAGAGTCAGTAGCGAAAAATGTAGAGAAAAGGGGAAAGAAAGTCTGTGCAACGAACTAAAAGAACTGACTAAAGCAATTAAAAACCCTTACTTTGCGATACTTATGGCGGACGGGGATGAGATGGGAAAGTGGCTGGGTATAGGGCAGGAAAAAAGGGGTAAAGAGCTTACGGAAGACTTTCATAAAACTTTTTCTCTGGCTCTTACTGGGTTTGCTCAAAAGGTGGCAGAACTTGAAGATGGAATCTGGATAAAGTTCGTTTATCTCGGGGGGGATGACGTTCTGGCGGTTATGCATCCCTCAAAGGCTCTCCAGCTTGCGGAACTTTTGAATAATAACTTCAGATGCACTCTCAATGAGAAGCTTACAGATATAAAAGGAGAACCCACAATAAGCGCGGGAGTTGTTATAGCTCATGAGAAGGAAAACCTAACCTTCGTTCTTGAAAATCTCAGGCGTGCGGAAAAGAGGGCAAAGAAGGAAGGGAGGGACAGACTGTGCGTTAGCGTAATACCTCACAACGGCTCTCCGGTGGAGCTGGTTTTAAGGTGGGGTGAGGTGTATAAACTCAAAAGGCTTATAAACCACTTTAAGAGCGGGAAGCTCTCCTCAAGGGTCCCCTACTCTCTCGGAAAAGAGGTGGAAATGCTTACTGAGATGGAGTATGCGGATAATTTGAAGGAAATCGCCTTCAGCTTAATAAAGAGGGTTTTAAGAAGGCAGAGCAACCTGAAAGATAGCGAGCTGGAGGAGCTTGAAAACGATGTAAAGAGCACTCTTTGCTCCGCAGGAGATTTAAAAATCGGAATACAAACCCTTCTAAATATGTTTTACATAGCAAGATTTTTAGCCGGGCTGGAGGTATAGAGAGTGGAGAGGGAAGAGATGAAGGTATACATACTTAAACCTTACGACGTTTTAAGTTTTGGAAGTTTAAAAAACTTTTCCGCAGGAGAGGTTCGCCTCCAGAAGAGCGTTTTTCCTCCTCCAATTATTAGGTTCTTCCACATATTTGAAAGAGTTTTGGGCGTTTTCCTTTACAGAGAGAAGGGCGAAGAAAAAGAGCTCTTCCTGCCCCTGCCTGCGGACTGCCTTACAAAACGAAAGGGAGACGGAGCACAGAGGGTAAAAATCGCCCCTCCGGAAAGTCCCCCTCTGATAACCGGAGACATAGAAGCTTACGAAACTGCAAGTGGTTTTATATCGCTTATGGACTTTCTCCAGAATTACGAAAAAGGCTCCGGAGATTTTACGACCTACCCGCCGGAGGAGTTCTTTGGAACCGAGAGAAGGATAGGCATATGGCTGGAGAAATCCTTCAGAAATGTAAAGAATGTTAAGAGGGAAGGCGAAGAAGAAAAGGAGGGTCTTCTTTACTCCAGGGATTTCATAAGGCTAAAGGAAGGGGTAAGAATAGCGGTATTAGGAAAGGTGCATAAAGACGTTTCCGACAGAGAAATTTTCGGACTGGGCGGAGAGAAAAAGATGGGTCTTCTTGAGAAAACCTTAGATGCTGACACAGCTTTAGAGAAGGAAATAGAGATAGAGAAGGATACAATATACAAGTTTTACTGTCTTACCCACCTTTATGTAAAGGATGGCATACAAAGAAGTAAGACCTTAACTATAGATGGTCTGAACTTTGAAGTTGTGTGGCTCTTTAATGCAGGCGTGGAATATGTGTCCGGCTATAAAAAATCTTCTCAGGAAATATCAGGGCAAAAACCCTTTCTGGAGATGCTAAAGCCCGGTAGTGTGATAGTGCTAAAACCAAAAAGTGAAGGAAAACTTAAGAAACTGTGTCAGATTTTTACGGAAATACCCGTTAATGGTAATGTTGGAGAAAAATTTTTAAGCAGGGGATGGAATTCTGGAATTTTAACGGAGGTGAAGGGATGAGAAGAGAAACTTACCTTATCAAAGTGCTAACACCCCTCCATGTGGGAGCAGGTCAGGGACTTTCCCATATTGACCTTCCGATAGTGAGAGAGGTGCACACGGGCTTTCCCTTTGTCCCCGGAAGTGCCATAAAAGGATGCCTTAGAGAATATCAAATTAAAAAGCTTGCGGAAAAAATTAGTCCTCCAGAGCTTGATAAGGCATTACAGGAGGGTAAGAAGCCTCAGAATATAACAGAGGAAGAGTTTGAGCGTCTCGTAAAAATCTTCGGAACCGCAGGGGAAGCGGTAGAAAACGGAACAGGGGGAGCGGGTAAGGTCTTTTTCACAGACGCTAAAATACTCTTTTTCCCAGTAAAAAGTCTAAAAGGCATCTTTCAGCTGATTACCTGCCCTTATGTCATAAACAGGTATCTGGAAGACATTGGGGAAAACTTACGCTTTGATAGGAATCTGTCAGAAAGTGAAGCACTGGTGTATTCAATAAAGGATTCTTCAGTAGAGGGCAAGATACTCCTTGAGGAGTTTGTTTTTGAAGCAAAAGAATATGAAGAGTTCAAGAGAGTTATAAATTTACTCCCCTTAGAGGACTATCAGAAAAATAGGGTTGTGTGCATAAACGACAGTATCTTTTCCGATATGGTTCAAACCTACACCGAGGTACAGACCCATATAAAGATAGACCCGAAAACCGGGACGGCAAGTGGAGGTGCCCTATGGATAGAAGAATACCTGCCTGCGGAGAGCGTGCTTTACTTTAGCCTGTTCTTTGAAGAAAAAGTAGATTTTGAAGTCCATGAAGATGTTCTTCACCTCGGAGGGGACGTAACCACTGGCAAGGGTTACGTAAAAATCAGGAGGGTTGAAAATGAGAAGTAAGGTTCAGGAAATAGCGGGTTTTGCCTACAGGTGTATCAGCGAGGTGAAGGGAAAGGAGATGGAGAGTCAGTACTCCTCTTATGTGCGCAAGCTACCCTCCATGATTACCCACAACGGTATTTTGACTACTGTAACCTTTGTAAATGCAAAAGCCCGTGAAAACAAGGCATGGGCAATAATTAAGAAACACGTAGAAGATTATTTAAAAGAGATGGAAAAGGAATCTACAAACGTGGAACTTGTTAAGTTCTTTGCGGAGCTGGAACTTTCCCAGTACAGGCTCTACACTAAGAAACTCCTTTTCTTTACCCAGTGGCTTAAAAGAATAGCGGAAGGCGAATTAAAATACGAGGAGAAACAAGAATGAGCGGAAAAACTTCTGCAACCATAAAGGAATTGCTTGCCAAGGCGAAGGGTTCTAACCCTGCCCTTCTCTTTAACAAATTACTTGCTCACAAACTTTCGCACAACGGAGAAGAGATAAAGAAGGTTGAGTTTCTGAAAGAATTTACAGCACTCATCGCCGAAAACTTCTCAGAGCACTTAAACCTTTTAAAGAAGATAGTTGACTCACTTCCCTGCTCAAAAACCTTTAAAGTCAGGACAGGTTACAGGCTTGCCATAGGGCTGGGCAATCCTTCCTTAATAGAAAACGGCTTTCTCTTCCATCATACCTACGGCATTCCTTACATACCGGGGGAAACCCTTAAAGGACTTGCAAGGAGCGTTTTTCTTATTTCCGCATACGAAAGCATTAAGGACAATTTAAATTCCCTTTCTATTTCTGATTTTGAAAAAAACTTGGTCTCGGAAGGAGAGAACGATGTAAAGAAAACGCTTAACTCCCATCCTGTGAAGGTTGTGCTTGAAGGAACGCAAATAGAAAAACCTTATGATTTCTTTGTAAAGGTCTTCGGGACTCAAAGGAAGAGGGGAGAGGTTGTATTCTTTGATGCTTATCCTGAAGACTTCAATAAAAATTGCTTTGAAATAGACATAATGAACCCCCACTACCAGAAGTATTACACGGAAAAAGGGAAGGAGCCTCCCGCAGACTGGTATAATCCCGTGCCTATACATTTTCTTACTTTAAAGGAGGGGCTTGTTTTCGTGGTGTGTTTAGGTGAAGCGTCTCTTGACGAAGGACTGGAGGATAAGGAGTGGAAACTGATAGAAACGCTCTTGAAGGTAGGACTTGAGAACTTCGGAGTGGGAGCCAAGAAGAGGAAGGGTTATGGGTGGTTTGAAATACAGAGCAAATGATTTTTAGAAGCACGGGTATGAAAGGGTTTAAGTTTAATTTGCAAAATACAGTATTACCATTCTATGGAATTCTTGCAACGTTTTATATCCTGCTGATAGATAGTAGCTTAGTAAAATTGTCTCAGAATAATATATTGATTCATGTCATTCTATTTGTCGCAATTCCCTTGTTAATACTTTCAAACTTGTTCCTTTTTAAGATTTTCTACAGACCAGAATTTGACCTTAAATACCTTATACGCTCAGCTCTTGCAGGTTCTTTTCCGAGCGTTCTTACCTTCTTCTTTGTTTTATTTTTCGCAATCTTCACTTCCTGGATTGCTGACTTTCTTAAAGAAAATAATTATTACCAAGCTATTGGAACTTCTGTTTTCACATTCGGTTTAATATTTGCCTTTGCCCTTAGCATACCGCATGGAAGGCTCGGTAAAACAGGAGAAAGACAGCCCAAGAAAGTCTTGATATGTGCTCTTTCAAAACCAGGGTTAATAGGAAGAAACGCACAACAAAAAAGTGAAGATGAGGTTTTTGAAGAGATGAAAAGACTTCTTGCTAATGGAGATAAAGAAAGGATTTTAGGACTGGATCATACATGGGCTCCTTTCCTTGAGTTATATCTTTTTCACAAAGAGAAACTTGAGAAATGGTATATTTTGATTAGTAAAGAGGTTTATAAGTCAAAAGATAAGTTTATAGAAATACTCGGAGAAGAAGCAAAAGAAATCGTTCATTTTAAACCTGAATCGGAAGGAATAGATTTTAATAATTACGAGGAGATAGTAGGGGTTCTTACGGAGATACTAAAGGAGATAAAGCGTTCCGGTTATGATGACGAGGATATTTCAGTTTACATAAGCGGTGGAACTTCTGCAATTACGCTTGCCTTAACACTCTTTGCAGTAAAAGACGGAAGGCAGGTGGAATATCTAACACAAAGTGAAAACGATAAAAAGATTATATCCATAAACATTAGTTTTGAAGACCTGTATTCTTTTAGCCCAGAAGCGAGAGGTTAATTAATTTCAATTTTTTATTTCAACTCCACTACTCCACACGGATGATTAAGAACGCTCATATACGGTCTCTCGGTATCAACAACCTCAAGGGTTTCAACTCCATACGGATGATTAGGAACTAATAGAGGTATTCTAAAACTTTTAAAGGAGGTGTTAGCAAGTTTCAACTCCATACGGATGATTAAGAACATTAAAAGACGCCCAGCTTTTGTCCCCGTTCTTGATGCGTTTCAACTCCATACGGATAATTAAGAACCCGGTCAGAGAAAGATATAAAAGGACCGGCAACGTGTGTTTCAACTCCACACGGATAATTAAGAACCCGAACTTTAGCAAGACGGCAAAGCCATTTCAGGTTGTTTCAACTCCACACGGATAATTAAGAACAAAACCCTTTGATATGCTTCTTCTCTTTGTAATTCTAAGTTTCAACTCCACACGGATAATTAAGAACTAGAAGAAGAGGAGGAGGGAACCTTGAAGGAATTCGAGTTTCAACTCCACACGGATAATTAAGAACATATTACCTCGTAAATACAGGGTTTTAATAAGTGCGTTTCAACTCCACACGGATAATTAAGAACTTTCTACTAACCGAGTTTGCGGTGGCGGGTTCCTTCTGTTTCAACTCCACACGGATAATTAAGAACTATCTCTCTATCATCAGTCTTGAATATCTCATTAATGTTTCAACTCCACACGGATAATTAAGAACCTTTTATGGGTTCAGGAATGTTCTTAGCAAATTTTGAAAGTTTCAACTCCACACGGATAATTAAGAACTATTTCAAAGGCTTTAAACAGCGTGATGAGGTTCTACGTTTCAACTCCACACGGATAATTAAGAACAGAGATAGTCAAGGCAATAAAATTCCTATAATACTTGGTTTCAACTCCACACGGATAATTAAGAACACTCCTTTACTTTCCCGTATCACTTGCTAAGTTAGGTAGTTTCAACTCCACACGGATAATTAAGAACGGTCTGAATACACCCCCTATCCCAGCCTATTATAATAGGTTTCAACTCCACACGGATAATTAAGAACAAAAGACTACGACACGGTTCGGGTCATAGAAGAAGAGTTTCAACTCCACACGGATAATTAAGAACCACTCCTTCCAGTCTTCCTTTAAGTTTCTGCTGAATGCCTTGTTTCAACTCCACACGGATAATTAAGAACCCTCTATACGGTTGATATGAACTACTGGATAATCGCTAAGTTTCAACTCCACACGGATAATTAAGAACCCCCTTATCCTCAATTAACCCCTGCTCCTTGAGGTAGGTTTCAACTCCACACGGATAATTAAGAACACTTAAACTTTTTCATAGCTTCACCTCCCATTTAAGTTTCAACTCCACACGGATAATTAAGAACCACCTGCTCCCGTCTTCGCTTCTCAAGGAATATCAGTTTCAACTCCACACGGATAATTAAGAACCAGGAAAACAATTTTAGAAACCTTAACACTTCAATTCTGTTTCAACTCCACACGGATAATTAAGAACCAAGCCTAAACCTGAGCCTAAACCTGCTGTTAAAACTGGTTTCAACTCCACACGGATAATTAAGAACCCTCAAACGGGGTGTTACAAAATTAAACTATTATCAATAACTTACGCAAAGGAGAGTGCTCTAAAATGAAGTTAATTTCCGGAAATCTTCAGTGTCCGAAAGTGGTCAAAATTTTACCACCTTTAAACCTTTGAAAGCCAACCACTTCCGAAACCCTTCATCAAAACATCAAAACATTTAGGCATTTTGATGATTCAATTAAAACCGCACTCCCCTTACTTTTGAGAGCCTCATACTCCCTATTCACTTGTCAAGGAGCCGGAGGGCTATCTAAAACCCTCTCTTGCTTTTTTAATAATTATACAACTCTGTAAAGTCATATGCAACGGTACAATTTTTATATGGCTAAGAAGGCGGGTAAGAAGGAGAAAAAGTTTGTTAGAACCACCGTGTCCCTGCCGGAGAATGTGTGGAAGGAGCTCCGGATGGAGAGCATCAAGGAAAAGCTTCCTATGGGTGAGCTTATAGCAAGGAAGTTAAAGGAACTCAAGGAGCTCAAGAGAAGGAAAAGCATAATCTCTCCTGAAGATTAGATTACGTTTTTCGTAGGGTCATCGGAGTTGGTTATTATCCGGCGCTCGTAGGAAGTTCCGCTTTCAAAGACGTAAATTATTACAAAGTCCCTGTCTCTGTCCACAACGCTGAGAACCTCGTGCTCAAGCCTCTCAAGTTTTGACGGGCTTATATCCCCTTCAAACACGGATTTCTGGACGTGGTTTATGTATTTCCTTACCACCTTCCTGACCCTGTTTAGCCTGCTCTGGTCTGCTGGTTCACTGACCGCTATGTCGTAAACGAGTATGACCCTCATACTACACTCCTGTATATGAAGGGAGTGTAAACCTCATCCCCTATCAGGTGTTTCACAAGCTTGTATAACTCAATCCTTATCAGACCTCTGAAGGATATGTTCCTCTTCAGCTTCCTGTATCTCACGGTTTTTTCTAGGAGGTCGTTGAACTCGCTTACGAATATTCTCTTTCCCTCCTCGTTGAGATACACAAGTCCCGACCTGTTTTCAAAGTGCTTTTCTGTTATGGTTTTGCCTGCAAGTTTGATTATCAGAGCGTCGGAAAGCAGAGGTTTGAATACCTCGGATATGTCCAGAGACAGGGAAAACCTTTTCGTGGAGGGTTCGTGAAGGTAGCTTACCGCAGGATTAAGAGGAGTGTAGTATATCTCTCCGAGAACCTTGGCGTATACAAGGGAGTTCCCGAAGGATATGAGTGCGTTCAGAGGGTTTCGCGGGGGTCTCTTTGTCCTTGTCCCGAACTCAAAGCCCGTAAGTTCCTCAAGCCTTTCGTAGCACCTCCTTCTGAAGTCCCCTTCAACGCTCATAACTTCCTCCACACTTTTAGCCTCGGAAAGTCTATTCAGGTGTTCCTTCCCGTCTATACCGTAAACGTAAGAGAGATTCTCTATGGCTCCGTAGATGAAGGCTTTTGCCAGGTAAAGCCTCTTCTCTCCGTCTATGTAGTGCTCAGCCTGTTTTACGATAAGATACCCGGAGGGTCTTCTCTCCCTCGGATAGAAACTTCCGACGTAAAAGCCGAACCTGTCAAAGAGGTGCATGGGAGCCTCTCTCTCCGCAAGGAGCTTGAGGAGTTTTGAAGTCAGAGATACATCGGAAATCACGAAGAGCTCGTCCACGTCCTCTATCGGTATGGTTTTTCTGAGGTCCTCACTCTCAAAGAGTATGGTGTTTTCCTTTCTTGAGAGCCTGCCGTCCTTTATTAAGAAGTAAGGCTTACCCATAGCACAGCTCGTAGTAGGCACACTTTTTACAGTAGGGAGCATTTATTACAGGTGGAGGTTCGGGAAGTTCCAGCGTCTTCTCAAGCCTTGCCAGTATTTCCTCTATTTTTGCCTCGTCCTCCTTTCCGAACTCAACCCTTTTGATTTTTCTGAGCCTGGGATAGTGAAGCAGTCCGTATGAGACCCTTGCTCCCTTCAGCCTCAGATAGTAAATGTAGTACTTTATCTGAACCTCGTGGGCTTCCTCCAGGGAGCTTGAAAGTTTTATCTCGTGAACTACGAGCTCATCATCTATGGTTATAAAGTCTATGCTCACGTTCTCATCGCTGAACCCCTCCTTACCTCTGAAGGATACTTCATCAACGAACTTACCGAGGGCTACCCTGTCGGAGGAGTGTTCAAGGGCTATGCCTCTGGAAAAGAGCCAGAGCTTCCTCGGACACACAACCGCATAAGCTACCTGAGTCCCTTTAAACTTTATCTCTTTAAGCTCTTCAGATGATATTACTGTCAAGCTCTTCCTCCGGTTCAAAGCCGAACTCGGAAGAGTACTCTCCCCTCATCCAGTAAACTTCTTTAAGTCCTTTTACCGGCTCCCTCCGGGATTTTACGTGAGCAGGGACGCTGAGGATGTAGCCCGTAATCTCCGAGAATTTAAGGAGTTTTTCGGCGTGATCTCCTGCGCTTCTGTACTCTTCTATTAAAGGCTCAACCTCTTCTCTGAAAGCCTCGGGAATAACACTGACCGAGAGTATGTCCCTGAACATCTGCTGAGCCTTCTTCTTACTGAACTGTTCTTCTATATTCCAGAGGGAATCTATATAACTTTTTGCCTTTTCATACTCGTTCATATACTCCCCGTCCTGCCTTTCTACCTCTTCGTACACCTTTTCTATAATCCTCAGCTTTTCTTCCTCCGATAGTATTCCTTCGGGCAGGTACCGTTTTGTTATCTCGTGTATGCTCTTTCTGTAAACGGGTCCTATCCCTGAACAGTCCTCTGTGAATACAAACACGTTCGGCTCTTCAATCTCCTTCCTTCCCCTACGGTTTGCTCTTCCCATTCTCTGTATGAGGGAGTCAATGGTTGAGAGCTCCGTTATAAGAAAGTCAGCGTCAAGGTCCAGAGAGACCTCCGCTATCTGGGTGGTTATCCAGAGTCCTTTTTCAGAGCCTTTGAAAAACTCATCTATATGTTTCTCCTTTTCCTTCCTGTCCCTGTAGATAAACTGGGAGTGAAGGAGGTTCCCACCGCCGAGCCTTTCTCTGAGCTCTAAAGCTCTGGCTCTTGTGTTGGTGATTATGAGCACCTTACCTTCCTGAGAGAGCCTCTTTATTAGACTGAGTCCCTCTTGGCTGAGGATGGAGTCTCTGATTAGTCTGATATGGTGTCTGGGCTGGCTTGTGAGGAAGGTCCCTTGAGTAAAGTCTATACTCTCAAGGTCCTTCCTGACATAGGAGGGCAGTGTTGCGGTCATGACCATCACCCTTCCGCCTACTTCGTTTATCTTCCCTAAAGCCTTCACTATGAAACCAAGGGTGTGAGGTTCAAAGAGCTGAACTTCATCAAGAACAAGCCTCGCGTAGGAGAACATGGAGTAGTACTTCTCAAAACCTTTGGGTCTTAAGATAAAGGGCATGAGCTGGTCCGGTGTGGAGACTATCAGAGGCTTTCCGAAGTTCCTCGTCAGGTAAAGGTCTGCAACCACATAATCGGTTGTGAAGTTTCTGTCCTCCGAGTAGCTCTCCACGAGGTAGAGAAAGGCTGTGGAGTGAAGCAGACCCACGCTCTCCATTCCGAAAACTTCTTTTGCCCTTTCGTATATGGCGTTTGCAGATGTTCTTATCGGTACGGTAAAAAATCCCTTATCCTTCAAAAAGATAAAGCCCGCTTCCGTTTTACCGTACCCCGTTGAAGCGGTGATAAGGAGGTTTTTATCTACGTTCTGGCAGACAAACTCCTGAAGGTCGTTAAGCCGGCTGTTTTTGATAGTTTTCAGATAGTCCTCTACCTTTACCTCATTCCCCTCAAGCCTTGAGGTCTCAACCGAATCCGCAAAGTGGGAACTGCTCGCGTGGTCTATGCGCAGGAGAAAACCCTTAAGAAGGGTGTAGAAGGTTTTAAGATTCCTCCCCTCCCTCTCCTCAAGCCTGTTGATAAGGTCCGATTCTCCCACTTTCAGCACCTTCAGGTGTGTCCGGCTCATCTCCTTTCCGAACTCATCCTTGAGGATATTTTTGACCTTTTCCACCACCTCATCGGAGGGTTCGTAATCGTGGTGATGGACTATGGCAAGGGTTACGAGGGTTTTCAGAGGTTCAGGCAGTTCCTCGGGTAAAAAGGCGGGGGAGATGAGGTTATGTCTTACCTCTGCTTCGTTCTTTACTTTCTTAAATTCGGGATTGCCTACCTTCTTTTGAAATCCCTTATAAACCTTACCGTAGTCATGATATTCGCAGGCAAGCCTGAGCGCTTCCCAGAACTCCTCAGCGTGTGGACCAAGGAGATGCCTTATTTTGTCTCCGAAGAGTTCTTTTAGGACCCTGAGGTTCTCCAGCAGTTTATCCGTATGCTCCCTTATAGTGGTTCCATCCGACTTTGCCCAGAGCTTGGAGAGAAGCTCTTTTATATTCATTCTGATTCTTTCACTTCTGACAGCTCTCTATCCTTTCCGTTGAGTCCTATAAGGAAAGCGTAGGCTATACGGTTGAAGCCCCCGTCTTTAAGAGCCTCCACAAACACGTAGGGGATTTCCCTCTCCACTTCCAGATAAGCCCTTATAAGGTTCTGCTCAAAGGCGTCGGTGTCCCTCCTTCTCACCGCTTCGAGGATTCGGTAAGATATGGACTCTATCTTCTTCCTTGCCTTATCATTTCCAAGCTCGTCAAAGTAGGCTTTTCTCAGGCTGAGTCCCTCTCCGTAAGCCCAGTTTACCTGCCTGCTTATCTTTTCCTTATCCTCCATGTTCAGCACCTCCTGAAATTTAATAAAGAAGGTCAAATTTTTAGGTAAGTAGTCCAGACCTTTGCCCTTTCTTATAAGCATAGATTTCCTTCCGCTAAGGTTTTTATAACGCTCGCTGTAAAAGAAACCTGACAGTATGCTAAAGAGAAATTCGTAAAGGCTTCTGCCAGAATAGACGTACTCTATGAACGAATCAAAGATGTCGTCAAAAAGCGGAGGGTATTCGTTTATCATCTCCTTTATAGCCCTTGCCAGCTTTGCAGAGATGTTTAGGGTGTAAATGTTCGCCTGAGCATCCCCCACCTTTTCTATCTCCACTATGTAGATGTTTTCTAAAATCCACTCAGCCTTTCTTCCTTCAACCATCTTGGAGGCTTCAACTATCGTCCTGCTTATTACTGACTTTGTTCCTTCCTGTGCTAATATATTGTTGAGGTTGTAGGCGGTTCCGAGATCCGGTGCGTATACGAAAAGGTAAGTTCTTCTCGGAGTTCTTGTAAAACCGAAGGCGGAGAAGTAAAGGAATATCTCGCACTCCGGGCACAGGTACATGTTGCTCCTTCCGTTCCAAAATAAGTTTTCAAGGGTTTCTGGACTTGCTCCCAGAGGTGTGAAGTTCGTGGCATCAAAGGTCTTAACCTTATCCTTTTTTATATAAGCCTTCCTTTCCTGGCAGAAGAAGCAGAGTTTATTACTTCTCTTGCTTTTAAGGAGTTCGTCTAGCTGTTCCCTGACAAAGTCTCTCACTACTGTCTTGGTAAAGTCGTATAGTCTCCTGCTATCCTTCTCTTTTTCATAAAACTCCTCAAACCTCTTATTCGCCCTTTTAGTAGATGATGGATTTGTTAACGGGCTGTTAGAGTAGAAGTCTCCTATTTTCTGAAGAACTATGTTGTTGTATACGT
Organism: Hydrogenivirga caldilitoris; assembly: GCF_003664005.1. Lineage (NCBI taxonomy): Bacteria > Pseudomonadati > Aquificota > Aquificia > Aquificales > Aquificaceae > Hydrogenivirga > Hydrogenivirga caldilitoris. Next base: position 894,240 of record NZ_RCCJ01000001.1, read on the forward strand.
TTATTTTTCCTTTCTCAAGCATGTTTTCCAGATTTTCAAGGGTAAAATCGGCAAGTATATATTCCGTATAGTGCTCAGCTATACCCTGGAAGGTATCCTCAGGAATCTCAATTACATTTCCGTTCACGAAAGGCTTCCAGTTAACTCCTATCTTTTCAAGAACTCTCAAAAGACCTACACCAGCTGAGGCGGTCAGCCAGTTATCAGCGTAAAACCTCACACCCATACAGTATCCCCCTCTTCATCTGATAAGAGCTTCCCCTCAAGAAGCGTTCCCTTAGGAAAGTAATACACCGTCTCCCAGTTCCACATGCGCTCGTTGTTTTCAATCCGGTAAAAGGAAGGTATTCGGAAAACTATCCCTTCTCCATAAAGTGCTTTCCTCAGTCTATCGGGGACATAGGCTGAATATTTCAGCTCACTTTCCAGAAACCGCTCTTCAAGCTTCAGTATTCTCGGATTTTTCACCAGAACAGGATATTCACCACCACCAAAGGAAAGAAACACGGAAGGCTTCTCAAGAGCTTCTTTAAAGGTCTTTAAGAGTTGCTCTTCTCCCAATATATGGACTATACTGCGGAGTCGGAAGAGTCGAGGGACTTCAAGGGGCAGGGTCTCAAATTTCTTATCTTTCTTGTTATACTTCCTGAACCTTATGTAGTCTCTGAAGAGAGTTTCGTAATCGCCCTGAACCGAGATGGAAAACTTTTCTCCTCCGTACTTTCTCCCGAGGGCTGTATAAAGAAGCCCGATTATGGTGGAGTAGGTTGGGAGCGGGTAGGTCTCTATACCTTTGAGAGAGAAGGGAGTCTTAAAGGTGGCAGAGGGAGAAAAAACTTCAAACTTGAGACACTCCATAGTATTCCCTCACCTGCTTTTTTAGCTCTTCAAAGGCTTCCTTTATGGTTTTCACGCTGAAAGCGTTTCTCAGCTCGCTTTCGTTTATAAAAGTTCCCGAAAGCACTCCCACAACCACCTTATTCTGCTCCGGCACAAGCTCCGCGCACTCCCTGAGCCTTGCAACGTTGAGCCTGAGCTTTCCCTTCTCTTCCTGTGCCTCGACTCCTTCCATGAAGAAGGGATGCTTTGAGGAAAATACCCCTCCTACCACAAACACAGGAGAGAGGCTCTCCCACCTTCCCTTTATCTGCCTGCTGAGAGTCATCACGATGTCCAGGAGGTCCAAAACTCTCTTTGCCTTTTCCTCTTTGCTCAAAACATCTTCATAAGAGCCATCCTCCTTTTCCCATCCTCCAGCTCTATTAAGGTCCACTGCGAGTGTGTAGATATAGTGAGATTGATGCTCTTCGCTGTTTGCTATAGCCTGTTCTGGCTTGTCCTCCACGTGTTTTATGTATCTGTTATAGGCGTCTATATTGTTCAGGAAGTTTAAGTCTCCTGAAAACTCGGACACAGAGAAGGCATAGGTAACTTTAACAGGACAGGTTCTTTTGACACTGTCTCCGTAACTGAGTTTTACCTTCTTATCTGTTTTCAGGTTCGTAAACAATCCTCCGAAAAGGTCAAATTCGTGGTAGTCTTTGACCAGAGCTTTTCCAAAGGCATCCACATCAAGCTCTGAGCCTTTAAGATTCCCCTCTATGTATTCCTTTAGCTTCTCATCCAGCAGTTTCCAGCCTTTTTCTTCCTTTCCCTTTCTTCTTATCTCGTACTTCAGGGCTTTGTCGGAGACAAAGGTTAACTGAGAGCCATCCCCGCGTGAGAGCTTCTTAAGAACCGACACATTTCCTATGGTCTCTCCGTAATTTAAGCTTGACGCCTTTGAAGTTATCACAGTAATGGTTAGTCCTCCCATTTTGTTACCTCCTAACTTTCCTTAGTGTTTATATTAACTTCCACTTTCTGGAATTTCTGACACTTTTTCCCTCACCTTCTCAGCTAATAGAATGGTAATTCTACATACATTCTGGGTCTCGTTGAAGTTAGCTTCGCTTGCGGTTGTGAGCTGGCAGTCAAAACAAAGTGGTCTGAAGACTGGACCTCAGGAGAGGAGATAGAGGAACAGGAAATTGAAGAATTTTCTCCCTGCGAAAAACACGAGGGCATAGAATTAAGCGACAAGGCTCTTACACAGGTAGATGAATCAAAAACTCTGGAAGTGTTGGACAACCTTCCCGAGAGCTATTTCCCCGAGACAACAGACAAGCCACTAATTGCACCCTTTTATAAAGAGGCAAGGGAGTTCTTCTTTTCTTGCCTTCCTCCTTTTTACCGCAAGATCTATGAAAGCAAAAAAGAGCTCATTTATGAACTGGTTGACTATCGGAGCGACCTGTTTTCCTATAAAGACATAAGGATGCTTTTCCACAAAGACATTATGAGGAGGCTGGTTGTCCTGCTACATATATTAGGTTGCCTCGGAATGGAGGAAAAGATGCGGGATATAAGATCGAAAGCGATTGAGTACTCGGGAGTCCGCGACATATACCATTACATGGATATGGACATAGAGTGCGTGCTTGAACAACTTGTAAGTTCCGGGATGGATATTCCCGATGTCCCCAAGATGGAAGAAACGTATTTCCTGGACGAATTCGCCAGCACACCCATAGGAGAAAGAATCCTTGCAAGATATATGCTTATGGAAGATCAGGTGGTGCCTTCAGAGGTTGTTGTCGTAGACGTAAGTAACGATCGCCTTGCTTTTATGGGAGAAAAACGGGGGATGAAAGCCTCCAAAGTAGCCAGGATGATAAAGTCCGGAGAAGGAAAGGTAAAGGTGTTCAACTCTACCAGAAAAGTTGATTATGTCACAATTAGTGGCAAGTACCTTGTCTTCTTATTGGTCACTAGCGCCCTGGGAGTTGCCGTTCCCTTATACACGGATGACGATGACATTAACTTTGTAACATCTGTATAAAAGGCTCAGACAAAAGATGAAATCCAGAACAGGAGGTATTGCTATGAAAGTCACCCTGGACAAAATAGCATCCCAGCCGAGCGACTATAAGATCTGCAAAGAGTGCGGGTACATCAACTTCTATGAAAATGAAGTATGCGTGATGTGCCAGGGAGATGAGTTTGACGAATCAGAGGAAAGCGTAATAAGGTGGGTGGATAACGAATACCAGTACCGGATAGAAACCGAAGGCTATACGGAAAGAGAAGCGGACAATGTTGTCGTGGAGGTCTGACGGAGAAGAGAGGTTAACCATCACAACGGGAGACCAGGAACTTGAGCGGTCTCCCGAAGTTCCGTCCCTTACAAAAGGAGGCTTAATATGAGACTCCTTGCTCTATTGCTTCTGGGAGCCCTTCTGCTTACTTCCTGTAAGGCTCCGGACTCTGCAAAGGTAAAAAGAAGGTCAAAAGCAAGGGTTACGGTACAACTGGTCAGGGGAGCAATAAAGCTATACCGTTACTATTCCGTCCGAAAGAAAGCTCAGACAGGAGCCATACCTTTTTCTCCTGTTGTCCTGAGTAACGGAAAGGGACTTGAGATCAGGGAGCAGTATTGCGAGGCTTCTTTCAAGGGTTCAGGCATATAGCGAAGAGGTGAGAGGAAATGAGAATCCACATCTTTACTAAAGAAAGGCTCGGTGCAGATCAACACTTTTTTGAGCTCCTGAAAAGGCACGGAGTCAAGCTCAGCCTCTCATTCTATGAAGAAAATGAAAACGGGAGAGAAGAGGACTATAAGGTTCTTCTAAACGGTGAGCGTGTCGGGTACCTGCACTGTGTAGATGATGCTGTCAACGGAGAGAGCCACGCTCACCTTGTGGTAAATACATATGACATTGAGCTATCTCCTGAAGACCTCTTAGAGCTCATCGAAAACCCTGACATCTCCAGAGCAGTCATAGAAGTAGATTGGCACGAGAGGAGCACAGACAAGGATATAGAGATAATCTTCAAGGTACTGGAGGAGCTAAGTAAAGACATAAGGAAGGAGGATATGGTCATCGAGGAGCTTGATCCCGTAGAAGCAGATGTGGACGATCTCTCCTATGAGATAAGGATACGGGAAGACAGGGTGATAAGAATACCCGTCTTCTACATCGGAAAGGGTCAACTTATCCGCATCAAAAAGGGAGACCTCACTCCCTCTTCTTAATGTCCCATAAATGTCCCATTTCTATGCCCTCTTCTCCTTCTCTCCTCCCTCCTCTCCCTATCAGACTATGAAGGAGACCCAGAGAAATTTTTTTACAGACCACAAGCAAACCCTTGTCCTTCAATAACTTCCCGAGGGGTCAAATATATAGTGCTATATATTTTCTATATTCCTTGAGCCACAAGGACTGGAGAGGCTACCTTTTGCTATATACCTCAAACCGTTGCCTATCAAGGCTTAGTCAAATGTCCCATAAATGTCCCATAAATGGGACATAAATGGTCCATAAATGTCCCATTTCTATTTCACCTCCGGAGGTGCTGTCTGGGGGCAAAAAAGAAATGTCCCATAAATGGTCCAAAAATGGTCCATAAATAGGACATTTCCTTGGAAGGGAGGAATGAGCCGGAAGGTTTGGCGGGCAAGATGCTATTTGCTGTATTGCTCCCGATCGCACACGGGGACTTCTATGACGAGATCAGGATTGGGTAACCTGATAAGTGCTTCGTCGGGATAGTGGATGCGGTTGTGGACAACCTCTCCGTTTTTAAAGGCTATTATCCTCACCGGGAACCTGACGCCTTTCATAGTGAACCGGGGAGAAGGGTCAGGAAAGATCAGGTACTTCGGAGCCTGCTCGCACCTTTCATAAGCTTTCATACCTATCCTTTTTTCTTTACCTTCAAGAACCTTAATATTCGTCTCGTCTGAGCAGGAGACGAGCAGTAAGGCAAGGACGATGGCTTTCTTCATACTTAGTCCCCAATTATTGTTTTACAAGAAACCTCTATTAGAATCTATACTTATGGAGAGGTTTCTTTTTGAGGGTTTGAGGAGAAAAGGAGAGTCTGTTCACTCTGAGGATCTCCTGGTTCTCGTTAAGCGTGCAAGGACTCTGGAGTTCGGAGCTTTCGGAGTAGACATCTTTGACAGGAGAGGGAGATACCTTGACACATTCATTCCTCAAGATACTTGCCCTTTCTGGTATGAGGAGCTTGCAGAAGAATTCGTGAGGAAATACAGGGACTGCTACTTTTCATTCTCGTTCGTTCCCGTGAAGGATTATGAGGATCTTATACAAGCAACTGCCGAAGAGTGGGAAGAATAATAGGGACTACATTCTGCATAAGTCATTCTTCTATCAATCTTATTGATGTGCTTAATTATACTCCACGGTGTTACACCGGCAAGTATAATACCCGGTTCTCTTAGAGGTTATAGCGTAAAAGGAGCCTCTATGGACTTGTCACTAAACCTTCCCGTGAAATGTTCCGTTTTCATCAGTCAACGCTCCTTCTTCTGGTTTTGGGCTTTCTTTTTGAGGTAGGCTTCAGCCGCCTCTTTCAACTCCTCTTTTATCTTCTCAGCGTCCTTGGCTTCTACCCACTCTCCTCTTTCAAGCTCTTCCTCTATCTGCCTCTCAAAGTCGTCAAGTTTTATCTTGTCTATGTCCATAACAGGTAATTTAGGCGAGGAAGTTGGTAAAGGTAAGTGGGATTTCCGCAGGCTTACCGCTAAACCTTTCCGTGAAATGTTCTATCTCTATGCCTACCACTTTTCCCTTTTCATCGTAGTCAAAAACAACACCTTCCATAACCTCTGCCGACTCTACGCTCGGCACGTTAATAAGCTCTATGTAGAGCGTGTCAGTGTCAGGAAAATACCACACCTTCATTTATAATTGTTAAATATATGTTTTGAGGCTTATGTGCATATATATACACATAAACTGGGCAAAGTGCGAGGGCAAGAATGACTCGGGAGCTTCGGCTTTACCTTTCCGGTGTAAACCACTCTCCGCTCTCGTGGTCTTCTTCTGTTGGATTTTCAAGGTTTTCAAGTCCTAGTCGGGGAAACTTGCTTTCCCTGACATCAAGAGAAGGGTGAGTGAACCAGCTCTTGCCCCTCTTGATAGCTATAAAGTAGCCTCTCCTTATAAGCTCACGGATACTGTCGGGAGAATAGCCGAGCTCGGAAGCTACCTCAGAAGAAGGCATAAGGGTTATGCTCCGTTTCTTCTCCAGTAAAGGGGCAAGTATCGTATCCATACTCCTGATAAGAGCCTCTTCAATAAGCTCTTTCATCAACTCTGCGTTCATCTCGTTCATAGCTTTCTCAAGTTCTCTCCTGTCAGGCTCCTTCTGGAATAGCTCCACAAGAGGTTCTTCCGCAACCTCAAGAGCCCTGATATACCTCTTTCTGTTTTCCTCGTCTCCCTTTATGACTACCGGCGGGTAGCCTCTGGAGATAAGAAGGTAGTTGAGTATAACCCTGCCCGTCCGTCCGTTCCCATCTGGGAACGGGTGTATGCTCTCAAAGAGGACGTGCTCCTTTGCAAGGAAGTCCGTGAAGTCTCCGGAACCTGCGTTCTCCTTTACCCAGTCCACGTAGAGCTTCATCCACTTCTCCAGATGAAATGGAGATGGCGGTCTTAACCTCGCTCCCGCTATTCTGATTTCTCCCTTGCGGTATTCTCCTCTTTCCCCGAGAACTCCCTTATTGATCTGCCTTATAAGGGACTCCGAGAAGATGAACTCCCCCGTTTTGTAGTTCTCATAGGCAAGCCCGTAAACGAACAGGGCGATTTTGAAGTAGTGCAGAGCTACCTCTTCGTCCCTTGTTATTGCTCCTTTCCCTGACAGGACGGCTTCCATCTCCTCTTCCGATACGAAATGTCCCTCAATCATAATGGAGTTCCTCGTCTCTTCTTTGAGGAGATAGAGCCACTCTTCAAGCGGAGGAAGACCGCCGAGTTCTTCTATCAGTCTCTTCCTCAAACTAATCAGCTCATAAGTGTTTCGCATACAAAGAGGATAAATCTCAATAGCTTGGTTTTCAAGGACAAGAGAGTGTTTCGGTAAGTGGGGGAATCCCCAACCGTAACACTACAAATCTCTCAATCCGTAACCCAAGCTCCAAGGTTTATGTGGATACCTGCACATAAAAGATTTCTTCCGGTCAGACGTTTATGTGTATATGCACACATAAAAACTGTTGTGCTCAGAAAGCCGTCTCTATCAAGGCTCTCAGGTATTCAAAAGTGTCCGAGTCGTCATACACATGTATGCGTAGAGGTTTCTTTCTACCGTCCCACACACTCAGGATTTCCACGGCTCCTACCAGCACCTTCACCAGTATCTGTCTGTCGTAAATACGGATACTCACCAGGATGCTGTTCTGATTCCAGGCAAGGACTACCAGTTCAGGAGAGTGGTCAATGTAGTCTCTTAGAATATCCAGAACAAAGCAGAGCGTATGAACCGCAGGAACGTCTTTATAGTAGCTGAGGAAAGACTTTACGACGGGATTGAGATACTCTTTTTCTACTTTAACCCTCATATGAGAAATAGCGCAAAAATTGTTTATGTGCATCTACCCACATAAAACCGGCTCAGAATTTTGCGCTATACAGATGGATGAGCGGGGTTTTGACCGTCAAAGACGTCGCTCAGATGCTCGGAGTGACAGAACAGCAGGTAAGGAGACTGACGTATAAGGGAAAACTGCCGGGAAGAAAGTGGGGAAAGAAGATCATCTTCCTCAAGGAAGAACTGGATGAATACTTCAGGAGTTTGCCTTTTGTAAATCCTATGGTAGACAAGCTAAAATAGGAGTATGCCGAGGGGAGAGGGCTATCTCAGGAAGAGAGGAAAGAACTGGTATTTCGAGTTCATGTATCAGGGTAAACGATACTATGTCAAGATAGGGAATGTCGCTAAGACCGTTGCACGAGAAATCGCTAACGAGATAAGAGCTCAGGTAATCCGGGGAGAGTGGATACCACCGAAAGAGAAAAACACTACCTTCAAGGAGGTAGCGAGAAAATACCTCGAATGGTATGAAACCCGCTCACACGCAAGGAAAAAGGCAAAGGACATACACAGATACAGAGTAGAGAAGCTCGTGGAGTACTTCGGGGACTATCAGCTCCAGAGGATTTCATATTTCACGGTAGAGCACTACAAGAAGAAGAGACTACAGAATGGAGTAGGTAAAGACACGATAAACAAAGAACTGACCGTTCTCAAAAGTATCTTCAACAGAGCCAAAGAGCTGGGCTTGTTTTCCGGAGACCTGCCGAAGATAGAGAAGTTCAGGGATGTTGAGAATGAAAGGCTCAGGTATCTCACTCCCGAAGAGGCTAAGAAGCTGATAGATACCTGCCCCGAATGGCTCAAACCAGCAGTAATATTTGCTCTTAATACGGGACTGAGAGCGGGAGAGATATTCTCCCTCAAGTGGGATCAGGTAGACTTCAAGAACAGGAAGATCTACATAGAGCCAACAAACACAAAGACAAAGAAGATCTACAAGATACCGATGAACAAAACTGTGTATGAATTACTGATGAAGCTAAAGGAAGAGCAAAAGGAAGGAGGGATAGACCACGGGTATGTTTTCATCAACTCGAAGGGGGAGCCGTATAGTGCAGAATGGAACGGATACAGGAGAGCCTTTCAAACAGCTTGCCGAAAGGCAGGTATAAAGAACTTCCGATTTCATGACCTCAGGCACACTTTTGCTTCTTGGGTAGCGATGAAATCAAAGGACATATATGCAGTTCAGAAACTCCTCCACCACTCAGACCTTTCCATGACAAAGAGATATGCCCATCTGACAGATGAATACCTTCAAGAAGTAGTGGACAGTATCGACTTCGGCAGTATTTCGTCAACGGGATAGGGGAGAAGCGGGAAATCCTCGGGGCGAGCGGACTTGAACCGCCGACCTCTGGCTCCCGAAGCCAGCGCTCTACCACCTGAGCTACGCCCCGTCAGTTAATTAATTATACGAGGAGGAAACAGGGGAAGAGAGGTTTAAGAATCCTCTCCCCCTTTGCTGTCACCGCTTGGGGCTGTAGCCGGCTGATAAGCTTCTTTGGGTATGAATTGGAAGTCTCCGTCTTTAAAGTCAACCACTATCTTCATTCCATCCTTAACTTCACCCCTGATTATCTTGTCAGCTAAAGGTGTTTCAATGTACCTCTGTATAGTTCTCTTTAGAGGTCTTGCACCAAAGGCAGGGTCATAACCCCGTGCAACGAGCTCGTTTTTAGCCTCATGGGTCAGCTCAATCTCTATATCTCTTTCTCTGAGTCTGCGGTTTACGTTGGCAACCAAGAGGTCAATAATCTGAGATAGCTCCCTCATCGTGAGAGGTTTGAAGACTATCACCTCATCAACCCTGTTAAGGAATTCAGGTCTGAAGAAGACCTTGAGCTCTTCAAGAACTTTATCCTTAGCCTTTTCAAACTCCCTTTGAACTACATCTTCGTTGGCGTCAACGGGTATGTTAAGTAGGTACTGGCTACCTATATTTGAAGTCATTATGATAACCGTGTTTCTGAAGTCAACGGTCCTTCCATGGGAATCTGTGAGCCTTCCGTCATCAAGAACTTGAAGGAATAGGTCAAATACCCTTGGGTGAGCTTTCTCAATCTCATCAAGAAGTATGACCGAGTAAGGTTTTCTTCTAACCGCCTCGGTAAGCTTTCCACCCTCTTCATATCCCACGTATCCTGGAGGTGCGCCTATTAACTTAGCAACGGAATGCTCTTCCTTAAATTCGGACATATCCAGCCTTATAAGGGCATCCTCTTCACCAAAGAGGAGTTCTGCTAGTGCCTTTGAAAGCTCTGTTTTACCTACACCGGTTGGTCCAAGGAAGAGAAAGCTGGCTATCGGTCTTTTGGGGTCTTTCAGACCAGCCCTGGCTCTCCTCACCGCCTCGGCTACTGCCTTTACAGCATGCTCTTGATCAACAACCCTCCTGTGCAGCTCTTCTTCAAGTTTAAGGAGTTTTTCCATCTCCTCCTCTTTCAGTCTTGTAACTGGTATCCCTGTCCATTCGGAGACAACCTGTGCCACATCATCCCATGTGACAACGAGCTCCTCAGCTTTCTGGGATTCAAGGGCTTTCAGCTCCTTTTCAAGGTTTACCTTCTCTATCTTAAGCTGGGCTTCCCTCTCATAATCTCCCTTTTCAGAGGCTTTAATGATTTCTTTATCAAGCTCGTCTATCCTCCTTTTTAGCTCTTTAGCCTTAACGTCTACACTACCGAGCTTTTCCATGAGGAGCTGTCTTTCCTTCTCAAGCTGAACCTTCTGAACTTTGAGCTGGGCTTCCCTCTCGTAGTTACCTTCAAGGTTTGCCTTCACTATCTCCTCTTCTAGAGCTTTTAGCTTCCTCTCAATTTCTTGTATCTCAGGAGGTACGGATATAACCGAAAGTTTCTTTCGTGCGGAAGCCTGGTCCAGCGCGTCTATAGCCTTGTCGGGAAGCTTCCTGAAGGTCACATATCTCCTTGTGAGTTTTACCGCAGCCTCTATAGCCTCGTCAGATATTTTCACCTTATGGTGCTGCTCAAGTTTTGGTCTCAACCCCTTGAGTATCTCTAAGGTCTCCTCCTCCGAAGGCTCGTCAACGTATATGGGTTGAAACCTCCTCTCAAGGGCAGGATCTTTCTCTATGTATTTTCTATATTCATCAACGGTTGTAGCACCTATAACCCTTATCTCACCCCTCGCGAGAGCCGGTTTCATTATATTACCGGCATCAACGGCACCTTCAGCCTTTCCCGCACCAACTATAGTGTGTATTTCATCTATAAAGAGTATTACGTTACCCTTTTCCTTCACTTCATCAAGGAGGGCTTTCATCCTTTCCTCAAATTCACCTCTGTACTTGGAACCGGCAAGTAGTGTCGCCATATCAACTGCCCATATCTCCTTGTCCTGAAGCTCCGTTGGAACTTCCTTGTTTACGATTCTCTGAGCTAAGCCTTCAACTATCGCTGTCTTACCAACTCCTGGGTCTCCCACCAAGACAGGGTTATTCTTTGTTCTCCTCAGAAGTACCTCAATCAGCTGGTTTATCTCCCTCTCCCTTCCTATCACAGGGTCAAGCTTACCTTCCTTTGCAAGCTGGGTCAGATTCACGCCGAACCTCTCAAGGGGAGATTTCTCCTCTTCTTTCAGCTCCTGTCCTACATCTTTCATCTCTTTTTCACCTCCTAATACCTGATTTATTAATCTACCTCCGATTGTATCCTTTGCCTCAACCAGAGAGGCACCTATATGGGAGGGTTGCACCTGGGTTTCTCCCTCACTGACAGCCCTGTTCTGGGCGTCCTCAAGAACTCTTATCAAGTAGGTGCTGTAATCAAAGCTTGGTTTCTTCCCAAATACTCTTTCCGCTATCCTGTCAATAACCCTGTCGGGCGATATCCCTATCTCCTTTACCTGTTGAATTAGGGAAGAATCCTCTATAGCCTTTCTTATGAGTCCGTCTATTGAAAGCCTGTTGTCAAGGAAAGCTCTCACGTCCTCTGACTTGAATACCGAGGTTAAACTCCTTTCAACACCCTCCAGCTGTCTGCGGTAATTTTGCTCCAGAGAGTTGAGTCTTCTGAGTTCAAGCTCAAGACTTTCCAATGTCCAGTAATCCCTGTACCTGCGTGCCTGTTCCAGCTCCCTCTGAAGCCTGTCCTTTGCCTGTCTTATCCGCTGAAGTTCCGTCTGAACCCCACCTATGTCTGACTTTACCTGCATTATCTGGGAGCGGAGGTTTATGAGGTGTTTCGCTTCCTGTTCAACTGCCTTTTCAATCTGTTCCCACAGGTTGCCAAGGTGTTCCCTTATCCTTTTAAGAAACTCCTTCCTTTCAACCCCTCTCTTTTCAAGGAACTTGGCAAGGGGAGAACTCTCATCTGACAATAGGGCTATCAGGAGGTGGTCTGTATCCACTTTCGTGTCACCCTGCTGACGGGCTATCTCCTTTGCCGTTTCCAGATACTCAAGGGAACGTGCCGAGAACAGATTTTCGCTTATCATTCCTCTTCCTCCTATTTAATTGCTATTATAATATTTCTTGAGTATATTATTGTCAAGTTTTTCTGAGGCGGTTTCCACCATTCATAAATAGTCTTTTCCAATAGAAGGGTATTAATACTCCTCCCCGCTCCACATATCGTGTGTGAACCTGACCACCCTGTTCCTCCCGCCTTCCTTTGCCTTGTAAAGGGCTACATCTGCGAACTTAACACACTGCCAGAACTTTCCTTCACAGTCCTTGGGAAACTCCGAAACTCCTATACTCACTGTCTTCTTTAAAACTCCCCCAGATACCTCTATAGGTCTGTTCTCAACCGCCTGTCTTATCTTCTCCGCTACCCGCTCAGCAGCTCCTTCTTGAGAATCCACAAGGAGGACCATTATCTCTTCCCCGCCAAACCTTATCACATAGTCCGCTTCCCTGACGTTATTTTTTATAGTCTGGGCTATCTCTTTTAGAACCCTGTCACCTACATCGTGTCCGTACTTGTCGTTGACCTGTTTAAAGTAGTCTATATCTACCATGAGGATTCCAAGGATAGTCCCCCTCCTCTTTATCTGGGCGGATAGTTTATCCACGATCTCCTCAAGGAATCTACGGTTGTATAGCCCTGTAAGCTGGTCCACGTAGGACTGTTGCTGGAGCAGCTCCATAAGGCTCTTAGACTCTAAAACGGGGGAAGCTTCCTGGAGATACCCTTTAATGTAGGGTATAAGCATCCTTACGAACATGTCCATGTCTTTCTCGTAAACTATCTGGACTACGCTACCTACCTTTCCACCTATGTTTACGGGTATGCAGTAGTACTGGATTCCATGAGTTGAACACAGCTCGTTATGGGCGAATCTCGGACATATACACGGGAACTCCTGGGAGTCCACATCGTGTCCTGTTCTCTTAGCCCTGCACTCGTTAGCATTTTCCAGAATCACCTCAGAGCACCACATACTCTCACCCTGAACCGCAATCGGGCGCATCGCATTCCTGCGTTCGTCAACTTCGTAAATTGAAAATTTGTCCAGGCTCATGTAGTCTCCGAGTATCGTCTCAAGCCTTTCGTATATCTCAGCCTTCCTTATATCCTGCTCTATAGTCCTCTTGAAATGGGATATCTTTACCAACTCTTCAACTATCTTCTCCGTGTCCTTGAGGGCGTTCTCCGTTTCCATAACGTTGTAGCCTATGAGCATTGAAACTTTCTCCCTGATGTTCGTGAGTATGAAGTTCAGCTGCTCACCGACCATGTTTATAAACTGGGCAAGTTCCCCAGCCTCGTCCCTCAGGTCCGTTTCAAGCCTGCTTTTAAAGTTTCCCTCTTTGAAATTGCCCAGAACCTTCTTCATATCCTCAAAGAGCCTTCTGTAGGGGTCAAAGTGCTTTACTATGACCAGGAAGAGGAATACGAATATGCCTCCGGCGGTTACCGTGTAAAGTCCCAGCATAGTGAAGGCTTCATTCTTCTTCCCAGTTAAGTCCACGGCAAGGCTGATAGCGCCGAGAACTTCCCCCTCTTTTACCCTATGACACTGAAGACAGTTCACCTGCCCCGATGAGGAGGCTACGTAAGGTATCACCAGCCTGTATATGACCTTGTCCTTATCCTCAAGCAGGACCTTCTTAACCTTACCGGTATTAATAACCTCCCTTTCAATAGGGTCCGCAGGATTTTCCTTCTCCATACCGTTACCGAACTGCCTCTTGACCGCCTCACCTCTCAGTATCCTTATATACTCAAGACCTCTGGTATCCTTTATCTGTTCAAGGAGCAGGTCTTTCCTGTCTATAACGTTAAGAACCATATAGGAGGTTAAAGTGTCTCTCACAAGCTCCGCTATAGTCATGGCTTCCTCTTCAGAGCCTTCTATTACGCTCTTTCTGAAGAAGAAAGCCACTATACCTACCGTGAGTATAAAGAGAGCTAAAAGCAAAGCCCCCGTCTTCAGTACCAGACGTCCCCTCATTCCCCGTAACATACTAATCACCTATTGTTTTAATCGGCACTACCGCCGGCGGTTTGACCATGGGCGTGAACCTCTTCAAGCTCCCTTAAGAAGCTCTTTCTAAATTCCTCCCTGAATTTGTGGGAGTAAAAAGCTATCTTAGCTGTGTCCCCTTCAATTCTTACCCATACCTTTCTGTGAACCGTATAGAAGGCAACCATCATACCAAGCACCAGCACTATTGAGCCAAGCCATATTACGTTGGTTCCAGGATGGAAGGAGACCTGGAACCCGGAGTAGAATTGAGGAGAAAAACCATCCATGAAGAAAACGTAGGGGAAATCCTCAAGCTCCTTTATCTCTGAGTAAACCATGACGGTTATCTGTGGGTCGTAAACCACAGGTATATTGTAAGCCTTCCTCTTCCAGAGGACTTTGAGAACCACTGCCGGCGCTAACTGCCCCTGCATACCTGCCTGGGGATTGTTTATGTTCAGAACCACCTTCTCAACTGATATAAGCATGTCTTTAAACTCGGTCACCTTACCGCTTCCAACGGTAAACCTCCCAACTATGGCTTCCCTCACATCCTTCTGAGCTTTATCCTTATCAACAACTACCACTCCCATCTCCCTAACACCGCCTGTAAGCCCGTAGGAAGCTTGAAAAATTCTATAGCTTCTGAATACGAAAGGCTCGTTCACCTCCACGGTGCCCTCTGCGACCTTCTCTCCCGAATTTATTATCTCTACCTTACTCCTGTAAGAGGCTATGGCATCTTTAAAAGCTTCGGCTACCCTTATCCCCTTCTCCTGAGCCTCATCTCCGTAAGTTATTATCTTGAACTCCTTCAAATGAATTGCAAAGGGTAGCTTGACCCTCTTATCGTCCGCACCCACCAGCATTATGTTTGATGTTTCTCCTTCAGGTACAGGAAGGAAACCCCTCACACCAAAAATGGCGTCTATCAAGGCACCAGCCATTATCACCAGAAGGGCTATGTGAACTATGTATACTCCGAGTCTTGAATACTTCCCCTTCTCCGCAAAGAGATACACCCTGTTCCCTTCTTCCTCCTTAAAAACCCTGAAGCCCTTACTTACCAGAAGGTTGATAATATCCTTAGGGTCCTTTATCCTGACCGATATGGGTTTAAGGTGCTTTTCCGCTCTCTCGTCAAGCTTGATGACTCTTTCGCTGCCGAAGGTCTGCCTCCAGATTCTTGGTAGCCTCTTTATTGAGCACACTATTAGATTGACGGCGAGCAGGACTATGAGGGTTATGTAATACCATGAGTGGAAAACATCGTTCAACCACAGCTTCCAAAACCAAACGGCTTTTGTGGGTCCGAACTTGTCAAGGTAAGCTTCAAAGGGCTGGAGCTGCTGAATATATGTGGAGCCAAGCATTGAAAGTATACCGAGCAGAAGCATTATGAATATGGCGAGTTTCAAAGAGGCAAAGAGGTCATATACAAACCCAAACAGGTTTCCATGCTTCCTGTAATCCTTTATGAGGTCCTTAAAACCTCTGAACAGGGTGACTCCAAGTCCTGTTACAAACAAGAGGGCTGACGCACCAAAGATGCTCCAGTATACAAGGTTTGGCTCCTCAAGGTGAAAGAGCCCGTATATGACCACTCCTGCAAACAGTATGAGGGTGGCAACGAAAAAGCCGAAGGATTGAATAAATGAAACCATGACGCTGAGTTTCATATTTTAAACCTTTCCTCGTAAATTTCCCTGACTTTTCTCCTTATCTCCTCAAGGAGTTCTTTGGAGATGACCTCTACAACTTCGTAGCTTCTATCTCCCAGCTGAACGCTGGGCATCTGGACGTAATAACCCCCGTAGCGGTTCTTCATCAGTTTGACGGTCTTAATGACTATAAGCTCTCCTATCTTCACGTCTGCGTAGCCCACAAGACCGCCTCTCTTTCCGGGAAGTTCAAAGGGGTAGAACTTGATAACTTCAACCTTAACCACGGCATTTTTAGGATAATACTTATCATGTTATTCTTCAAAAAATCTGATATAGAGAAGAGGGCTGAGAAAGGTGATAAGAGCGCAATCCTTGAGCTTCTGAGAAAGGGTAAAAGAGAGAAGGCAAAGAAACTCCTTGAAAAGTATGAAAGCGACCCAGACCTAAGGAAGGTTCTCTTTGACCTTTACTTGGAGGAAGAAAACTTTATGCAGGCTTACAGGCTCCTTGAAAGATACGGGAAGGAGCTTGGGACCGCAAAGGAGAGGGGGCTTGTATATGAGAAGGTTGGAAACT
Organism: Hydrogenivirga caldilitoris; assembly: GCF_003664005.1. Lineage (NCBI taxonomy): Bacteria > Pseudomonadati > Aquificota > Aquificia > Aquificales > Aquificaceae > Hydrogenivirga > Hydrogenivirga caldilitoris. The sequence continues at coordinate 910,364 of NZ_RCCJ01000001.1, forward strand.
ATGCAGGAGCTGTTGAGGAATACCTCAAGGTAGGGGACTTTGACAGTCTGCTGAAAGTGGGGAACATACTCAAGGCAACAGGCAAGAGGGAGAAAGCCCTTGAAGTACTTGAGAGGGCTCTGAAGATAGCTCCACCCTCAAAAAGGGAGGAGGTTGAAGAGAAGATATATGCGGTGAAGAGGGAGCTTGGGCTTGTTGAAGAGAAGAAGGAGAACCTCTTAGAGAAGCTGAAGAGGGGACTTAGGAAGACAAAAGAGAGCGTTGAGTTCGGTATCGTGTTCAGAGGCAGGAAGGTAGATGAGGAGCTCTTTGAGGAGCTGGAGGAGCTCCTGGTTAAGGCTGATATAGGTGTTAAAACGGCTGTCGCTCTCGTTGAAGACCTGAGGAGGATAGCTTTAAGGAAGAATATAAAAACTTCTGAGGAGCTCAAAGAGGTTACCAAGGAGAAAGTCAAGGAACTCCTTAAAGGGTGCGAAGGAACTCTGAATATCCCGGAGGATAAGAAACCCGCTGTAATTCTGTTCTTAGGTGTAAACGGTTCTGGGAAAACCACAACCATAGGGAAGCTTGCCTACAAGTTTACAAGCGAGGGGAAGAAGGTAATGCTTGTTGCCGCTGATACTTTCAGGGCTGCCGCCATAGAGCAGTTAGAGGTTTGGGCTAAAAGGTCTGGAGCGGACATAACTAAGAAACATGAGGGGGCTGACCCTGCTGCGGTGGTCTATGAAGGGGTGGAAAGAGCCATCAAGGAAGGACACGACATAACTCTTATAGATACAGCCGGCAGACTCCACACCAAGGAGCCCCTTATAAACGAGCTCAGAAAGGTGAAGAAGGTTATTCAGAAACTCCTTCCTGAAGAGCCGACGGAAACCTTGCTGGTCTTAGACGCCACCATAGGGCAGAACTCTATCCAGCAGGCTAAGGTGTTTAAGGAGGCTGTGGACATAAGCGGTATAGTTGTAACCAAACTTGACGGTTCAGCCAAAGGTGGTGCGGTCATAGCCATATGCAGGGAGCTGAAAATTCCTATAAAACTTATAGGCGTCGGAGAGAGTATAGAGGACCTTCAGCAGTTCAGCACCGAAGAGTACGTTGAAGCTCTATTTGACTAAAGACTCCAACTTTTCCCTCTTTAACCTCCTAAGAGTAACCCTGTTGAGGGCTCTCCTTATCCTTTCGTCTTCCCTGATGAGAAGGGCTTTTCTGTAAAGCTCCTCCGCACTTTCAAGCTTGCCCTCAAGTTCCGCACACAACCCCTTGTTGTAAAAGAGAGCGTAGGCGTCCCCTTTAATAGCTCTGAATAAACTGCAGGCTTCTTCAACCCTTCCATCTTCGGCAAGTTCTATGGCTTTCTCAAAGGAGTTTCTGTCCTTCACTCCCTCATCGTCGTCTATAAATTCAGCCACAACAGTCACCGGATGAGGTGCTATATCCTCTATGAGTTCCCTTATAGCCTCTCCCTTTGCCCTGTCAAGCATACGACTAAAGCTCGGAGGCGGGTACCCATAGTCATCACAGTGTTTCTCTGTATAGTGCCTGGTTATACGTCTTGAGTAAAGTATCTTCCCCCTTTCAACGCTTATCAACTTTGGCACCATTGAAAATTCCAGCTCGTAGGTCCTGCACCTGACGGGATACTCAACAGCATCAACACACTCCTTTATAAGCCCGGAGCCTTTTGTTTTCGTGCACCTGAACCTCTTCTCATAGTACGTGCCTGTGCCACTTGCATACTCAACCACACCGGTAAGAAGTCCTTCAGCCTTAAGAAGTCTTCCAAGCTCTGAGCTCTCTCCGGTAAACCCGCTGGAGGAGAACTTCAACTCATTTACAACCTTGTCAATCTCGTTTCTGCTCACAAGGCTGAAGTAGGGCTTGCCTTCTACATTTACCTGTAGAAGTTCTGCCTCAAGCTCTGAAGCAAAAGCCTTACCATCCATACTCGTGCTTTCAAAGGGCAGAACCGCAAGCTTTTTAAGCCCACCCTCATACCTTCTCGGAGGTTCCAGGTAGCTTATATTTACCCTGGGCTTTGCACACGAAAAAAGCAGAACCGCAGTAATCAGAAGGCAAAATATCCTCATCAGCAGTGTATTATAATGCCCAGAGGAGGTGTAAAGATGCCCGCTTACGACCCATTCTCATACATGTTCAACTTACTGTGGTTCATATTTATATTCTTCCTAATACTAAGTCCATGGTTTCGCAGGGTTTCCCTCCAGAGGGCAAGAGAGGCAGCTATAAGAGCCATAGAGGATAAAAGGAAGAGCAGGGTGATAACCATGATACACAGGCAGGAAGCTATGGGTTTCCTAGGGATACCCATATTCAGGTTCATAAACATAGAGGACTCGGAGAGGGTTCTGAGAGCCATAAGGATGACACCCGATGATATGCCCATAGACTTCATAATCCACACTCCGGGGGGTCTTGCCCTTGCTGCAACTCAGATTGCCAATGCCCTTGTAAAACACAAGGCACCGGTTAGAGTCATAGTTCCCCACTACGCCATGTCTGGGGGTACACTCATAGCCCTTGCCGCGGATGAGATAGTAATGGACCCAAACGCAGTCCTTGGTCCCGTTGATCCTCAGATAGGGCAGATGCCGGCAACCTCCATACTCAAAGTTCTGGAAAAGAAGGAGCCAAAGGATATAGACGACCAGACCATCATACTTGCAGACGTTTCCGAGAAGGCTATAAAGCAGATGAAGGATTACCTGCTCTGGCTTTTGAGCACAAACGGTATGGATAGAGAAAAGGCTGAGAAAATAGCACAGGAGCTTGCGATTGGAAAGTTCACCCACGACTACCCCCTTACGGTAGATTACCTGAAGGAGCTTGGTCTTCCTGTGAATACAGAAGTCCCGGAAGAGGTTTACGCCCTGATGGAGCTTTATGAGCAACCTATGGGTGCACAACCTCCTTCGGTTCAGTACATACCGGTACCCTACAAGCAGGCGCAGAACTCGGGTGCTAAGAACTCCTGACGGCAAGCTTCAAAGCCCACCTGTAGCTCGTGTAGAGTATGAGAACACTCCCGAGGAGTCCTGCAAAAACCAAGGCATAGAGTATAACTATCTGATATAGTATGGCGCTCATCGGGTCTGCACCTGCCATCAGCATACCCACAGCGACCCCCGGGATATGAACCAACCCGGCAGCCTTCATAAAGTTTATCTTTGGTATGAGAGAAGCCCTTAAGCTGTCAATGAAAGCCTCCTTCATGGCAACCCTCAGGCTTGCTCCAAGAGCCACCTTGGCTTCAATCTCATGTCTGCGATTCTTTACCTCTCCGAGAAACCTATCAAAAGCCAGGGTTATTGAATTTAGTGTGTTTCCAACTATTATCCCTCCAAAGGGGATAAGCTGGTGAGCCTGAGGCTTGAGGATACCAACAACCAGGAGGGGAATTAAGGTCAAAAAGGTTGTGGTAGTTATTGAAAGAAAGCCCGTGAAGAGAACGGTTACACTTTTGACTCTCTCATAGGCTATGAAGGCGGAGATAAAAGACATACCGAGTATCACAAGGAGAAGCCCCGGTAAGGAGTTAAGCTGCAGTAGATACTTCAATACGTATCCGAGGAGAACAAGCTGCACCGCTGTTCTTATAGAGGACAGGAATATCTCCTTCCCGTTGCCTAACCCCTCCTTCCAGGCGAGCAGCATAGAAAAAACGATAAGGAAGTAAGATAGGAGAAAAGCACTCTCTTCCATGGAGTTTAATATTTTCTAACATTTCGGAGTTATAATTAAGAGCGTGTTATGAGTTGTTGGCAGGGAATAATAAACCAGTACAGAGAGTTTTTGCCCGTCACCGACAAAACCCCTGTTGTGACACTCCTTGAGGGAAACACTCCCCTCATTGAAGCCCCCAATCTGGCTGAGGCTATAGGCTTCAAAGGAAAGATATTCCTGAAATACGAGGGATTAAACCCGACCGGCTCCTTTAAGGACAGGGGAATGACAGTTGCGATCTCTAAAGCCGTGGAAAATGGTAAGGAAGCCGTCATATGCGCCTCAACGGGAAACACCTCCGCCTCCGCAGCCGCTTACGCTGCAAGGGCAGGTCTCAGAGCTTACGTCCTGCTCCCAAAGGGAGCCGTAGCCATAGGTAAACTCTCCCAGGCTATGATTTACGGTGCAAAAGTTCTCGCTGTCAGGGGAACTTTTGATGACGCCCTGCACATAGTCAGAAAGATAGGTGAAAAGTATCCTGTGGAGATCGTTAACTCGGTAAACCCCTTCAGGATAGAAGGGCAGAAAACGGCAGCCTATGAAGTATGTGATGCCTTGGGAGACGCCCCTGACTATCACTTCATTCCTGTTGGAAACGCTGGCAACATAACCGCCTACTGGAAAGGTTACAAAGATTACAAGAAAGCCGGAAAGATAAATAAACTCCCCAGAATGATGGGCTGGCAGGCAGAGGGTGCCGCACCCATAGTCAAAGGCTACCCAATAAAGAACCCACAGACCATAGCAACCGCTATAAAGATAGGTAACCCCTATAGCTGGAAGAACGCCCTCAAAGCGGCTGAAGAATCCGGCGGGAAGATAGACATGGTGAGCGACGGTGAGATACTCAACGCTTATAAAACTATAGCTTCAACCGAGGGTGTGTTCTGCGAACCAGCCTCAGCGGCGAGCGTTGCAGGACTCATAAAACTCACCAGGGAAAGGTTCTTTAAAGGCGGGGAGGTGGTGGTTTGCACGCTCACGGGTAACGGACTCAAAGACCCCGATACGGCGATAAAGGTGTGTGAAGAGCCCGTGACAGTTCCCCCCGAGATAAACGCTGTAGTCAGAGAACTCGGTTTCTGATGGAGTGGATTTATAAAGAGATTATAAAGGTAGGTAAACTCCTGTTCTCAGAAGGTCTTGTGAGTGCCCGTTCTGGCAACATAAGCCGGGCTTTCATGGAGAGGCTGTATATAACGAGGACGGGTTCAAGCCTTGGAGCTTTGAGAAAAGAGGACATAATTGAGCTACCCCTCAAAGAGACACACATCCTTGATAAAAGAGCTTCTGTGGAGCTGTCAGTTCATAAAAAGATAATAATTGAGACAGAAAGGCGTGCAGTTGTACACGCTCACCCCGTATACACCCTCCTTGTGTCTTACGAAAAGGAAGAGGTGGTTCCTGTAGATTCAGAGGGTAGAGAGATACTGGGAAGTGTGCCGGTCCTTGAGCTTGAAAAACCCTCAGCTTCCGATGAGCTCGCTGAGAGAGCCTCTTCCTCCCTTAAGTATCTCCCTGTGGTCATCGTGAGGGGACATGGTGTCTTCGCAGCTGCAGATGAACTTTACAAGGCTTACAGCTTCATATCAACCCTGGAACAATCCTGTAAAATACTCTTCTTGAGAGGTTCTTAGCTCAGGAGGTAAGGAATGGCAGAGGAAATCGTTTATAGAGGATGTAAGCTTCCCCCTGACCTGTACTACGATATAGAAAACCAGGTGTGGTTCAGGGTTAATGAAGACGGAACCGTGACTGTTGGAGCTACAGATATTGGTCAGGCAAGGGCTGGAAAGATAATAAATATCAGGATAAAAAACCCCGGTAGAAAGGTTCCCAAGGGAAAACCTTACGCGTCCCTGGAGAGCGGTAAGTGGACCGGTCCCATACCTGCTGTTATAGAGGGTGAGGTTATAGAGAGGAATGAAAGACTCTTTGATGAGCCGGAGCTTATAAACGACGACCCCTACGGAGAAGGGTGGATAGTGAGGGTAAAGCCGGTAGACCTTGAGAGGGACTTAAAAGACCTGGTTACGGGTGAGGAAGCCATACAGAAACAGAAGGAGTACATAGAGAGAGAAAATGTCAACTGTGGAGAGGAGCTCGCCCAGATAAGCAAGAAGTTCTACTCATAAACCTTTACAGAGAAAGCATAGCTCTGAGTTCCTCAAGTTTTGCAGGCGGCGAGAAGTAGTATCCCTGAACGAAGTCGCATCTCAGGAGTCTGAGGGTTTGAAACTCCTTCTCTGTTTCCACTCCCTCCGCAATCACGTCCATGCCAAGGGTGTGAGCCATCTCAATTATGGCGGCAACGAGGTCCACGTTTCTCAGGTTTTCTTCCATGCTCCTTATTATCTCCATGTCTATCTTTAAAGTATCTATGGGGAACTTGGTAAGATAGGAGAGGGAGGAGTAACCGGTTCCGAAGTCATCTATGGCTATGCTGAAACCTTTATCCTTGAGCTTTACCAGGATATTGATGTTCTCCGCCGTTGCCTCTACCAGTTCCCTCTCGGTTATCTCAAACTGAATCCTCCCGGTAGGGATTCCATATTCGGATACAACGGCTTCAATAATTTCAAGAAACTCATCTTCTTTCAGCTGCTTTGCCGACAGGTTTATGCTGATACCAACGGGGTTTCTCTTAATAAGCTCGCTGCACTCCCTCACAGCTTTGCGGAGTATCCACTCCCCAAGTCTAACTATGTCTCCGGTTCTTTCGGCAACGGATATGAAGAGGGAGGGAGGTATGTTTCCAAGCTCGGGATGGTTCCATCTAACGAGAGCCTCCAGTTCCCTTACCCTTACATCTCTTGTGCTGACTATGGGCTGGTAGAGGAGGTAAAGCTGTCCCTTCTCAATCGCTGAGGGAAGCTGCTCCCTCACAATCAATCCAACCTCAAACTGCTTAGCAACTTCCTTTGAGTAAAGGTAAAACTCCCTCTCCTTCTCCTTAGCAAGGTTGAGGGCTATGTCCGCCTTCTTAACCAGTTCGTCCATCTCCTCCGCATCGTCAGGGAACAGAGCTATCCCAACGTTGAGTCTCGGGGTAAGGTTCACACCCTTTATGTTTATCGGACGGGAGCACGTGGTAAGTATCCTCCCTATGACCTGCTCTATATCCCCAAGGGTTTTGAAACCTGTAAGCACTATACCAAACTCATCGGCTCCCAGGCGTGCCAGAACATCACCCGTTCTTAAAACATCCCTCAACCTGTCCGCAAGTTCCACAAGAACCCTGTCTCCGAAGGTGTGACCGTGGGACTCGTTTATGTACCTGAGCTGTGCAACGTCCGCTATCAGAAGGGCGACCGATAGGTTCTCCCTTTTGGCTTTCTCAAGGGTGTCCCTAAGGACTTCCATGAAAGCCGTTCTGTTCAGGAGTCCCGTTAACTGGTCGTGGTAAGTGAGGTAATGGAGTCTCTCCTCCTTCCTGAGGCTCTCAAGGGCATATCCAGCACTCTTTCTTAGCTCCTCAAGAAGTTCAAGCTCCTCCCCTCTGAAGAACTCAAGCATGTCGGAAAAGAGGACAAGGAGTGCAAAGACTTCACCCTCAACCTCAAGGGGCAAGAAGCTGCAGGATAGGAAGCCTTCCTTCACAAGGATGTCCCTTAGCTCGCCGCTAAAGTCTTCATATACGTTGTTAAAAGCACGGATACTTCGGGAGCGGACGGTTTCCTTAAGGAGGTTCGGAGCTACCCTGGAGAGAATAGGGGGGTCTAAGCTCAGTTCTCTGTCTGAGTGAGCCACCTCCAGTCTGAACTCCCCATCTTCCACTCTGCAAACCATAGCGAGTCTGAAGCCTCCCTCCTCAACAAGAATTCTTGTCATCTCCATAAACATCTCCTCTTCAGACCTAACGTAAAGGAGACTCCTGTTGAAGCTACTTAGGGTTCTGTACATCCTGTTGAGGCTGACTTCCTGAGTAACGTTCCTGGAGAAGATTATGACCTCTCCGTCGGAGAAAGGCAGGATAACAGCCTGGTAAAACAGGACTCCCTTTTTGGGATGGTGAACCGTGTAGCTGTAATCCACCCTTGAACCCGTGTCAAGAGCCTCGTTTATAAGCTCCCTCCACCTTATGGCTACACCCGGTGGTACCACCCTCTCTATGCTCTTACTCACGAGCTTATCAGGTTCTGTAAGGAGGTCATCCTCGCTCCCCTTGACGTAGGTGAACTTTCCATCCTTTATGAGGAACACGAGGTCCGGGTAGGCGCCCAGGACCTTATTTATCTTCTCCTCTGCCAGCTTCTGCTTAGTTATGTCCTCTACGGAGCCTTCGTAAAAGACCTTCCCGTTCTCTTCAATCTTCCTTACGTTTATCTTTACCCACAGGACATCTCCCTTCAGTGTTCTCAGCCTGGTTTCATACCCCTTAATCAGACCTTTCTGGTACAGTTTCCTGAGGAAGCGGAAGAGCTCCTTTCTGTCAAGGAAAAGCTCACCTATGCTCACCTTCTGTCCAAGCTTAACTCCAAAGAGTTCTCTTGCTATAGGATTCAGGTCAAGTATCTCTCCGTCCCTGCTCAACCTGAACAGCCCTATGGGGACGTTATTGAAGAGGTCTCTGTAAGTTGCCTCTATCCTTTCAAGCTCTTCCCTCTGCTGAGCCTTTTCCAGGACAGCCTTGGCGGCTACGGCGAGCCTCTTGAAGTGCTTCGGGGATTTAAGAACGTAGTCGTCAAGTCCTGACTTCATAGCCTCAACAGCTACCTCTTCGTTCCCCGTTCCCGTAAACATGATTACGGGTTTTAAAGGGTATTTCTCCTTCACCTTCCTCAGGACGGAGAGCCCGTCGGTCCATCGGAGCTGGTAGTCAGTTATCAGAAGGTCAAAATCGCCCCTCTCCAGGACATCTCTTAGCTCTTTACTCTCCTTTACGTGGACAACCTCAATATCCTCAAAGGTTTTCCTGAGCTCCCTCTCCACCAGGAAGCGGTCGTCGGGGTTATCGTCAACCAGAACCACCCTCAATGTTACCTTCTCCCCTTCTTAATTTAATCCAGAAGCTGCTGCCCTTTCCAGGCTCGGAAGCTACCCCTATGCTTCCTCCCATCCTTTCAGCAGCTCTCTTGGCTATGGCAAGACCCGCACCGGTCCCTGGGTAGCTCTCCTCTCCGTGGAGCCTCTCAAACATACGGAATATCCTCTCCTGAAACTCTCCGTCTATACCGATGCCGTTGTCTTTAATCCAGAAGGTTACCCAGTCGTTGCTCTCAGCTTTCACCTCTATCTCCGGTCTCCTTTCCGGGTGCCTGTACTTAAGGGCGTTGGATATAAGGTTGAGAAGGACTAACCTGAGCAGGGTTTCATCGGCAAGAACCGGCGGCAACGGCTCCTTTACCTCAACCTTAGCCCCACTGCTTCTTATCTCCTCCCCGAAGTAGGAGAGAATCTCGGAAAGGACCTCTTTCAGTTCAATCCTTTTAAGCTCAGGTTTACTGCCGGTAATTCTGGTATAGGTCAGTATGTCCTCTATGAGTTTTGCCATCTTCTGAGCTGTTCCGGATATCCTCTGGACGAGCTCCAGGGCACCTTCGGGGAGGTCTTCTCCGTAGTCCTCAAGGACAGCTTCCGCATAGGACTGGAGGGCTCTCAGGGGAGCTTTCAGGTCATGGGAGATGCTGTGGGAGAAACTCCTGAGGTCCTCAAGGAGTTCAAGAACTCTCCTTTCCGCAACCTTCTTCTCCGTTATATCAACGACCACACCGAGGTAGCCTTTTATGTTGCCCTCAGCATCCCTATATTCCGCTGCAGCAGTGAGAGCCCAGAACCTCGTTCCGTCCTTTTTCAGGAGCTCCGCCTCAACCACGTCCGGTCCCAGTCTGCCCGCTTTCCTCTCCATGAGCCTGCGGGCAAGCCATTCACGGTACTCGGGAGCTATAACCTCAAGCATGGTCTTCTTACCTATGACCTCTTCAGGCTCGTAGCCGCTCATCTCCGAGAGTCTCCGATTAATGAATAGGAAGACTCCTCTCTCATCGGCGAGGTAAACGCCCACAAGGGGGTTCTCCACCATCTGTCTGTACCTTGACTCCGACTCCGCGAGCTCCCTCGTCCTCTCCTCAACGAGCCTGAGAAGTTCCTTCTGAAAGAGCTTCCTCTGGGTTATATCCTCAACCGTTGTTATGATAAGCTCTTCATCACCAATCTTCTCAAGGGTCGCGTTTACAGACACCCATCTCTCCCCTTCGTCCTTCAGCCTGAGCTCAAAGTTCCTTACCTCTCCTTTCTCAAGGAGCTCTTTCGTAAACCTCTTCCTGTCCTTCTTAGAACCGTATAACTGGGTAACCCTCAGGTTTTCTAACCTCTTTATATCTCCACCTAAGAGTTCAGCGAGGAAGGGATTGGCGTACAAAACCTTTCCGTCCTTTGCGGTTATCAGGACTCCCACCGGCAGGTCTTCAAGTATCCTGCGGAGTTTTTCCTCCGCCTTCTTCTGCTGTGTTATATCCCGTGCGACAGTGATTATGAGACGTTTATCGCCCACGCTAACCAGTCTTGAGTCAAGGAGTGCCCAGAAGGGTCTTCCGTCCTTACTGAGAAACTCAGCCTCAAAGTCCCTTACCATACCTTTTTCCAACAACCCCCTTAAGAAGAGCTCCCTGTCCGCAGGGTTTTTGTAGAGTTTGGTTACGTTGAGCCCCTTTATCTCCTCCTCCGTGTATCCTGTAAACTCAAGGACTATCCTGTTCGCCTTGAGTATATCTCCCTCCAAGGTCACTATGAGGACACCTACCGGAAAGTTTTCTATAAGTTCCTCAAAAACCGGAGAGAGAACCTCAACCCAATCCAAAATTTTTTACCTCTTCTTAAATCTATCTGCCATCCCGAGCTTTTCCATAAGGAAGGTCAGCAATCCATCAACCCTCACCTCAAAGTCAAGGGCGTAGAGGTTTTCCGAAGGGGGGAGCTTTACCATATCCTTGGGGGTTGTTATGTAGAGTTTATCTTTCTCCAGCCTGAAGTCTCTGTAATCGTGGTGGTCGGGAAAGCTTAGTTTATCCTTGACCTTAAAGTTAAGCCTTTCAAGGGTTTTAAAGAACTGCTCGTTGTCCCCGAGACCTGCAAAGGCTACTACCTCTTCCCCCCTTAACTCTTCAAGGGGAACCCTTTCAAAACTGCTGTTTAAAAGATACCTGAACTCCCTGAAGAGCTTAAAAACGGGCTTTCCCTCAATGGAGAACTCAAAGGGCTCTACGTCCTGATAGGAGAGGACTATTGCGTCTGCCCTCTTTAGGTTTTTAAGAGGTTCTCTCAAAAGTCCTGCGGGAAGGAGTCTGTCGCTTAAGTCTCTCCTTTTAATCAGGACTACGTCCAAATCCCTGTAGAGTTTTCTGTGCTGGAAGCCGTCATCAAGGATTACGAGCTCCGCCCCGAGCTCTTCCACCGCAAGAAGTCCGCCCCTGTACCTGTCCTCCGAGACGACGACCGAGACCTCAGGAAGAAGCCTGGCGAGAAGGTAAGCCTCATCTCCCGCAGACCAGGCATCGGTCTTCAGCTCCCCCCATTCAGAGACCACGAGGGTTCCCTTGCTCTTCCTCCTGTATCCTCTCAGGAGAATCGCCACCCGCAGGGTCCTTCCAAGCTCTTGGGCTAAAAATCTGACTAGAGAGGTCTTCCCGGAACCGCCGGCGGATATGTTTCCTACCGAAATTACGGGGACAGGAAGCTTTTTCGTTTTAAGAATTCCTCTGTCATACAGAAGGTTTCTTATAGAGACGGCTCCGCCGTAAATAAGAGAGAAAAGGTAAAGGAGAAACACACTAAAATATTAGCACCATGGAAAGGGAAAGACTAAAGGCTCTGATAAGGGAACGCTCTCTGAAGGTTGCTGATGAACCTGTCTTCAAACTCTCTTCCGGAAAGCTCAGCAGGTACTACGTGGACCTCAAGCAGATCACCTTTGACCCGGAGGGGGCGTACCTTGTGGGGAAGCTGATGTATGAGCTCGTGAGTGAGTTCAATCCCGACGGGGTGGGAGGTCTCACCCTCGGTGCCGACCCGATAGCTTACGCTGTTTCCTTTGTTTCTTACATGGACGGAAATCCCATAAAGCCCTTTGTTGTCAGGAAGGAGCCCAAGGGACACGGAATGGGGAGACAGATAGAGGGGCTCGTTAAGGAGGGAGAGAGGGTTGCGGTTGTGGAGGATGTGGTAACGACCGCAGGGTCTTCTTTAAAAGCTGTTAGAGCCTGCAGGGAAGCGGGTCTTGAGGTTATAGGCGTCTTTACCATAGTGGACAGAGAAGAAGGTGGAAAGGAGAACATAGAGGCTGAGGGTTTAGCCCTCTACTCGCTGTTCAAGCTATCGGAACTGTTATGAGTCATTTAATTAAGTTCAGGGAAAACTCGGAGAGAAGGGCTTTCTCCGGATAGTGTTTTACATTCCTCGTAACAATCTTCAGCTCATGCACTTTCGCAGTTGCCATTATGAGGCAATCTATGTCTGCAAGGGTTACGCCTTTCTTCCTGTATTTCCTGTAAAATTCGGCTGCAACATTAACTATATCCCTGTTGAGGAAGAAGGTTTCAAAGGAGTTGAGGAAATCCTCAACGGCACTCATATGCTTCTTTGTAAAAGCTCCTTTGAGGAGCTCATATCTGGTCAGAATACTTACGTACACCTCCTCATTATCAAACAGCTTGAGAATAAGGTCTCTTGCGTAATCAGCGCCTCTGAGAAAATCAACGCACACGTCGGTATCTATCAGGTATCCTGCCAACGCTCTCTATCCTCCTGTGCTTTGAGCTGTTCGCTTCTCAACTCATTAACAAATTCCGTCCCCTCCTTTATCCCCAAATCCTTCAGGGTCCCCCACAGAGATTTGAGTCTCTCCTTCCTTTTACTCTTTAAATACTCCCTCAGAGCCTCACCCACTACTTTGCTGAAGCTCTTTCCCTCCCTGACAGCTTCCCTGTAAAGCTCTTCCGGAATGGATACAGTTTTCTTAACTACCGCCATAAGAGTAATATAGTCCGGTATTACTTTACTGGAAGGTGTCATAATCTTACTCTATACTACTCCCATGCTCGGCATACTCCTTGCCTTTATGTCCGCCTTCTTCTGGGCTACCAACGACATATTTAACAAGAAGAGTATCCTCAGGGGTTACAACGAGAACTTCGTTCTATGGATACGCTTTCCCGTTGGTGCTCTCCTTCTGCTTCCTGTGGGTATTTACTTCTGGGACATGAACTTCACCGTTTTCTGGACGACCTTTCTCTGGCTCCCTTCCGAGGTGGTGGCTTCTGTTCTCTTTATAAAGGGTATAAAGCACGCTCCCCTCTCCCTCGGAATGCCTTTCTTCGCCTTCATGCCCCTCTTCTCCGCCCTTTTCGGTTTTTTGATTTTAGGGGAGAGGATAAGCACTTTGGGTCTCCTAGGGATTCTTCTCATACTCAGTGGTTCCTTTGTTATAACGGGAGGTTCGCTCCTTAGCTTTCTCCGTGTGAACAGGGGTAGTCTTTACATGCTCGGTTCTGCCCTGTTATTCGGCTTTAACGTCGTTATCGGGAAGTTTGCTATAACCCACAGCAATCCCTACTTCTTCGCCTGGTATTACTGCCTCATAATGAGCCTCGGTCTCGTGCCCTTCGTGGGTTTCAGGGAAGTTCTCTCCTTGAAGAATTACAGAAATCCTCTGAACATCCCGATGGGCATTCTCTTCACCCTCGGAATGGTGACCTACACAGCCGCCCTCACCTTCACCTACACCTCTTACGTAGCGTCGGTAGAGAGGCTCGCCATAATCCTTGACGTTATTTACGGAAAGCTCTTCTTCGGAGAGGAAATAAAGAGGAGCTTCTGGGGAGCACTTTTGATGGTATTAGGAGCCGTGCTCTTGGGTTTTTAAATACTCGTTCTTATACCTCACGTAGTTCTCAGCCGACTCCTCTATGAGCTTTATCTCCTCCTCCTTCAGATCCCTGATGACCTTTGCCGGGACGCCTGCAACGAGAACGCCCGAAGGTATCTTCTTGTTAGGAGTTATCAAAGCTCCTGCTCCAACGAGGACGTAGTCCTCTATCTCAACCCCGTCCATTATTACCGCTCCCATGCCTACGAGTATGTTGTTTCCGAGAGTGCATCCGTGAAGTATCACCCTGTGTCCAACGGTGACGTTATCTCCGATTATCGTCGGGTGGGTGTCGTGGGTAACGTGAACCACCGAGTTGTCCTGAATGTTCGTCCTCCTCCCTATCCTTATGTAGTTCACATCTCCCCTTACAACGCTCCCGAACCAGACGCTTGAGTCCTCACCTATCTCCACGTCGCCTATAATGTAAACGTTGTCCGACAGGTAAACGGATGGATGGATTTTGGGAAACTTACCCTTGTAAGGCTTTATGACTGCCATCGGATTAAATTATAACCATGCCTGCGGTTGAATGCCCATGGCTTGAAGCTATCTTTGACCACCGAAGGGCTGAGAAAGCACAGGGAAGCCCTTTACTATGAGGTAAATATACGAAAGGCTCGTTAATTAAGAAACGGATGGAGAAGTTCCTCTCAGATGCTTTCTGATCCAGAAGATGGCACTTATACCCATAGCTATCAGGGTGAGGAATGCGGCTAAGGGAAGGGCTAATTTCTCGTTCACTCTTATAAGGGTGTCCCAGAAGAAGAGAAACAGGAGATAAAACCCGTAGAGAACGAAGATAAATGATATAACCTGCCAGAGCTTTCTGAGAAACTGCATAGGAGTATTCTAATACATTCCTCCTTTCCATATCAGCGAGCCGTAAGCCCTTCAAAACTCATAGTTTTGTCACCTCTCCCGCTTTCGTCAGGGCGAGCTTGGAGGATATTGGTCCAAGGAGCTCATGGATAACGGTAGCACCTATCACCACGTTCACTAAGATAGCACCTACCTCTTTAAAGTTTGGGTTCTGGTAGGCAAGGAGGGCGAGACCTATAACTATCCCTCCCTGAGGGAAGAGGGCAAAGGCTAGGTATCTCTTTACTTTTTCTTGTGCTCCAGATATATGCCCTCCTATGTAAACACCTGTGAACTTGCCGGCAAACCTGCTCAGTATGTATATAATGACCACAGGGAAGAATGTAAGGAGCACTTCCAGGTCAAGAAAAGCTGAGCCCACCACGAAGAAGGCTGTAAATATGAAGTCCTCTATGTAGTTCTCAAGGGGTTTCTCAAACTTTTCCCAGGCGTTGCCCACGTTTGCAATGGTTATCCCAACGCTCATCGTAGAGAGAAGCTCGTCAACTCCTAAAACTCTCGCCAAGGCGAAGGTGAGCAGGAGTGTCCCTATGGTCAGGGTAACTACTTCCTTCCTCTCTCTGGCAAACCGCCCCAAAAGGAACATAAAACTTCCCATAACCGTTCCAAGTATGAGGGCACCGATTATATGAATGGCTATCTCTCCTAAGACGGAGCTTAGACTGAGAGATGTTCCCGAGGCGAGGGCTATCGCCACTGAGAAGCTGAGAACGAAGTTTATTATTCCTGTCGCATCATCAAGGGCTGCAACCCCAAGGACAGTTGTGGTGAGAACTCCCTTAGCTCTATATTCATGGATAACGGCGAGTGTGGCTGTAGGGTCTGTTGGAGATGCCAGAGCGCCGAATAGGAGAGCTAAAGCAACGACCGTTGTTAGGTTCTCTCCCTGAGTTAAGTAGAGGTAGAGCGCCATGGTGAGTGTGACGAAAAGGTAAGCCAGCTCAGCCTCGCCAAATGTTATAAGAGCTATGCTCTTCCCAAGCTTTCTAACCTTACTCCAGCTGAGGCTCGCACCTATAAGGAAGGTTATTATGGAGAGGCTCGCGTGGGTAACTATATCGGAACGTTCAAGAAAGCTCTTATCTATAACCCCCAGCAGTGAGGGGCTCATCACTATCCCTGCCAGTATGTATCCGCTCACCCGTGGAAGCTTGATAAGGTTTGCGAGGTTACCGAAGAGGTACCCTGCTATGAGGATTATACCTATCTCTAAGAGGGCTCCTCCCCTATGGATTATCTCCTCCACTCAAGAGATTATATCAGCTCACCGAAAGCAGTCTTCTAAGCTGGTTCTCCACCACAAAGGAGAAGGCTGAAGGGAGTTTGGATACATCCTCAACGCTTATACCAGTCCTGTCAAAGTAATCTTTAACCATCCTCGTAGCTTCACCAACTCCCACGCCTACTATTGGGAACTTCTGTTTCATCTGGAGGATAAAGGACTTCAGCTCTTCATTCCTCATCCCTTTAGTTGGCTCTCCATCGGTGAAGAGTATAAGTATCCCCTTTCTGTGGGTACTCTTTATATAGAGCTCCAGGCTCTCAAGTCCTATGTTTATGGCTTTTCCGAGGTCAGTTCCCCCGCCCACATTCGTAACGAGCTCCATTATCTTGGCTTTTGCTATTCTGTAATCCTCTTCAAAATCCTTGAGCTCATAAACATTCTCATTAAAAACTTTTATGGAAAAGGGCATCTTCAGTTTGTTTAAAACCTCGGAAACCAGCAGAAGAGACCTTACTGCGTTTATTATCTTTTCCTCCTTCTTCATAGACGCAGATATATCTATAAGTAGCTCAAAAGCCAGCTCTTTTCTTTCGGGAATCTCCCTTCTCGTATATATCTTCCCCCTTCTTATAGGAACCTCTGTGGGAAGCCTCTTAAAGTTCAGCCTCTTGCCGGACATGTAGCTCCCTCCCCAGTGCTCCTCCTCTTCGGGGAGAAGGTTATCAAACTTCCTCTTAAAGTGCTCTACGTAGGGAAGAATACTCTTCATTAAGAGCTGATACCTTTTAAACTCCTCCTCTGTGAGTCCGTGTTCCCTCCTGTATTTCCTGTCCATTTCAGAGAGTTCTTGGTCGTGTATCTCTTGGAGCTTCATACTGTTTGATAGGGAGCTCTCCTCATCCCAGCCCTTGAAAAGGAAGCTCAGGAATCCCCTGTGTTCTACATCAACCTCAAGGGTTTTTGGCAGGAAGTGTTTCAGAAAGGCTATATCCTTTTCAAGGAGGTCTAAGTAGCTCATCTGTTTTACATAGTCCTTCATCCAGTCCTGTATTGAGTTTAGAACCTTTAAAAGTTCCCTTCTCTCCACCTCCGGTATGTCTATGGAGGTTTTTTCCTTATACTCCTGAATGAGTGACTGGTATTTATCGGGCAACTTACGGAGTATGTCCGTCATTATCCTTCCCCTGTGACCGTCTTCCCTCTTCCTACCTTTAGCTTCCTCTATCAAGAGGTCTATGTGGTTGAGTTCCTTTGCTTCATCTACCAGAACCCTGTACTTACTCCACAACTCCTCCATAACTATGTCGTATGCGGTCTGGGGGTCCTTCTCTCTGATGTACTCATAGAAGCTTTTTTCCATACTGTCAGTGTAATGCTTAATCTCTTGGGAGAAAGGCACCTCTTCCCCTAACCATCTGTACGCAAGAGATAAAGCCAGCTGATGGTGCGGGTAAGTTGTCTCTATCTTTTCCAGGACTTCACGAAGTATAGCCTTCAGACCGAATACCGCCGACGGAACTTCCTCTGTTATCCTTTCGTTAGCCTTTATGCTCTCCAAAACGGCATAGAGAGTCAGGAAAGAAGTTGGTACGTACCCAGCCCTGAATACCTCCCTCTGTCCAAACCTCCAGCTGGGAAAGTGGGTGCTCAATAGGTAACTGATTTCATGCCTTACCGAATTTATCGTGTAGTCGTCGGTTTTTCTCAAAAATTCAACTATATTAAACACCACACCTCTCGGTGTTTTTGCTGCGTGAGGAATATCCTCTACCTCACCCCTTGCCCACATCTCAATAACCGGGAGGAACTTCGGGTCATACCCGGCACCCCAACCCTCATAGGAGGGTTGAACCTCTATATCAAACTCATCCTCCAAGAGGTTTGCTATTACCTTCCACCTTTCCTTCATTGGATTTAAAGTATTATCTCGTGAGCTCTTTTCAATGCTACTCCTCAGCTTTTTTAATTTTAAGTTTCCTGTAGACTCTCCTCATTCCCTTCTCAAATTCACTATCCAAGGGTTTTCTTTTTGTAAGTTTAACAAACTCAAACCAGCTTCTTTCCATTAAAACGTACGTAATTCCGAGAGCCACAAGAAGGACAGCGTACCCTATGAGGTCTGTGTAAGTGAAACGGTGCTCAAACATCGCGATAACTATCTCTCTTACCACGAAGACTATGCCAGCTTCAAGCATCTGGCGTTTCCTGATTCTTTTAAACTCAATCACGTCAAGGAAGACCCTGAATAGTTCTATAAGAACAAAAAAGTTGAGAATATTTTTTATTAGCAGCTTAAAGGCTTCTTCATGCTCCAGTCTCAGTTCTCCGCCCACAACGTGTGCCGTAAAGAGTCTGAGGTCATAAAGGATTATTACTATTGCCGTAATGAGCGTCAGAATTATTATGGGTACTGTGAGTATAACGAGGACGTTAACGAACTTGTTGTAAAAGTTTAAAGCTTTCCTGGAGAAGTTCTCCGTAAACAGAAACTTCATGTAAAAATTTTAAATTGATTTTATGGAGCAGGGCTTCTCCAAACTTTTCAAAAACTCGGTAGTGGTTTATGTAAACTCAAGGGTGGAGTTCCTTTACAGGGTTGGACTTTCATTGAGAGTGGACTACACTCGCTCCATACTGGAAGTCTACAGGGAGGAAGGGAAAATCCTTGCAGGCAGGAGCCTTTCAAGGGGAAAGAGAAGCAAAGTTCCCTTCAGAGGTAAACCTACAATTGAGGGCATAGGAAAACTTTTATCTCTTATGCTTGATAACTCACAGCTGACCTTCTTCTCTATTTCGGAAGTTTTCCTCAACGAGACCTTTACCGAGAAGGTCAGTCTAACAGAGTTTATCCTCTGCTTTGATACAGGCAAGGTATTTAAAGTTAACAATCTCTCCGGAGATAGGGAGCTTCTATCTCAACTTGAGCCCGTTGAGGAGCTGGACTCCCTGTTGAGGCTCACGGGAAGGCTGTGGAAAATCGTTGACCAAGCGGGCTTCAGCCGACCGGATGCCTTCTAATTCCAACAGCAAGGGCTGCATTTATAAGACCAACGTGGCTGAGGGCTAACGGGTAGTTTCCCAAGTACCGCTTACCGTCCACCGATAGCTCTTCGGGAAGTAACCCGAGGGGGTTTACGAAGTCTATAAGACCTGTTAGGAGCTCTTCAGCCCGGTTTACGTCTTCCATATGAGATAGGGCTTCAACCATCCAGAAACTTCCCAGAAGGAACGGGTTATCCTCTCCCTTCAGACCGTCATGTACGTTATACCTCAGGTAAAGTCCATTTCCTAGACCGAGTTCCCTCTCAATCCTTTCCACGGTTCCCTTTATTCTCAAGTCATTCCCTGGCAAGAGGTTTAAAATTGGGATTAAGAGTAGACTTACATCAACCGCCTTAGAACCGGGGAACTGGACAAAGCTGTTTAGCTCTTGACTATAACAGTGCTCAAGTATAAATCTTTCAATATCCTTAATACAATTCCTCCACTCGGAAACCTTCGGATTATTTGGGAGAAGCTCCGATATCCTCTTCAACGCCAGCCAGCTCATCAACTTTGAATGAGTGTAGTGTTTCGGTTTTGTCCTGAATTCCCATATACCGCTGTCTGGTAACCTCCAGGCAGAACTTATAAAGTTGGCTATCGTCTCCAGCAGTTCTGCATCTCTTAGGTCCAGTTCCAAACCTTCACCTCTTGCCCTGTAAAAGGTTTCAACCAGTTCCCCGTACACATCAAGCTGGAACTGTTTCCCTGCTTCATTTCCTATCCTAACAGGTCTGGAGTTCATGTAACCGCTTAAGTGAGGAAGCTCCCTCTCTTCAGGGACAAGCTCTCCCTTAATAGTGAAGGCTATCTTCAATTTTTCCACGGGCATATGATCTTCACAGACCCTACAGAGATTTCTCAGCCAGTTAAAGTACCTATTGGCTTCCGATATGTGACCCAAAGAAGAAAGTGCCTGAAAGGTAAAGGCAGAATCTCTTATCCAAACATACCTGTAATCCCAGTTTCTCTCCCCGCCTATGGACTCTGGAAGGGATGTGGTGGGAGATGCTACAACAGCCCCATTATCGGTTGAGAGAAGCTTCAGAACCAAACCCGACCTTACGGCGAGATCATGCCATGGTCCTGCAAAGACACACCCTCCTGGTTCGCACCTGTGTACCCAGTTATTCCAGAAGTTTATCTCCTCAGAGAGTAGTTCTTCACATCCATAGTAGTTAAGGTCTGGGGGGTTTACCGTAAGATAGGAGCGTCCAAAAGCTCTGCCCGTTTCTGAGCTTGATTGTTAGCTCTACGCCTCCATCGTCAAACTTTACATGTTCCGGCTCCCAAAGGATTTTAAGGTGTAGTGCTTCATTTCCGCTATAGAAAGTAAAGTTTTCCTCTCTGAAGTCTACCGTAGGCCTATCCCTTCCATAGTTAAACTTCGGGTAACATCTTATTCTCACATTACAGCTACCACGCCTGCACTTCACCCTTCTAAGGAGCAAGTCTTTACCCCTCGGCATAAAACTGGTAACAAGGATATCGTGGTCATAGGCAGAGAAAACATTTTCAAGGATGTTGGTTTTCTCAACGTAACCCAAGCTCAGGTTCTGGTGTTCTTCGGAAGATATTGAGTAGTAACCCGCAGACGGGTCAAGGACTGCAGAGAATACGGACGGAGAATCAAAGAAAGGGAGGCAGAGCCAATCCACAGAGCCATCGGAGTTTATGAGAGCACAGGTACTTCCATTTCCGATAACTCCGTAACTCTCTATAGACTTCCACATACCAGGAACTTAACCTCTATGAATACTATTTCTGTAAACCAGTTCACTGAGCACAGCAGGAGAGTTTAGAAACGTCCTTCTTGAAGGTCTGGGCACAGAGTTTGATGGATTCAGAAAGGGTTGGGTAAACGTCTACCGTTTGTATAACCTCATCAACAGTGAGACCGTATCTGACCAGCAAGACAGCCTTATGTATAAGTTCGGCTCCATGGGGTGCAAGGATGTGAACTCCAAGTATCTTCTCGCTATCCTTCTCCACTATCATCTTTATCAGCCCATCCGTCCTAAAGCTGAGAGCTGCTCTGGGAACTTTGGAGAACTCCAAGACCCTCACGTCAACCTTTATCCCCTTCTCCTCAGCCTCCTTCTCCTTTAAGCCTACACCGGCAAGCTCTGGGTCGGTGAATATGGCATGAGGGACAGAGAGATAATCCATACTCCTCCTGTTACCGAGGAGTGCGTTCTCCGCCGCTATACCCCCTTCCATGGCTGCGACGGTAACCAACATGACCTTCCCAACGCAGTCACCAGCAGCATATATGTTTGGATTGGAAGTCTGCATGAACTCGTTTGTCTCTATAAAGCCTCTTGAGTTGGTCTTGACGCTGACCACCTCCAAACCTATGTCCCTTGTATTCGGGGCTCTGCCGGTAGCCACCAGGAGATCTGTGCCTCTTATTATCCTCCTCTCTCCCCTGTGCTCTACCTCAAGAACTATCTCCTCTCCTTCCTCTCTGACCTCGGAAACGGTCGCGCCGATGAGGATATTCATACCTTCCCTTTTAAGAAGTTCTCTGAGCTTAGCCCTCAGCTCTGGCTCTTCTCCCATAGCTATATCAGGAAGAGCCTCCACTATCGTCACATCGCTCCCCATCCTGAGGAAAGCCTGTCCCAGCTCAAGACCTATAGCGCCTCCCCCGATAACTATCAGGTGCTCCGGAAGATGGTCTATGTTGAATATGTCGTCACTCGTGTAGTATCTTACCCTGTGTAGGTTTTTAATGGGAGGTATTCCAGGTCTGGAGCCGGTGGTTATCACAGCTTTTCCAAAGCTTATCTCCTCCTTGCCCACCAGAGCCTTCCCCTCTCCCAGAAACTTGCCTCTGCAGTCCCTGTAATCTATCTGTGGGTAGGCTTCCAGAACATTCCAGTACTTCTCCTTCCTAAGTCCTTCTAAGAGCCCCTCCTTCGCCTCTATTACCTCCTTTATATCTATACTTCCCTCCTCAAGCTCTATTCCTGGAAAAGGGTTCCTCAGTGGAGTATAAAAGGTATTTGCACCCTCTATCAGATACTTGGAAGGCACGCAACCTCTGTTCAGACACGTTCCCCCAATGATATTATCCTCAGCTATCAGAACTTTAGCTCCAAGGTCTGAAGCCTTTATAGCCGCCGCAAAGCCGGCAGAACCTCCTCCGAGGATAAAAAGGTCGTATACGCCCTCCTTGGGTATGTAAACCTCTGGAGATTCCTTTATCTCCTCCGCTCCGTAACCTGACCTTCTGACAGCTTCTGTAAGATCGTTGACGGGTACCTCTTTCTCTATCTCCACCTCCGCGTAACCCTGAGGAAAGTAAACCTTCGCCTCCCTCACACCTTCAACGCTCTCAAGAGCTTTCTTGACCGTCTGAGCACAGTGCTCGCAGGTCATACCAGTTATCTTCAACCTTATCATGATTTGACCTCCTAAAACTTAGCCTTTCCTATGACCTTGCCTTTGTAGTTTCCTGCTTTGGAGATCGCCCTCAGCACGCTATCCTCCTTCACGTTGTCCTCAGTTACCACTACCGCTATGCGATTCTGCAGCGAAGTCTTGACCCACTTGACACCTTCCACTTCGGAGACAGCCTTCTTGACCGCTAGGGGGCACATCTCACAGGTCATTCCCTCAACGTCAATAACGAGTACATTTTCCGCAAAGGTAAAGCCTACAAGAACGAGCAGAGATAGAAGCAGCTTCCTCATCTTTCAACCTCCGTAAATTTTCGTGAGAACGTAAGGGTAGAAGGTGGCAAAGACCAGAAGTATTAAAGCGGTCCACGTTATACCCCTGCTCAGCTTCCTTGTCCAATTGGGCTCCTCACAGGCACACTCAACAGCCGGTCTTTTGAAGATCTTTTCCTTCACCCAGCTCTTGAGATACAGGTTGTAAAGGGAGTAGCCCACTGCAAGGTATCCCACCGCCAAGAAGTACCACCTGTAAGGCTCTAAGAACTGGAGTGAGCTCAACCCTCCGGCAGATACACCGAAGACCACGAAGAGGGTAGGAGCTATGCAGCAGGAAGCTGCAAAGAGCGAAGCGAGTGTTCCGATGAGGCTTCCGATAGCTTCCCTCATATCAGCACCCTCCCTTTATCAGCTTCTTAACCGCCTCTAAGAAATCTTCCAGAGCCTTTAAATCTCCAGCCTCAACGCTTGGTTTTACGCAGGATTGAACGTGGTCTTCCAGGAGTTTAGTGGCAACACCATTCAGAGCCGATTTCACCGCAGATATCTGTATGAGTATCTCATCGCAACTCCTTTTCTCTTGAATCATCCTTTGAATACCTCTGATCTGACCTTCTATCTTGGAGAGCCTGCTGGTAAGTTCCTTTACACTTTCCTCAGAAAGATACACATCACATCCCTTCATACCTATACCCCCTACGGGTATATATTAGGGAAATACAGAGTTTTGTCAAGGCTTGTTTAAAAGGAGGTTGTGGGATAATTTAAACTCTCATGAGCCTTGATAAAGTAAGGAACTTCTCAATAATAGCTCACGTTGACCATGGCAAGTCTACTCTTGCAGACCGCCTTCTGGAGTTTACTGGGGCTGTAACTGAAAGGGAGAGAAAGGAACAGCTATTGGACACTCTGGACATAGAAAGGGAGAGGGGTATCACGATAAAGATGCAGGCAGTTAGAATGCTCTACAAAGCGAAGGATGGTGAAACTTATAAACTTCATCTTATAGATACACCAGGGCATGTAGATTTCTCCTATGAAGTGTCAAGAGCTCTCGCCGCTTGTGAAGGTGCGCTTCTGCTTGTAGATGCAACTCAAGGGATAGAAGCTCAAACGGTCGCAAACTTCTGGAAGGCTGTTGAGCAAGACTTGGTGATAATTCCAATAATAAACAAGATAGACCTTCCCGCAGCGGAGCCTGAAAGGGTTATAAAGCAGATAGAGGATATCCTCGGTCTTCCCAGGGAAGAAGTTATACTGGCTTCAGCAAAGGAAGGTATAGGTATTGAGGAGATACTTGAGTCTATAGTTCAAAGGATACCGCCACCCAAGGGAAAGGTAGATGCACCTTTAAAGGCTCTCATATTTGACTCTTACTATGACCCATACAGGGGAGCGGTTGCCTTTGTCAGGTTATTTGACGGAGAGCTTAAAGCTGGAGACAGGATAAAGCTCTTCTCCACCGGGAAGGAGTATGAAGTCACCGAAGTGGGCGCTCAAACTCCAAAGATGACAAAGTTTGATAAGCTTGAAGCCGGAGACGTAGGATACATAGCTGCCTCAATAAAGGATGTCAGGGATATAAGGATAGGGGACACCGTAACCCTTGCAAAGAACCCAACCAAGGAGCCTGTTCCTGGTTTTAGACCTGCAAAGCCCATGGTTTTCGCGGGAATTTACCCTACCGAAGACACAACCTTTGAGGAGCTTAGAGATGCTCTTGAGAAGTATGCAATAAACGATGCTGCCATAGTTTACGAGCCCGAAAGCTCTCCGGCTCTGGGTATGGGTTTCAGGGTCGGCTTTCTGGGACTCCTACACATGGAGATAGTTCAGGAGAGGCTTGAGAGGGAGTACGGGGTAAAAATTATTACCACAGCGCCGAATGTAATATACAGGGTGAAGAGGAAGCACTCCGGAGAGATTTTGGAGGTCAGAAATCCCTCAGAGTTTCCGGATAATCTTGGCTTAGTTGAGAGGGTAGAAGAACCTTATGTTCTTGTAACTGTTATAACTCCTAAGGAGTATGTTGGCAACATAATGCAACTGTGTCAGGAAAAGAGAGGCGAGCAAAAGAAGTTCTCCTACCTTGATGAAAACACAACAATGCTGGAATACGAAATACCCCTTTCAGAGGTTATTCTTGACTTTCACGATAAAGTGAAGACCCTCTCCAGAGGTTTTGCTTCCTACGACTACGAGTTTATAGGCTATAAACCTTCGGACCTCGTTAAGCTCCACATTCTGATAAACAAAAAGCCGGTTGATGCCCTTTCCTTCATAGTACATAGAGACAAGGCTTACAGAAGAGCAAGGCTGATAGTTGAAAAGCTCAAGGAGACTATACCCAGACAGCTCTTTGAAATACACATTCAAGCAGCCATAGGAGGAAAGGTTATAGCATCGGAAAGAATAAAGCCTCTAAGGGCAAATGTTACAGCTAAGTGTTACGGGGGAGATATAACCAGAAAGAAAAAGCTTCTTGAGAAACAGAAAGAGGGAAAGAAAAGGATGAAGCAGTTTGGTAACGTTTCATTACCACAGGAGGCATTCCTAAGCGTTCTTAGTGTAGAATAGGAGCATTATGAGGGAGAAGGACAGGTACGTCAACATCTTAATAGTTGGATACGGAGGGAGAAAGGCAAAGAGCCTAAAGTTAAACGTAACCTTTCTAAAGAGAACGTTAGTTCTATCGGGGATACTCTTTGCCGGAGTGCTAACCTTTTCCTTGCTGTCCTTTTACGAGAACCTCAGCCTGAAAAGGGAAGTGGCACAGCTAAAGGCAGAAAGAGAAAAATTGAAAGTTTTACTTGCAAAAGAGCAGGAAAGGAACTCATACCTTCAGGAATTCAAGGATAAGGTAAAACTCCTTGAGGGAAAGCTGGTTACCATAGATAAGTTTCTCAGAGAAAAGGGGATAAGGCGAGTTCCAAGCGGTGTTGGTGGAGCTAAAACCAAGCTTGATATCCTTGACATTGAGTATGTGAGCTTCCTTCATGAAGAGGCAGACAAGTTTCAGAAGTACCTCAGCAGGGTACCCCTTGGACCCCCCGTTTGGGGAAAGATCACATCCCGGTATGGATACAGAACCGACCCTTTTACAGGAAATTATGAGTTCCATGAAGGGGTGGATATAAAGGCTCCCTGGGGAACAAGGGTTAGAGCCACAGCCGATGGAAAGGTCATATACGCAGGCTGGAAGGGTGGTTACGGAAAGGTTGTCATACTTCAACATGCTTACGGGTTCAGGACTATGTATGCTCACCTTTCAAAGATAAGCGTTAATCCGGGTCAATGGGTCAAGTCTGGGGATGTGGTTGGTTACGTAGGTTCAACAGGAAGGTCCACAGGTCCTCATGTCCACTACGAAGTGTGGAGATACTCAAAACGTGAGAATCCAATAAAATACATGTATGTGAGGTGGTGAAATGTTCGGTGGAAAAAAGGAGTCCTTTAAGGCTATAGAGGCTGCAGATGTCAACACTTTGATAGGTGAAGGGTGCACCTTTGAGGGAAATCTTAACCTGTCAACCTCTACCAGGATAGACGGGAGAGTTAAAGGGAATATAAAGAGTGAAGGTACACTTGTAATAGGAGAGACAGGAAGAGTTGAGGGTGACATTCAGTGCACAGAGATACTCATATACGGAACTGTGAACGGAAACGTTGATGCCCAGAGGATAGAGCTTAAAAAAGGTGCAGCACTGAGCGGTGACGTCCGTGCCGAAGTGTTCGTCATTGAGGAAGGGGCTACCTACAACGGGCACTGCTCAATGGGAAGGGTAACTCTACCGGAGACGTCCGAGATTAAAATTCCCGATTGAGGAGTTCCTTTGCCTTAACCAGCTCTGTAATTACCATATTTACAGGCGTAGCTACATTATGCTTTTCGCCTAACTTACATATGGCTCCGTTGAGGGCATCTATCTCTGTTTTTCCTCTCTTTATATCCGCAAGCATGGAGGGAAAGTGGGCTGCGGTTGGCGGAATTAACTTCTCATAGAATACCCTTTTGTAGTCTTCAGCACTCTTCCAAAAGGTTTCTATGCCCGCAGACCGTGTTACTTCAAAGATTTCATAGATGATTCTATCCATTAAACTCCTGGTGTGGGGATTTTCAGAAAGGGTACCGTAGTTCACCTCAAGGAGGGCTCCAAGAGGGTTCAAGGCACAGTTGTATATTATCTTATCCCACAGGTATCTGTATACCTCTCTCTCGTATCTTGTTGGTATTCCCGCCCTGGTGAAGATGTCGGCAAGCTCTGTGAGAAACTTTTCACTCAGTATTCCAGAAGGGTCACCTATGACTACGTCGTCTGCAGATACAGTTATCTCTATAGCTCCCGGCTCTATAATCCGTGAACCGAATATTACGCGTGCAAGGATCACTCTTCCCTTTCCGTACCTTTCTACAGCTGCCTCGTAGTTACCGTAGCCGTTCTGGGCTATCATTAACAAAGTGTCTTTCCCAAACACAGGTCTTATCAATTCCAGGGCACTGACCGTGTCATAGGACTTCACGGACAGTATTATCAGGTCGGGTACAGACCCCAGTAAAGATATATCCTCTACGGTTTTCACAGGGGTATCAAACTCCCCCCATATGCCCCTTACCGAAATCCTGTTAAGTTTTCTCCCCCTTTTAACCAACCCAATGGCATCATGACCCGCTTTCGTTAAAAAAGCCAGGTAAGCACTCCCTATAGCTCCTACACCCACTATAAGAAACTTCATGCCCTCACTTTATTATGAGCCAGAAGCTTTCAGCCCATTTGCTTGTGTTGTTGTTCCTGCACTTTACTCCGACCCTGTCCCACCTCCTCTTTAGTTCCGGTAGACCGTCTCTGAATATAAGACTGTCTTCTCTCTTGGCTATCTTCCAACCCAACTCCGTTATGTAAATCCTGCAGTGCGAATAAACTCCCGAATTCTTTATAACCGCACCTATTTTTTCGGGCGGATTTTTCTCCAAAAACCCCCAGCCTGGAACAAATGTTTCAATGGGAAGAACCTCACGGTTTAATTTCTTCTTGAAATTGTTCATTTCACTCCAGCTACCCACTATAGCTTGCCTCGGTATCCTGTATAAGTCGGTAGTGTGGTCAACGTTTCCTGGGTCTTGGGTAAAAACCGCCTCGTACCCTCTTTCTCTAAGAATTTCCAATATCTCTTTATTGTAATACCCAAAAGGTAGGGCGTAAAACCTTGGCTTTACCCCAAAAAGCTCTTGGAACCTCTTCTCGCTTTTATGCAAGTCTTTTAAAAACTCCCCCGTGCTTTTGATAAGACCAAAAGGCTTGTGAGAGTAAGAATGGTTTTCAAACTCAACCAGCCCTGAGTTCTTAAGCTCCTCCAGTTCCTCCATGGTCAGAAAGTCAGGATACCTTCCTACGGCTTCCATATAAAGGAATACGGTGAAAGGGAAGTTGAACTTCCTGAGAACTCTGTACGCTCTGTAGGTTGAGCGGTAGCCATCATCTATAGTTATAACCACTGTCTTTTCTGGGATTTTCTCCCCTTTTTTAAGAAGTTCAACCAGCTCGCTGAGTCTTATAACCCTGTACCCTTCCTCCTTTAAGTACTTCATCTGAGATTCAAACTTCTCCATGCTCACAGAGGTAGTCGGATATCTATCGTCACCGAACCTGTGGTAGAGAAGTATAGTTGCAGTCCCTGCAAACAGCTCACCTGAGATAAGAAGGGTCAAGAACACAGTAATCAAGCTCGGTAAGATTGTTCTCCTTAATAATTCTCCTAAGCTTCCTAACATATCTACCTCTCTCTATGGAATAAAACTCTAAAAATTTTAATAGCTTGACAGAGCCAAATCCCTTTAATCGGTACTTTCTGAACTTTTCGTAAGCCCATCCTGCGTTCACGTTGTACATGTAATCCCTCACCGCATCAAGTATTGAGCTGTAAGCCCTCAAATGGACATTATTTTCCTGAGCTTCAATAGCGTTGCTTTTATCCTTAAATGCCCATATACCAAAGAGGTTGTTTCCCTCTAGGAAGAATCTGGATGTACCCCAACCACTCTCAATAGCAGCCTGGGCTATAACCAGACTTGGGGGAACGGGATGAGCTTTTAAAAGGGCGTCCTCTATTGACTCCGACTTACACCTGCCAAGAACACTCTCCACAAATTCTCTTTCAGCTCTGCTGAGCTTGTATCCCAAATCCAGTTTTTCAAGAATCTTTGACAGGTTTTTCCTTGTTTGGGCAACCTCATAATTTGCTATGAGGACAGAGGGTAAAACCATGTCTATGAACTTTCTTTTCTTTTCCTCTGGTTGAAGCTCAGCAAGAGAAACCGCATTCGTATAGGTAACGGGGATTACAGCTTCACACCTAACATTTATTATGTCTTCCGGGGAGTTCAAGCTTCTGTAAATCACCTTTATGTTAGGAGGTTTTATGAGGGTTACCTGTCCAGTCAGGATGGAGGCTATCCTCTTCCTATCTGGAAAGGAATTGAGTGACACAAACAAGACACCCAGGAACAGCAGCAAAGGGGTAAAAAGGGAGATGGCTCTCCTCATGGCTTTATAATTTTATAAAGTTATGATTCTGAGTGACAGAAGTATAAGGGAGCTTATAGAAAAGGGGGTTCTGTCTGTAGAGCCCTTTGAGGAAGCTCAGGTACAGTGCTCCTCCCTTGACCTCAGGTTAGGGAGAGAGTTTGCAAGTTACAAGGAAACCGACGTTATAGATATAAAAAGGGGAACTTACAGGGTTGAGAAGATTGAGGTGGACGAGTACATAGAGATAAAGCCTAAGGAGTTCCTTCTGGCTACTACAGTTGAGTATATAAAACTACCTTCCCACATAACCGCCTTTGTAGAAGGACGCTCCTCTCTGGGGAGACTTGGTCTTTTCATTGAGAACGCCGGGTGGGTTGATGCAGGCTTTGAAGGACAGATAACTCTTGAACTCTACAATGCAAACAACGTTCCTATAAGACTTTACGTAGGTATGAGGATATGTCAACTTGTTTTCGCAGAGCTTGATAGAATACCCGACAGAGTTTACTCGGGAAAGTACAAGGGACAGAGGGGTGTAACGCCTTCCAGGATTGAGATGGACACGGACCTATGAAGTTTTTACTTACGGCTGTAATTATGCTTATCGTGTCCTGCGCCCAGAGACCTGTAAAGGTGGAAAAACCTGAAATTAAGGTGCCCGAATACTTTACCCCCGTGAAGGGAAACTTCCATAAAGGTGAAAGAGGATTCTTCATAGAGACTAAATGCTCCGATTTCGTGAGAGCGGTAGAGTCCGGAAAGGTCATATACGCAGGCAGAGACCTTGAGAACTACGGCTGGGTGGTCATAGTGGAGCAAAGCGATGGCTTTGTCTCAGTGTACGGCAAGCT
The DNA here is from genome assembly GCF_003664005.1 of Hydrogenivirga caldilitoris. Lineage (NCBI taxonomy): Bacteria > Pseudomonadati > Aquificota > Aquificia > Aquificales > Aquificaceae > Hydrogenivirga > Hydrogenivirga caldilitoris. The sequence goes on from NZ_RCCJ01000001.1 coordinate 940,171, forward strand.
TAAAGACCCATGGGTAAAGACAGGAGAGGGTATAAAGAGCAGGCAGGTTATAGGAAAGGTGGGAGAAGATAAGGGAACCTGTGGTATATATTACGAACTGAGGGATGCTTACGGGAAGCCCATATTTCCCGCGCTGAGGTGATACCATGGTGTTAATTCTCCTCTTTGCTTTGCTCACGGCAGCTCACGGTATTGAGCTTGGGGATAGATGCGATATTCAGTACGGCAGGTGTATCTTTGACTGTGTGCAGGAGTTCCCCCTTGACAAAAAGAAAAGGAGCGGTTGCGAGACAAGGTGTAAGATAAACAAGGGGTGGTGTAAAACCAACAAGGCTATGAAGGATATAGCCAACGATATAAGCAAATTCTTTCAGGGGTTTTCAAAGGAAAAGTGAGTAGTTACCTCGGACTTTTCCTGTATCTGTTGCTGTTTACTGCCACGAATACCTTTGGTGAGGAATACATCGTAAGAGCTAAAGACCTGGCAGATGTCCCAGGTACTATACTCAAAAAGATTGATAGGAACACTTACCTTGTTGAGCTTGAGAGTTTGCCCGTTGGACTTAAAAGTCTCTCTACGGGAACGCTAATTGAAAAGAACTACAAGCTCTGGGCTTTAAATGCCCCGAATGACCCATGTTTACAGGCAAGGTGGGACTTGAATTTTATAAGGGCTTATCAAGCCTGGGATATAAGTACCGGCTCCAGGACAATTTACGTTGCCGTCCTTGACACGGGAGTTGACTACAGTAACCCAGACCTTAAAGACAACGTATGGAAGAACCCAGATGAGGTCTGTGGCAACAATATTGACGATGACGGTAACGGATACGTTGATGACTGCTACGGCATAGATGTGGCAAATGGCGACTCGGACCCGATGGACGACAACGGGCATGGAACGGCCATAGCGAGTGTTATAGGTGCTGTAGGAAACAACGAAACCCTCATAGCGGGTGTTAACTGGAGCGTAATAATAATACCCTGCAAGTTCTTAGACTCATCCGGAGGTGGAACCATCGCGGGAGAGATAGAGTGCCTTAATTACATATTGAACCTTAAAAGGAACAAGGGATTGAACATAGTTGCGGTAAACGCGAGTTATGGAAATGTTTACCCGGACAGCGAGATACAGAGGGAAAAGATAAGGGAACTGGCTAACGAAGGGATAATGTACGTAACCGCTGCCGGGAACGAAGGGGCTAACAACGACCTCATATCTATGAACCCCTGTAACTACGACCTTGATAATATGCTCTGCGTTGGGTCCGTGAACTCAACGGGGGACAGATCCGGCTTTTCAAACTATGGGTTTAACAAGGTCAAGTTATCGGCTCCAGGAGAGAATATACTTACCCTTGAAAACAACAATTCCGGCAGCAGCTGCTCGGACCTTACTTCCCTTTCTGGAACCTCATTCTCAACCCCTTTTGTTACGGGTGCGGTTGCACTTTTCAAAAGCACCTATCCCCTGAGCAGTTACACTGAGGTTAAAAAGCACCTACTGACCACGGGCAGGAACAATCTGTCCCTTTCCGGGCAGACTTACACCTGCAATATACTTGACCTTTATTCTCTCATGAACGGGGCTGTTTCCCCAAAGGTTTGTGCCTCAACGCTATCCTTGGATTGGGGCGATGTCCAGGAGTGTACAACCGTTGAAAAGGAGCTTATTATTAGGAACACTGGGAATCAAAGGGTTCAGGTGGCAAACCTTTACCTAGAGGGTGGGGGTTTCCTCCTTACAAAGGACGGGTGTTCCGGGAGGTTGCTTGATACCTTTGAGGAATGCAGTGTCTTCCTTGCCTTTTCTCCTGGAGGCTCAGGCGACTATACCGGTAGCATGTACATACACTTCTCTGATTCAGGACTGGATTTCAGCGTAAGCCTCCACGCTGCAAGCTCCTCAAGCTGTGGCAAATCCGGAGGGTGTACTACGGGAAACCCTTGGGTAGCGTTTATACCTGTCCTTGTATTCTTAAGGCTGCTTACAAGGTTAAGAAGACGTTGAACAGGAGGTGTTAAGTTCCGATATTATTACCTATGCTCAGGCGTGTGTCTATAGAAAACTTCCTGCTTATCAAAGACTTAGAGATTGAGTTCTCTGAGGGATTGAACATAATCTCCGGGGAGACGGGTACCGGTAAGTCTATGACTATATCAGCCCTTGAATTTGTTATGGGGAAACAGGGGGATTATCCGGAAGGAACCGCTGTTGAGGTTGAGGTTGAAACAGGGAACGAGGCGGTTATCCTAAGAAGGGAGATAAGGGCTGGAAGAAGCAGATACTTCTTGGACGGAAGGGGTACCTCTGCAAAGACCGTGAAGGAACTCCTTGACGGTACGGTATCAATACAAGGGCAGAACGAGTTTATAAAACTGTTGAAGCCCGATTTTCATCTCCAAGTTCTTGACAGGTTTGGTTCATTAGAAAGTTTAGTGGGAAAGGTAGAAGAGCTCTATGCAGACTACCTCTCAAAGAATAGGTTTTTAAAGGAGCTCTTTAGCCAGAAGCAGGAGATGCTCCAGAAGAGAGACTTCCTGGAGTTCAAGCTCAGAGAGATAGAAGAGGTGGGGCTCAAACCTGAGGAAGTTCTGGAGCTCAGAGAGAGGTCCCAGACCCTCAAAAGCTTGGAGAAGATAAAGAAGCTTGTGAGAGAATCCCTTCAGTATATATACGACTCGGAAGGCTCTGCCTATTCGGATTTAGGTAACGCTTTGAAGCTCTTGTGGAAAGCGAGGGAGATTGATCCGAGTGTTGAAAAGGAGCTTGAAGCCCTGTCCACGATTAAAGACAAACTCCTTGAAATATCTGATTCTCTGAGGAGTAAAGATTTTGACCTCTCTCAAGAGGAGATAGACAGGATAAACGAGCTGCTCTTCAAGGTTCAAAGGCTTGAAAAGAAATATGGAAAACCTTATGGAGAGATAGTTAAGGAGGCTGAAGAGATAAAGGAGCAGCTTTCTAAATCATACAGCTACGATGACCAGATTGAAGAACTCAGAGAGGAAGTCTTCCGTTTGGAGCGTGAGTTGTTAGAGCTCAGTGGGGAACTTAGCAGGATGAGAAAATCTGTAGCCAAAAAGCTTGAGGAAGAGATAGAAGGCGTACTTAAAGAGCTTAATCTTGAAAGGGCAAAGCTCAAAGTCCAAATAGAGAAGAGAGACCTAAGCAGGTACGGTATAGACAAAATCAACTTCCTCTTTTCCTCCTACGGTGGAGACCTGAAGCCCATTGAAGAGGTTGCCTCAGGCGGTGAGCTTACGAGGTTATTCCTCGCACTCGCATTGATCAAGCCCCCAGCAAGTACCTACGTATTTGATGAGGTAGATGTGGGTGTTAGTGGCGAGACTTCCGTTAAACTGGCAAAACTCCTTAGAAAAATCTCAAGGAACATGCAGGTAATAGCTATAACCCATTCCGCCCCTATGTGCGCTGCGGGGGACGTTAACTTTCTTACTGAGAAAAAATATCTGGGAGACATACCTTACATTCAGGTAAGGAAACTTTCCAGGGAGGAGAAGCTCAAGGAAGTAGCAAGGTTAATGGGAACCCAGACAGAGAACACAATAAGGGGAGCTGAAGAGCTTATGGAGCTTGTAAATCTGTGAAGAGGGAGTTCTCTGCAGGAGGGGTTCTGTTTAAAGATGGGAGTGTACTTCTCATAAAGACACCTTCTGGTGTATGGAGTTTTCCCAAGGGAAATGTGGAAAAGGGCGAGAAACCAGAAGAAGCGGCAGTTAGAGAGGTTATTGAGGAAACAGGGGTTAAGGGCAAGGTGGTAGATTATATCGGGGAGATAAGCTACTGGTACCAGCTGAAGGGGGAGAAAATATTTAAGAGGGTGAAGTACTTTCTCATGGAATATCTTGAGGGAGAGCCACAACCCTCATGGGAGGTACTTGATGCAAAGTTTTTCCCTGTTGAAGAGGCTAATAAACTTTTGAAATACAAGGGTGATAAGGAAATTTTCAAAAAAGCTCTTGAAAGGTTAAGTCCATAACCTTCCAAACTTATCAAGGGGGACGTTAGGCTCGGCGTTTATATCAACAGGTGCGGTTATACCCCTCTTGAAACGCTCAATCCCTGCGTAGGCAATCATAAGGGCGTTGTCTGTTGAAAGTTTCGGAGGTGGTATGTACAGCTCAAAGCCGAGCTCTTCAGACTTTTCTCTGAAAACCTCCCTTAGCCTGCTGTTGGCGGATACACCTCCCACAACCACCAGCCTGTTAATCTGCGTAGTATCCATAGCCTTCAAGCTTTTACTGACAAGAATATCAACTACAGCCTCTTGGAAGGAGGCAGCTACATCTTCTGGCCTGAATTTACTCTCCTTCCTTATGAGGTTCATCACGGCTGTCTTAAGTCCGCTGAAAGAGAAGTTCAAATCCTCACTCTCCATAAGAGGTCTTGGCAGTTTATAGATAGGCTCTCCCTCCTTAGAGAGTTTATCTATTATGGGACCTCCAGGATAACCAAGTCCGAGCATCTTGGCAACCTTATCGTAGCTTTCACCAGCCGCATCATCAAGGGTCCCTCCCAAAAACCTGTAACTCCCAAAATCCCGAACAAGGAAAAGATCTGTGTGTCCGCCTGAGACTATAAGTGCCAGGAAAGGATACTCTACCGCTTTCTCAAGGAATACGGAATATATATGCCCTTCCAGGTGATGAACCGGAACAAGGGGCTTACCCAAGGTGTAGGCTATAGCCTTTGCAAAGGAGACCCCCACGACAAGAGAAAGTATCAACCCAGGGGTGAGGGTAAAGGATACAAAATCTATCTTCTGGAGGTTAAAGTTTGTTTCCTTCAAGAGAAGGTCAAGAAGGGGGAGAAGGTTCCTCGTATGCTCCCTTGCAGAAAGCTCAGGAACCACACCACCGAACGGGGAGTGAACCTTTGCTTGGGAAAGTATAACATCCCCTATTGCCCCTTCTTCGGAGCTAAACAGAGCCATGGCAGTCTCATCACAGGAGGTCTCAACAGCGAGGGTTATCATGCAGCCTCTTTGTGTTGTATCTTAGCTTTTAACACCTCTATAGCCTTCTTTAACTGAACGTCTATATCTGGGAGGAGTATGACCTGACTGCCGTTCCCTTCTATCCTCATCTTTCTTATAGTTTGAGCGAGCTTTTCCCAGGTTTTTTCGTCCATGGCAACGCTTATATCGGGATTGATACCTTTCTTGTGTATAAGTCTTCCCTTCGGCGTGTAGTAGTGGGCTACGGTAAGCTTCAAGGCAGAACCATCTTCAAGGGGAATTATGTTTTGAACTGAGGCTTTACCAAAGCTCTTTTCCCCTACTATGATAGCCCTATTATGGTCCTGGAGAGCTCCCGTCACTATTTCAGAGGCACTTGCAGAGCCTTTATTTATCAAGACAACCACAGGTAGGTCTGGAGGCACAGTAGGTGCCTCTTTAGCGTAGTATTTTTCCTCATCCCTCCTACCTTTCGTATAAACTATAAGGCTCCCTTCAGGCAGAAACATGTCAGAAACCTTAACTGCCTCCGACAGCAGTCCTCCCGGATTGTTTCTTAGGTCTACTATGAGCCCGTGAACGTTTTGGGAGAGGAGGTCCTTCAGGGCTTTCTTCAGGTCCCTTGATGTGTAATGCTGGAACTGGGTTAGTTTTATATATCCTATATCCTCGTACTTTGTGTACTTGACGCTCTCTATCTTTATTATGTCTCTTGTAACCTCAACGGTGAAGAGTTTATCCTCGCCCTGCCTCATTATGGTGAGCTTTACCTTCGTACCTGGTTTACCTCTTATCTGTTTCACTATATCAATGAGTGTCTTACCAAAGGTATCTTCTCCGTCTACCGCTATTATTATGTCTCCAGCTCTAAGACCAGCCTTATAAGCCGGGGTTCCTTCAATAGGGGCGACCACTATCGGTCTCCCCTTCTCCATACTTATCTCAATACCTATCCCTCCAAACTCCCCTTCCGTTTCTTCCATGAACTCCTTGTACTTGTCTGGGGAAAAGAAGGAGGAGAAGGGGTCCAGGGAAGAGACCATGCCGTTCAAGGCACCGTATATCATATCCTTCATACTTGGCTCTTCAACGTAGTTTTCCTTTACTATCTTGAGTACATCGGTAAATAGCTTCAGATAGGAATACTCATCCTCCGAGGACACGGTCTTAGAGATTCCTACAAAAAACCCAGCCAAGAAAAAGGTACCGGCTATTACAGGTAAAAAGAACCTTCTCATTTAGCCTCTCCTTGATACAGTTCTATATTCTTTACATCGGTTATATAAAACTCTACATTTCCCACTTCCGTCTGAGCACTGCACCTGGTGGAAGAGGGTAAATGAAATCCCTCAACCTTACCATCCTTCAGATGCACCATAACTCTCACAGAACCATCCTCAACACCCAGAACTCTTATACTTTTTATAGATACCAGTGAAAGGGTGTAATCAAGGCTGCCCCGTTTGAACTTCAGGGTTGCTCCCTCGTTACACCTAAAAGCTTTAAGTTCATGAACAACACCCTTAGTATCCTCCACCTTTGCTTTGAGGTTCCTGAGTTCTGGAGGTATCTGGGCGGGCTCCGACATGCCATATACAGAAGTAACTGATAAGATTAACACAAGGACGTAGAGGATACCCATGCTTTCCCTATTTTATACCAAAAGTTTTTCCAATTCCCTGCGGTTGATTATCTCTATGTATCCCCTTTCCGTATTTATTATCCCCTGTTTTTTCCATCTGCTCATAACCCTTATGGCGGTTTCAACCGTTGTTCCAGTCATCTCCGCTATGTCCTGCCTGGTAAGAGGAAGCTTGATTATTATCTTCCCATCCTTTTCAACACCTATTCTGTCCGCAAGCTCCAGTAAAACCTTCGCGATTCTCTCCTCAACCCTTCCAGAGGCTATGCTCTTAAGTATTTCATAGGTTTGGAGTAAGTTCGCCGTTGCATCACAGGTCATCTTTATTGCAACCGCAGGATACTTTATGGCAAGCGTTATAAAATCTTTGTTGGATATATACAGAACCTTTGACTTAAGTATAGCCATAGCTGTGTAGGTACTTTTAGGAGTGTTCCTGCCCCACTCTATCCATCCAAAGACATCTCCAGGGAAAACAAGCCTGACTATGATGGTTTTGCCATCTTGGGTTTCCTTTATTAGCTTGACAAGACCATCAATAAGTATAAAAATGCCCGGTTCTGCATCCTCTTCAAAGAAGAGATAGTCATTCTTATCGTATTCCTTTATGTTCATATATCTTACAGCTTCCCTGAGCTCATCAGGGTTAAGGTCCTCAAAGAGATGAACCTTCTGTATGAATTCAAGCTTTATATCTTCTGGAGTTCGCCCTTTAGCAGTAGCTTTTTTTCCCATCCTTTTCCTCCTATTAAAACTGTGGGTTTGAACACCACGTAATCTGTGTGAAATCCAACCTTATTCAGTCCTCCAAAGGTATGGTTGTCGCCTATAGCTACGTGTACAGTTCCCAATATTTTCTCTGCCTCAAGTAGATTATCAGGTCTGGAAGCCTTTGGGTTTGTCCCTACTCCAAACTCCGCTATAAACCTAGCCTCAGGCATCTTCTTAAATATATCCTCAATAAAGTATCTGTAATCTTCAAACCCCTCTATGCTTTCAACACCTCCATCTATGAACTTCATAGTGATAGGCCTTTCAAGCTCTCTGTCAGGAGCGTAAAGGATAACAAGCCTACCGTATGCCTCCGTTTCAATGGGAGCGGTGAAAGCTTCCCCTGCAGGCAGGTTTCCAAACTCACCGGGATTATGAAAAAGCCCCGTATCCGCTATGCCCTTTCTGCCTTTAACTGAAAACTCCAGGTCCGTTCCGTACTCGGATTTAACATGAACCCATTCGGCTTCTGTAAGCATATCCGCTATATCTGTGCTTAGCTTGGCAACAAAGCCCCAGTCTACATTCATTGAGGTGAGAAACATGGTTGGGTCAAAGAGAGGCATTGAAACATACCGAGCACCAAAAACCTCTGTAAGAGCCTTTCTGTAAAAGGTATGTGTCGTTGAGAAGTAGGGAAACGCAACTACGGCAGTGGGTACATCCTGGGCTTTCTCTTTGAGTATCTGTGATACCTCCTCCTGGGAGTAATTTTCCTTCATAAGAACTTTCTCAAGAAGACCTTTCTCTTTCAATTCACTTATAGCTTCCTTTCCAAAGGTGATTTCCCAAAGCTCCTCCGGAGGCTCGGCTCCATGGGTTTTTGTAGAGCTGTAAATCGTAAACTTGATGTTCTGAGTAAACTCCCTGCCCACTTTTGCAAAATCTTCTATGAGCTCCTGAAGATAGTCTTTCTCATCGTCGGTAAAGAGGAGAAGTCTATCCTTTACATTAAGGTTGAGGTTCGTCTTATAAAGGTTTCTTATCTGGTCACTATACATGGCTCTCCTCATATAAATTAAAATACCACCTAAGGAAAGGGAAGCCCCATTCCACCCAAGAGATACTTAAGATACTCCTCAGAGAACTCAAGACCTACTCCAACAAAGGCTCCTCTCAACTTATCGTTCAGCAGGTCATCTCCACCGAAGCGGGTGTAAAGAGGTCCCTTAAGTCTGAGCTGGATACCGACCTGCAGGTTGGGTTTGAGGTCTTCTTCTTCGGGTCTATCTTTTCTTCCCGTATCCCATATGTCCGAATAAAGTTTTATCCTTTCAGAGGGAGAAAAATCAAAACCCACCCCACCTGTTGACTCCTTTAGACCGGCTCTCACAGAGAGGTAACTCTCCTCACCCACATAGAACTTCTTTGCTATCTGAAGGGTAAACTCAGGCTTGAACTCCTTCTTGACAACCTCCCCGTTTCCCACTATCTCCTCGGTGTAAACCCTTCCTCTTGAATCACCAACCACCTCGGCGAGGTAGTATGTGTTTCTGTCAGGCTCTATTCTTAAGGACATATAACCTTTTGTGTCTCCTCCAGAGTACAGCTCTCCCCCAAAACCTACGAAGACCTTTGTCCTTGTTATTACGTCTCCAGCCTCTCCAAAAAGCTTTGCTCCTTTTGAGACGCTCCTGTATAGCTCTTCATCGGTAACCAGCTTTCCAAGGGTCCCTTCTCCGCTCTCAACCTTTGCAAGGATGTTGTCCAACCTACCAGAGGTTGTTTTTAACCTCTGGGTTATCTCCGATAGATTCCTTATAGAAGTCTTGAGGTCTACCCTGTTCTCCTTAACAACCTCATTCAGGTTACTGGAAAGGGAATTCAGATTTTCCACAAGACGAGGAAGCTCTCCTTTAAGTTCGCTGGATACGCTTCTTAGGTTAGATACGAGGATTCTTATATCCTCCCTATTCTCCGAGGCTATACCGCTCAGCTCATCAGCAAGCCTATCTATGGAGGCGATAGCTTCAGGGAGCGTCCTGTTGAGACTTTCAGTAAGCTGAGCCATCTGGGCAAGAGCTACCTTCAGGTTTTCCTGATTCTCTTCGGCGATCCTTCTCAACGTCGCGGTCAGCGCGTTTAAGTTCTCAAGGGTATCTTTCAAGTTTCTTCTGTTCTCTTCAAGCATTCTGTTCAGGTTTTCGGCAACCAGCTTAAAGCTCTCCGCAGTTCTCGTTAGCTCCCTTATCAACCTGTCCGTATCTGCCACCCCCTCGGCTGTCTTTACAGCGCCGCCCTCCGGGAGCTCTCCGCTTTCAGGCGTCCCAGGATTTATAGCCAGGTATTTATCCCCCATCAGTCCAAGGGTTCCTATAGTCGCAGATGTATCTCTGAAAAGCTTTATCCTTTTATCCACATTGAAAACAACCTTCACCCTGCTGTCTTCAAGGGTTATATCTTCAACTTTTCCAGCTCTTATACCCGAAACCCTGACCTCCGCACCTATAGACAAACCCCCAACGTCTTTGAAGTAAACCACATAGCTCTTTGTGGAGGGCTTAAAAAGGGGTATCTCGCCAAAAGTGAGTATCAGGAATGCAAAAGCTAAGGATGTGGCAAGAACGAAAGCCCCCAGTTTGACCTCTGTTGTTATCCTCATCGGTATATAGTATAAACAGAAGGCTTATTTAAGTCCCCGGTGGGGAAAGGAAGCCCCACCGCAGGGATAAAACTAAACCTTGTACCTTCTTAAAAGGTGAACTACTGTGAGGGTAAGCAGTATAAGTAGGTAAGTGGGTGAAGAAGAGCCTCCAAGTGAACATCCACCATCGTCTCCACCACCACTATCAGGAACGAGCATGACAAGAGGGTCCGTTATCTCACCGCTGTTAGTGTTGCTGTCATAGATTCCGTTGTCATTAACAGTTAAGCTCACCGTGTTGCCGTTCACACTGACCACCGAGTTTACATCGTGATAGTTGCCGTTAACGAGCTTGTAAAAGAGTGCGTTGGGAGGGATGTTGGGGAACGTAACGCTGACGGTTATACTCCCAGTTACACTGTGAACTGTAAAGTTAACAGCTCCGCAAGGTGCTGTGGCATTTATGGGGAATTGGGGCAGGTTTTTCATAACTGAAGCTCCCTCCTTGAACAGTCCGCCCTGAATGTTTACGGTTATGTTTCCACACTCCGCATCGGGGATTGATGAAGAGGAGCTATCAAAGTTTGCCGTGCAGGTCTTATCAGAATACATAACTATCTGACAAGACACGTTCGTATCACAGCTCGCACAGTCTCCTCCCCACCCCGTAAAGGTTGAACCTGTGTCCGGAGTGGCGTTTAGCGTAACACTGCTCTCTACGTTAAACTGAGCTGTGCAGTTTACTCCGCAGTTGATACCCGCAGGGTTGCTCGTCACGGTTCCTGAGCCTGTTCCGGTTTTGTTGACGGTAAGGGTGTGGGTAGGATTTGGTTCGGAGAACTTCGCCACGAAGGCGTCTTGCAAACCTTTTCTTTCAGATTGGTTCTCGTTCTTCAGAGGGAAGTCTGTTGATTGAGTATGTCCTGTTATGTAGATACTATTGGAATTGTCTACAGCTATACCCCAACCTTCTTCATTACCGCTACCGCCAAAGTAGGTCAGGTAGATTATGGAACTTCCCGTAGAGTTGATTTTGACTAAGAAAACATCCAGAAAAATTCCATTGAGAGAATCTTGGTAAGCATCGTCAGTGACAGGGAGGTCAGTGGAAGTTGTGAAACCTACTATGTAAATGTTCTTGGAGCTATCTAGGGCTATGTCCCTTCCTGCATCAGTGCCGTTACCTCCTAAATAACTTGAATAGACCAAGCTGTCCTGTTCCGACTTAGTGGTATCTATCTTTGTAATAAAGGCGTCTTGTGAAAAAGGGTCGGAGTCCAAAGCATCTGGTGTTGTCGGAAAAGTGGATGACCTTGTCTCTCCTGTGATGTATGCAACTCCGGAATCATCGGCGGCAATCCCGTAGCCTATATCGTCGCCATTTCCACCTAAATAGGTGGCGTAAAGGGTATTTCCGTTAGGGTCTAGCTTCACAACAAAGGCGTCGTATTTGTTCGAATCACAGCTGCTGTTATCGCCACAGGTTGAGTCGTAAGCGTTCATGGTAGGAAAGCTTGGTGATACGGTATGCCCGGTCACATAGGCGTTCCCGGAGCCATCAATAGCTATATCATACCCAGTGCTATCGTTTCCTATGTTCCTTAAGTAGATTAGACTGTTCTGTCCCTGCTGGTTGGTGTCTATCTTTGCCACAAAGGCGTAGGAGACACCCGATTCCCAGGTGTTGCCCGTTATGTAAGCGTTCCCAGAGTCATCAACAGCTAACCCGAAAGCAGCCGTGTTATATATATTTTGAGTCAGGTTTGCAAGATAATTCCAATATAGAACCTGGTCGCCGCTAGGATTGAGCTTTATTATGAAACCATTATTGCCGGTTATGTAAATATTCCCAGAGCCGTCTACGGCTATGTCCCACGCTATCTGGTCGTCCGTTACGTCTATATAGGTAGAGTAAAGTAGATTTCCAGAAGGGTCAAACTTTGTTATAAATGGGTCACCATCACAGGTGTTCGGATCGTTATCGGTACCGCAATCGTTATCGTATTCATTCATTAGAGGAAAGTCTGTTGAGTTGGTGCTTCCGGTCACATAGGCATTTCCAAAGTTGTCCACCGTGATAGCTCTCCCGAGCTCACCGCTACTCCCACCCAGGTAAGTAGAGTAAGAGAGCACAGGGTCTATAAAGAGGGCATACCTCTCATCGTAAGGACCCAGCCTGAAGGTGTAAACAAAGGAGTCTCCCTCCCTGTTTACCACATACTCGCCCTCTATTACCTTCTTCTTCCCTCCTATCTCCTGATAAACGTAGGGTTTTTTCTGAATTACCTCCCTACCGGAGAGAAGAACTGCCAAGAGCTCTCCCCTATCGTTTACCTTCAGCTCCTTAACACCTTCATAGCTGAACCTCACCACACCAGGGTCAACCCCAGGCTTCACCACCACATCGTATTCAAGTCTCCTCTGGTTCCCGTAAAAGACGAGGTCTATACCCTCATATACCTCTCTGTATCTGACCTTCCCGTAGGTCGGTATGTTGGTTCTCCAGTTCTTCGGGTCTTTACCCTTGAAGTAGTTGACCTTTCCTGAGAGTTTATCCTCCGCCTCTATATTTGTTTTTGGGTTTGCTCCGAGGGGTGTTATCTTCACCACTTCTGGTTTGGAGTTTTTCTTGCTGAGGGTTATATATATGCCTTCTTTGGTGAAGTAGGTGCTGTGTCCTGTGCCTTTCTCGTAGAACTTTACCTTGCTGTCAACCTGTCCCCTGTTCTCTATGAAGAAGAGGGGAAGCTCTCTATAAATGTTTGTTAATCCCGTCTTCTGCTGTTGTGTGTGAGGTCTAACACTCTCTTCCTGTATCAAGAAGAGTAGTGATAACGTAATTAAAGCAAGAGAGAAAGTTAATATGTAAACTCTCCTCATAATCCACCTCCTTAATTTTTGCTTGCAAGAAGTGTGCCAGGAGGGCTTAAAGAGTTGAAGCGGTAGGGGGAAGGGCTTTATTCAGTTCTTTGGTATATGTCCTTTTTGTGTTAAAAAGTTTTACACTTCTATTGAGTTACAGAACCGCTGAATGGTGCAGCCCAAGATTGAGATATATATATGTAAAATTTGTTTACATAGTGTAAAAAATTCTTACAGTTCTATTCGGTTTGCGTCATAAATAGACTCTTAGGATGTTCCTCCAGCCTTTTGTTATCAATTATATGGAGTACCTCAAATCCTTCTTTGACGAGTGCCTCTGCAATGAACCTCCTATGACATTCCCTCCAGTTTTTCTCAGCACACATAAAGGCAGTTTTTCCGCCCCCTGAGAGTTCCATGAGCCGCTCCAGACCCCTTTTAAAGCCTTCCTTATTCATATAACCCAGGTAGCCCTCTTTCCTCATTCCTCCAAGCTCAGGCAAATGAAAGTAAGTTATGCCTGCCTCTTCAAGGGCTTTCTCTAAATTCTCTCTGCTAAAGTGGGGGAAACGGGAACTTTTGGGGTAACTTCTCACATCAACAAGAGTTTTTATACCATACGTTTTAAGTAAGGAGATAAACTCCACTATCTCCCTTGAGCTGTGCCCAACTGAAAATATTCTCATAACATTTCCGTAACCTTTCTCAGTCCCTCCCCTGCCTTCTCACGAAGAGAATAATCCGCATAGGGTGTTATGGGTGTCTCCTCTGGATTAACCTCTATGAGTTTTGCTCCTTCCCTTTTGGCTATTAGAGGGAGTTCTGCAGCAGGATACACAAGCGCTGAGGTTCCCACGACTATGAACACATCAGCATTCTGGGATAACTCGTATGCCTTGCTAAGGGCATCTACAGGTAAAGACTCCCCGAACCAAACCACGCCAGGACGAAGTAATCCTGAGCATTCCCTACACTTAGGTGGAATCTCAGGCAGGGGGGTAGTGTATTCGTAATATTCCGCTCCGCAGTTTAAACACCTCACCTTCCATATGTTTCCGTGGAGTTCAATCACCTTCTTTGAGCCTGCCCTCTGGTGAAGCCCGTCTACGTTCTGAGTTATAAGCCAGAAGTCTGAAAAAAGCTCCTCCATCTTTGCTACTATCCTATGCCCTTCATTGGGCTGCGCTTTAGCTATAAGCTGCCTTCTCCAATCGTACCACTCCCATACCAGCTTTGGGTTTTGCTCAAAGGCTTCCGGTGTTGCAAGTTCTGCAGGGTCGTACTTGTTCCATAGTCCATCTTTTCCCCTAAAGGTGGGTATGCCGCTCTCGGCAGATATACCAGCTCCTGTAAGTACCCTTATCTTCATAACTTCCAATTTAAACCTTGACATAATTTCTTAAAACCTTAAATTGAACAAATCAAACTATAAAGGAGTTGTATCATGTCACAATCAGTTGAGAAGAACGCAGTTGTCTCCTTCCACTATACCCTTAAGGATAAGGAGACCGGAAGTGTAATTGAGTCCAGCAAAGAAGGTGGACAGCCTGTATCCTTCCTTGTAGGAGCCGGCGAGATAATCCCTGGTCTTGAAAGCAGAATGCTGGGAATGACCGTTGGTGAGAGCAGGGATATTGAGGTTCCCGCAGAAGAAGCATACGGACCCAGAAACCCGGAGCTTATACAGAAAGCTCCTCGTGAGTACTTCCAGAATGTACCCCTTGAAAAAGGGCTTCCTCTGCAAGCTCAAACCCCAGAGGGAAAAGTTATAAACATGGTCGTGGTTGATTTTGATGAGCAAACAGTTACAGTTGATATGAACCATCCGTTGGCTGGTAGAGACTTGGTTTTTGAAATTGAAATCCTTGATGTGAGGGAAGCCTCACCGGATGAGATACTTCACAGACACGCTCACGGACCGGGCGGGGCTCATCACTAAGAGCTGAAAGCTCTTCTGAGAAAGGCTAAGCCGAATAGGAAAATCATAGCCCCCACTATCGTGCCGCTTGGGGGCAAATCGTAATAGAAGGCCAACGCTATACCCGCGACCACAGATACAAGCGATACACCCGTAGATACAATTACAGCGCTGAGAAAGGAGCTTCCCATGAGTAAAGCTGTCAAAGCGGGTATAACTATCATTGAAGAGGCTAATATTATTCCAACAGCCTTTATTGCCATAACTATAACCAGTGAAGAAACGGATACTAGCAGATGGTTCATAAGGGTAAGATTTACGCCTTTCAGCTTGGCAAGCTCCTCGCTAAAGGATAGAAGGACAAGTTTCTTATAAAAGACTATGAAGAATAGGAGAACCAATGCAGAGGATACCAAAGAAAAGTAGAGTTCTTCCCTTGTGACTATGAGTATGTTTCCAAATAGGTAACTGAATATGTATTCTCCAAATCCCTTAACTATACCCAGGATAAGCACCGCAAGGGCAACACCTCCTGAGAACACAAGGGCTATTGCAGCATCACCAGGCACACGTCTGTGGTAAATTAGCACCTGAACCAGGTTGCCAACAAGTATCGTAAAAATAGAGGTAAACAGAAAAGGTTCAACACCCAAAAGCATACTCAGTGCTATACCGCCGAAGGCAGCATGGGATAAACCCGCTCCGAGAAAGGACATTCTCCTCAATATCAGGAAGACGCCTGCGATAGCAGAAACTATGCCCACCGTTACGCCTGTTAATATTCCTCTCTGAACAAAGTCATAACTAAGGAGTTCCATTTTTGATACCTCTTCTTATACCAAATAACTCCTCTATGGTGTCCAAAGCCTCATCGGGTTCCCCATAGTAATGTACACTCCTGTTTATACACAGAACCTTATCCACGTTTTTCAGAACCAAACCCAAATCGTGGGATATCATAAGTACGGTTTTTCCTTCGTTTGTAGACAGCTCTCTTAGTATTTGGGTTATGTGCATCTGAGCGTGTATATCCAATCCCGCGGTTGGCTCGTCAAGGAGTAACAACTCAGGTTCCGATGCGATAGCCATACCCAAGAGAACAAGCTGCTGCTGTCCTCCAGAGAGCTTCAGGAACTGTCTGTCTATATAAAAGTCTATATGTAAGAAGTCTGCGATATCCTTGATCCTTTCCCTTCCAGCTACCAATGAGAGGAGTTCTCTTACTGTTGCTGGGAAGTTCTGTTCAACGTTTAGCTTTTGGGGAACGTAGCCTATCCTGTTCCATTCCTTGAAGTGCTTTATATCCGTCCCGAAGAGCTTCACCTTCCCCCCAGTTGGTTTCAAAAAACCAAGAATTATCCTAAACAGAGTTGTTTTTCCTGCACCGTTTGGTCCTACGATACCGATAAACTCTCCCTTCTTTACCTTGAAGTTTACGTTTTCAAGGGTATTGACCTTTCCGTCATAGGAAAAAGATAGGTTTTCCGCTTCTACTACATACATTCCAGTGCTTCCCTGAGGACCTTCAGATTGTATCTCATTATGGAGAAGTAATCCTTACCGTGCTCTGAGGGGATAATTTTGACGTTCAGTCTGTAAATCCTTAGATTGTATTCTTTAGTGAACACGTCAGCATACTTTGACCTTGCCCCGTATATTTCAAACATAAAGTTTATACCTTTCTCCTTTACCTCAGAAATGAATCGGGAGAGCTCTATCGGTGATATATCCCCGTGAACATCGCCACTGCCTATGGAAAGCTGGCTCAATCCGTAATCTTGTGCAAGGTAACCAAGGGCAGGGTGGGGTATAGGTATCACCCTGTGCTTGCAGCTCTTGAGGTTTTCTCTGTAATCCCTGTCCAGCTCCTTGAGTTTATCCAGAACTTTACGCAGGTTCTCTCTGTAAATGTCTTCCTTATCTGGTTCAAGTTTTACAAAGGCTTTGTAAGCGTTCTCTGCTACAAGCATCATCCTTTTGGGTGAGAGCCATATGTGGGGGTCAGTTTTAACACCTCCATGCTCGCCGGAACTTTTAAGCTCTATACCCTCAGCCAGTTTAAAGGCTCTGTTTCCGGATATCTCTTCAACCTTTCTCTCCCAACCCCCTAACGGTATCCCGCTAACGAATACAAGCCTTGCCTGAGATATCTTCTTGATTTCCTTTGATGAAAGTTCGTAAAGATGGTAATCAGCCTTCGGTGGTATCAGAACCTCAACCCTGAATCTATCCCCCGATAACTCTTTCAGCACGTCGTAGAAGGGGTACACGCTCACGAGAACAAACTCTTTAGCCGTAGTAATGAGAGGTATAAGTATAAGGACTAAGAGGAATCTCACGTTTTAGCCTCTTCCACCTTGTTCAGCTTCCTAATTACTACACGAATCATATCCAGCATTGAGTTTGGGTCTGTGGCGGTTATAAGGTTTTTGTCCGCCTCCACTGGTTCTCCTGTGTAGTTGGCTCCAGCGTTTATCAGGTCGTCCTTTATGGCTGGAAAGCCGGTAACCCTTTTCCCCTCAACGAGTTTTGCGGATATCAAGACCCATGGACCGTGGCATACCGCACACACTAACTTACCCTCTTCATAACTCCTCTTGACAAGACTCAATACCTCTGTATACCTTCTGAGTCTGTCAGGAGCGTAGCCGCCTGGAATAAAGACACAATCAAAGCTCTCGTGGATAATGTCTTTCAAAACCACGTCTGGTTTAAAGCTCATGCCCTTTTTCCCTTTATACTCTTTCATAACGGGTCCTGCAGATACAACTTCGTATCCCTCCTCCTTAAAGCGCATGTAAGGGTAAAGGAACTCTACATCTTCAACAAGTTCTTCCAAAAAGATTAAAACCTTCTTCATGGGTTTAAATTTTACTTCATGAGGGAAGCTTTAACCTTACTTTTCCTTATAGTCTCCTATAACTTCCTCCTATGGTACATAACAGCCTCTGGGCTTTCTCCAATACCGTTGTTTCCGGAGGATGTTCACAACGTGATACTTGTGCTCGCTTACACTTCCGTTCTCTATATAAGCTGGTTGTTCGGGGAAAGACATGGAACCGTCCAGTGGATAGGTTACCTTTTCTTCTTCCAAATAGTAGCTCTCAGTGTATACTTTGGTAACTTAGAGATAATTGTTAGAGACTTACCGCCTGTTATCTTTACCTTTGCACTGGTGGCGCTCTTTGAATCTCCAACGGAGAGGAACCTAAAACAGATACAAAGGGAGAGGGAGGAGCTCTTAAGAGAGATTGATAGGGTCGTTAAGGAGAGGGAAAGGATAGAAGTACACCTCCGTCTTTTGAAGCAGGAAATAGAGAAGGTTGAAAAGGAAAGGGGCGAGGAAGTTTCGGAAGAGAGGGAGCGGGAACTTGAGGAAAGGCTTGAGGAGCTTCAGAGAGAGCTTAAGGAATATAAGGAAAAGGAAGAGAAACTTGTTGAAGCAAATAGGAAACTCTTTCGGCTCCTGGAGGCTATGAGAGAGGAAGAGGGGCATACGGGGAGTAGAGATGAGCTTGTGAATCTCAGGAAAGAAAGAAAGAGACTTATAAAAGAGCTTCTTCAACTTCAAGAGCTCGTTGACCTTTATTCAGATGAAAACGAAAAACTCAAAGAAGAGGTTGAAGGACTAAAAAGAGAGGTTGAAAACCTCAGCGTAAAGGTTAGTGCCCTTGAAATAGAGCTTGAACAATGTGGGAAGACTGAGGGCAGAGGGCTGCTTAAAGAGGTGTTCAGCTCAATTCCCGGTGTAAAGTTCGGTGATAGAGCCCTTGAGGAGCTTATAAAACTGCCCCCGGAAAAGAGGAAGGTTGTTATAAAAGAGGTTCTCCGCCTATCCCAAAGACAGGGTAATGAGAATGTAGAGCCTTTAACCACATTACCTGACATTTACAAGTTAAGGTTCTCCGGAGGGAGAATTTACCTCAGGAAAGCCAACAACTCTTGGGAAATCGTGGGTGTGCTTGGTTCAGAGGACAATAAGGAGAAGGAGCGTTACATAAAGAACGTTTTAAGTAAAATATATAAATAAAACAACGCAGAAAAAAGGAGGAAAATATATGGCAAGTTTAAGAGAAACTCTTGAGAAGCTCGCCTCTTTAAGGTCCGAGAGCGCTCTGGTAACGTCTCTTTATCTTCACCTGAGACCAGAGGAGAGGCAGGACAACAAGTACCTGAGAATTTACAAAGATATGGTAAAGGAGAAAAAGGAAGAACTCTCAAAGAGGAACCTCTCTAAAGGGCTTTTTGACTCCCTTGAGAGGGATTTTGAGACGATAGGTGAATTTCTATCTGAACCGAAGAACTTAGATGGGTGCAGGGGCATAGCTATCTTCTCCTGTTCGGCAGAGAATATCTTTGAGGTGGTAAAGCTACCTTACGTATATAGGAACAGACTTATGGTAGCTCCCGACCCTCTTATAAGAGAGATAGCCGCCATAGACGAGGAGTTCGGAAAGGTGGCTGTCCTCCTGTTGGACAGAAAGCATGTTAGGTACTTCCTCATGGATATAGAGGAAACGACAGAGAAGGTAGATTTCCTTGAGCCGCTTGCTACCAGGGCACACAGATTCCATAGCGGGGGTGCTGCCTTAAAAGGTGCACAGGGAACATTTCAGCTCAGGATGCCATCCAGAGGAGCAGCTCCAAATATGGTTCAACACTCTTACGGCGAGTGGCGTTTTCACATGAGGATAAGGGAGGAGTGGCACAGGGTTCTCAAGCTTGCTGCAGATGCAGCCTTTGAAGACTGGAAAGAGAGCAAGTTTGACAGGCTTGTCATCGGAGGCTTCCTTGAAAATGGTATCAGGGAGATAGAAAACCACCTTCACAGGTACCTTAAGGAGAGACTGTTGGGGTACATAGAGGTGAACACCTCCGAGGCTAAACCTACGGAGGTCAGAGAGAAGGTTCTCAATCTGCTATGGGAAAAGGACAGAGAAGAGGAAAGGAAGCTGATATCTGAGCTTGAGGAACTTATTGGGAAGGGTCTCGCCGTAAACGGCACCTCTAAAGTTCTTGATATGCTCGCCGTTGGCAATGTAAGGACCATCCTGGTTCCTGAGAACTTTGAAAAACCCGGGTATCTATGTCCGGAAACCCACCTAGTATCTCTGAAACCGGAGTGCCCCCTTGAAGGGGAAAAACCTGTTGAGATAGGGGACATAGTTGATGAGGTTATAGAAGAGGCACTTGACCAGAAGGCAACCGTTGAGATAGTCGTAAACGAGGAGTTACAGAGGAAGATTGATGGGCTCGCTGCCTTTCTGAGATTTAGCCTATGAACGAAGAGAGGTTAATGATTTTCATTGATGGCTCTAACCTCTTTCACGGTATAAGGTATCTCAACATCAAGATTGACTACGGAAGGCTTATTGAGTTTTTGAGGGAAAGCAGAAGGCTTGTGAGGACGTACTTTTATACTGCAGTTCCTCAGGACAGGGACGTTAGAAAGGGGACTCCCGAGTGGGAAAGTCTCGTTCGTCAGAAAAGATTTCTGGATGAGCTTGCCCTCTCAGGTATAAAGGTTAAGCTTGCAAAGTTGAGAAAACTACCCTCAGGTGAGTTTGTAGAAAAGGAAGTTGACATAATGCTCGCCACGGACATGCTCTCCTTGGCTTATCAGGATGCTTATGACACTGCCATACTTGTGAGCGGAGACAGCGACTTCATATATACAGTTGAAGATATACAGAGAATAGGGAAAAGGGTTGAGAACGCAACCTTTAAAAAGACGAGCTCCTATAACCTCAGAAAAGCCTGTGACAGGTTCATACTCCTTGACGATTTCCTTGATAGGTTCACTTATGAGGAGAAACCTGCACTGTACGAAGAGGTTGGTTTCTGGGCAAAGATAAAGAGCCTTTGGAAGAGATGAAGCTTCTTGTTGCAACTACAAACCCAGGTAAACTCAAGGAAATAAAGAGGATACTGGAACCCATAGGTCTTGAAGTGGTTGAGCCTACGGAGAATATAGAGGTGGAGGAAACAGGAACTACGTTCCTTGAGAACGCCTACCTTAAGGCAAATGCTTACTATGATAAGTTCAAGCTTCCCACCCTTGCCGATGACTCTGGTCTCGTTGTTGACGCTCTTGGAGGTTATCCAGGGGTTTACTCAAGCAGATTCCATGAAATAGAGTTTGGGGGTAAAGAACCAATCATAGGAAGCAGGGACGAGACAAATATAAGGAAACTCCTCAGACTTATGAAGGGAAGAGAAGACAGAAGTGCAAGATTCGTTGCCTTTGTGGTTCTTTACTTCAACGGCAAGGGATTCTTTGCAGAGGGCGAATGTAAGGGAACGATAACCGAAAGTCCAAGGGGGCAGGGTGGTTTTGGGTATGACCCCATCTTTAAACCGGAAGGTTTCAAGAAAACGATGGCTGAGCTCTCCCCCGCAGAGAAAGATGCAGTTTCCCACCGAGGGAAGGCTTTGAGGAATATGTCAGAGCTCCTGTCCAAGTGTAAGCTGTAGTGAGTGTGAAAAGAAAGATAAAAACTCTGGAAGCTTTAAGAAGCACTTTAAATGTCTGGGAGGTGATAGCTGTCAACAGGTATAAGAAGTACAGCTCTGTTGTTGGCGCTCAACTTCCTTACTTTCTGAGACTCCAGGAAGTTCTTGAACATCTTTACTCTCTTTACTCAGGAGTAAGGATAGACCTGCTGGAGTTAAGGGAGGAGAAGAATGTTGATGTACTTGTCCTTACTTCAGACAGGGGTTATATAGGAGATTTTGTTACAAGAACGCTTAAGACCCTGAAAAGCTTCATTGAATCTAAGAAAGACAAGAATATAAATCTCTTTCTTGCCGGCAAGAAGGGAGCCACCAGCAGGTTACTTGATACAGGGGCTGTTGTTTTTGAAGGTGTTCTCACAAAGGATATAGATTGGGATGCAGTCGGAAATATAAAGAGTGTCTTGGTAGAAAGGTTCAGGAAAGGTTTCAGCGATGCCTGCTATGTAATATTCCAGAGACCCGAGGTTGAGCTGGGGGAGTTGATAGAAATTGAGGAAAGAGAGAGGAGGGAAGCACTGCTTGAGGAAAGCCCTTTCTTTTATCCAAAGTTTGAGGAGGTTTTCAAAGTGAAACCCATGCTTGCTGCGGAGAGAGGGAGATACAGGCCTGTAATCACCAGGTTTCTTCCCGCAGACGTAAGGAAGAGGTACTCCAAAGAGATCATTTTAAACATTGAAGCTCCTGAAGAAGCGTTCATAGATGGACTCCTAAGGCTTTATATCAGTTTTTTTATAAAGGAGGTATTCCTTGAGCATTTCACATCCATAAACTTTGCAAGGTACAGAACTATATCAAGGATACTTGAGAATATAGATAGGAAATTAAACACTTACAGGTTTGTGCTGAATAAACTCAGGCAGGAGAAGATAACAAAAGAGATAGAAGATATAGTATTTGCCTTCTTGGCTACCGAAGAGAAAAAGCTGAAAAGCCTCTTTGAGAGGGGGTATATCTTGGAGATAGACGTAAAGGCTGAGGACACGAGAGGGAGAGAACTCAAGGAAAGGTTGGAAAAGCTTG
Organism: Hydrogenivirga caldilitoris; assembly: GCF_003664005.1. Classification (NCBI taxonomy): domain Bacteria; kingdom Pseudomonadati; phylum Aquificota; class Aquificia; order Aquificales; family Aquificaceae; genus Hydrogenivirga; species Hydrogenivirga caldilitoris. The sequence continues at coordinate 962,466 of NZ_RCCJ01000001.1, forward strand.
GCTTCCCGATAAGGGAGGTCCGTAAGAGGGTCCTTATAGGTGGTTTTAGGCTTTTAAGAGAGGGGGAAGCTATAGATTTATCCGTTGAAGGGGTGTTCAATTTACTGAGAGGCAGCATCAAACGCCGTATATTGAGAGGCAAGGACTGGTAGCCGGCAGTCAGAGGTTCAAATCTCACCAGCCCACAGTAAACTAATTTATGTGTTAAAACTTCTAACTTTACTCTTCCTCATAAGCTCTGTTTCCTATATAGACAGGATAAACATAGCCGTTGCGGGTAAGGGACTCATGGAGGAGTACGGGATAGACCCGGTAAGGATGGGGGTTCTCTTCTCCTCCTTCGTCCTGGGATACGCCCTCTTTCAACTGCCCGGCGGAGCTTTCGCCGACAGGTTCGGAGGTAAACTCACCCTCTTTGTAGCCCTAATATGGTGGTCGGTTTTTACCGCCCTTACGGGTGTGGCAGGTGATATAGCCCTTTCCCTCGGATTTTCCGTCCTGCCCTTTCTCGTTCTCGTCAGGTTTCTCGTAGGTGCTGGTGAAGCGGCAGCCTTCCCCTCCTACAACAGGATAGTAGCCTCGGAGCTTCCGGAGGACAAGAAAGGCTTGGGAATGGGTATCTCAATAGGCGGTATAGGTGTGGGCGCCGCTCTGACACCTCCCTTTGTGGTCCTGGTAATGGAGAGCCTCGGCTGGAGGTGGGCTTTCTACCTCTCCGCTCTCCTCGGAATTCTGCTCGCTTTCCTGTGGTGGGTTTCGGTGAGTGAGAAAGGAAGTAAGAAGATTGAAGAGAGAGGCAACTTCCTGCAGGTTTTGAAAAGGAAGGAGGTCTGGTTCCTCACACTGAGTTACTCCACCTTCGGGTACATCGTTTACGTTTACTACTCCTGGTTCTTCCTCTACCTTAACGAGGTGAGGGGTATAAACCTGAAGGAAAGTGCACTCCTGAGCATGCTTCCCTTCGTATCTCTAACGGCAGGGTCTTTTATCGGTGGATATATGAGCGACAGGTTGAGGGAGAGGTTCGGGCTAAACGTCGGAAGAGTTCTCGTGGTGGTGTCAGGTATGAGCCTTGCAGGGTTTTTCATTCTTCTCGGAGGGGCTTCTGAGGGTAACCTGACTGCCGTTTTCAACCTTTCCGCCGGAGCCTTCTTCCTCTTCCTATCCCTCGGAGCCTACTGGGCTCTTCCCATAGAGTTTTCCAATCCCAACGCAGGGAAGATATCGGGGATAATGAACACAGGGGCGAACCTGGGCGGGACCATATCTCCCACCCTTACACCCCTGATAGCTCAGTCCTTCGGCTGGCAGAACGCCATAAACTTCTCAGCCTTAATGGCTTTCCTTGGAGCCCTTCTCATATTAGGATGCTGGAAGAGATAGCTCAGAGGGGAAGCCAGAAAGCGCCTTCCCCGGAGTATCTTTTACCCTTTACCTCAAAGTCGGTATCTTCCCTTTCTTTCTCTCCTGGAAGCCAGAAGGCTCCTTCACCTTTATATTCGTAGGCAGGAATATCTTTCACGCATTCCCTCTTTATATCTCCAGGAAGCCAGAAGGCACCCTCTCCGTGATAGGGGTCCCTCTCAACGGCAAGAACCACACCAGCTCCAGCAAGCAATGCAAATACAAAACCTTTCATCTTTCTAACCTCCATAATAATTTTTAACTGATAATAATTTTCAACCAAGAAGGGGTATTATTTCTATGAGGACTGTCACAAAACTTGAAAAACTTGACAACAGGTTAAGGAAGGTAGATAACTACGTCCCCCTTCCCGTTCAGCTTAGCCTGACATGCGAGCCTTTCGTTTTCCTCAAGTCCTTTCTCCTCTATGGTTTCAGCCTCTTCAAACTCCGGCGGATAGAGGTTCTCCATACCCTCAAGGACTATGACCTTACAGGAGGTGCACTGCCCGTGCCCGCCACAGGCACTATCAAGTTCGTAGCCGTGCCTGTACAGCACATCCATGATGCTCTGGTTTTCTATACCCTCAAATTCCTGACTGCCGAGGTTCAGAACCCTCACCTTGGGCAAGCCTCTTTACCTCCTTCAGCCTTTCCTCCAGAACCCTCACCGCTTCCTCAATGTCCTCCCTCTGAGAGGCTGCGAGCCTCGGAAAGTCGGTTATCTCTATCGTTTCAAGAACAGGTTTCTTATCCCTGTCGTAAATTATCCCTATCCACACCCCGTATATCCCCGTCTCCTTCCACTCGGCGGGCTGGGTTTTAGACTCGTAATATATCCTGACCTGACCCTCTCCGAGGGTGTCAAGTATTGCTTCCCTATCTTCAGGAGTTATGGGAACCTTGTTTATGTAAATAGTATGGGTCTCTCCCTTCTCAAGGAAGTCTTTCAGAGCCTGTAAAATTTCCGTTAGTATGGGGACGGCATTCATCAGCATAGGAGCTCTCCCACGGCGGAGGTGTATTCAGCCCAGCTCTTTATACCTTCCAGCTTTTTCACCGGTTTTCCTTCCCTGATAACAAGCACCACCGGAGCAAAGAGGACGCCGAGCTCCTTCAAAAGTTCTTTAGCATCACCGATATCAACGACGTAAAACTCAAGGTCTGGAAAACTCCGGGCAAGCTCCGGGAAGACCACATCAACGTCAAATATCTCCTTTATCTTCTCCCTGTCCTTCTCCGAGCGGACGTAGAGAACAAAGTTCCTTTTCTCCGTTATAAGCTTTCCGAGCTCATCCGCCGATAGCCTTTTCAACTCCTCAAGCCTCACCGAGGACCTCCTTCTCCTTCACCTCAACACCCCACTCCTTCAACTGTTCTAAGGCTCTCTCTATCAGTTCCGGTATCTTCTCCTCCACCTCCGGTGTTAGCTCCGTGCTGAGTTCAAAACTCTTGGGCTCTATTCCCATAACAACTATCTCGGGAATTGGCTTTCCCATCACCTCCATCAGTGCGAGAACCTCCTGAAATCCTATCTCGTGCATGGAGACCTTCCTTCTGAAGTAGCTCTTCACCTCTTCTCCTTTAATGACGTAAAGGGTCCCGGGGGGCTTCCCTCCGGATACGGCGTCAAGAACTAAGAGCTTGCTTACTCCTTCAAGGTGGTAAAGGAGGTCTATCCCGAGGGTCCCCCCGTCCATGAGCCGAACCTCCTCGGGGAACTCATACAGCTCTCCCAACCTCTCTAAAGCCCTTACCCCGAGACCCTCATCGCTCAGGAGTATGTTCCCGATGCCGAGAACGGTAATCATATCAGGGCAACCGCGAGGGCAAGAAGTGCCGCACCGGCGAGTTTCACATACCTTTCCCTCATGAGGCTTCCGACAGCCATACCAGAGAGGTGTAGCATCGTTGTTGAGAGAAGTAACCCGAGCACGTAGAGGGCAGGGCTATGCAGAGCCGGTGCCTCAAGTCCGTGGAGATTTCCGTGGACAATTCCAGAAAGGGCTATCAGGGGTAAGGCTACACTAAGACCGATTCTCTTTGTAAGGAGGAGCAGTCCCATAGCCACGATGGAAAGGAGGGCTCCTACCTCTCCGCCAGGAACGGGGACTCCCCCGAGACCTAAGAGCGTTCCTCCGAGCATAGAAGCTAAAAAGATGGAAACGGGGATTAAGGCTCTTATCCCAAGCAGGTAAGCCCCCCACAGACCGACGGCGACGGCAACGCTCAGGTGGTCAACACCGCTCAGAGGGTGAAGGAATCCCGAAGAGAAGGAGCCGCTTCCGTAGTGAACGTGTCCAGGGTGAGCCAGCGCCATCCCCGTGCTCACGAACAGTGCAAATACAAACTTTCTCATGACAGGACCTCCTTTACTTTATATCCTCAATATCCACTGGCTCTTTCTCAAAGACCTTGTAGCCGTTAAACATTGAAGAGAGCTCCCCGTTCTTCTTTATAGCCTCCTCCCTCACGACGAAGTAAACGTGAAGCACCGCAAATATTATTATGAGCCAGGCGACCCAGTGATGCCACATGTGGGTGGGAAACTCTCCCCCGAGGAGCCATATTATCCATCCGAAGAGACCAGCCCAGAAGCCATTCGGATTGGACATACCGTACATGGCAAAACCCGTAACTATCATGAAGAGTATGGCGAGGTAAACGAGGGGGTAAACCGTCCTTGCGCAGGCGTTCCTTATATACTCGTGCCCTTCGTCGTCCCTCATGAAGAGGAGGTATTTCAGGGTTATCTCCTTAATCCCTATCCAGTAATCTTTCCTCCAGACCGTAGGGAGGACGAGCCTGTCTCTCTTGCTGAAGATGGCTATTATCAGGCGGAAGATAAAGCTCGCGAGGAGGACGTAGCCCGCTATGAAGTGAACTTTCCTGATTAGCCCCATCGTCAGCCCTTCCTCGTAAGCGTAGGTAGCCTCAACACCTGTCGGTCCGAGGAAGAAGGCTCTCCCTATGTAGAGCCCCGTTACGAAGAGAGTTATTATCGTGAGGAAGTTCACCCAGTGCCATATCCTGAGTCCGGGACTGAAGATGTATATCTTCTTAGCTTCCCTTACGTCCATAGCTCACCTCCCATCAGCAGGCGGGAATTCCGCCCTGAACCTTGACCTCAACTATCTCGTTCCCCTCAGTGTCGTAAAGGTGGGTTGAGCAAGCGAGACAGGGGTCAAAGGAGTGAATGCCCTTCAGAACCTCCACGGGCTTCTCCGGAACCTTGACAACCGTGTCCTTCATGCACTCCTCAAAGGCTCCCTGACCGCCCATGGGGTCTCTCGGAGAGCCGTTCCAAGTGGTAGGGACAACGCACTGGTAGTTCTCTATCTTCCCGTCTTTGATTATCACCCAGTGTCCGAGGGCTCCCCTTGGGGCTTCCGTTATGCCCACACCCTTAGCCTCCTTGGGCCACTTTTCGGGCTCCCACTTCTCCATGTTGGCAACCGCCGTATCTCCGGCTTTAATGTTGTCTATAAGCTTCTTGAAGAAGTAGAGGTTTGCCGCAACACCGACCTGAGCCTCAAGACCTCTCGCTGCCGTCCTTCCCACCGTGGTGGGGAGCCACACGTGGGGAGGCACTCCGAGAACCTTGGAAACCGTGTCTATCTGGTTGACTATGAGTTCGTCCATCCAGCTCGGCTTTATGTGCCCCTGCTTTACGGCGGTGTAGGTGATTATGTATCTCGCTAAAGGTCCAACCTCACAGGGCTTTCCTCTCCATCTTGGTGACTTGAGCCATGAGTACTTACCCTGCTCGTCCAGATACTTCCAGTGGGTCTTGGTTCCCTCCTTGGGTCCAGTGTAGTTGGGTTCGGTTATCCCTTCCCAGGGGTGGAGTCCCTTGCTCTCGTCGGGATACTTGTACCAGGAGTGGGCAACGAACTCTTGAATTACTTCAGGGTCGGTGAAGTCCTTACCTACCATCGGATAGTACTTGGCTTTATCAACTCCGAGGGCGAAGTCTTCAACTACTCCGTTGGAGTGGTAGAGAATCTTGTTGTGGTAATCTCCCCCCTTTATGTCGTCGTAGGGCTCGTCGGGGAACTCTCCGTATCCGAGAACCCTCTTCTTGGCGAGACCCCCACCGTAGGTCCATCCCTTCTGAACGTATATGTGCCCTATTGCAAGGAGGTCTACGAGGTAGAAGAGGTTCACAGCCTCAGCCTGAGTGTATATGGCGTCCTCAACCACAGCGAGCTTCTCGGCGTTTATGGGTGCGTTCATGTCGTCCATTGATATGGAGCACATCATACCTCCAACTATATAGTGGGGATGAGGGTTCTTACCTCCAAAGACCACCTGTGGAATGAAGAGCTCCCTCTGAACGTCCAGCATGTTCAGGTAGTGGGCTACTGCCATCAGGTGAACCTCAGGAGGTAGGAGCTTGTAGTCGGGATGGTCCCACCAGTGGGCGGCGAATATACCGAGCTGTCCGCTCTCAACGAGCTTTTTAATCTTCTCCTGAAATGCTCTGAAGTAACCGGGTGTAGCCTTCGGGAATTTCCTCGGATAGGCTCTGTGCCCGAGAGGGTCGGGCATCAGCTCCGCTATCCCTCCGTACTTCTCAAGGAGCTTGTTCTGGAGTGCAGCGGTGGCAACGGGGTCAGCCTTTAGGGCTTCCACCGGAGAAACCCAGTCTAAGGCGTGGAGGTGGTAGAAGTGGACGGTGTGGTCGTGAGCCTGAAGAGTTCCGTACATTATGTTCCTTATGTAGTTGGCGTTCTTGGGTATCCTTATCCCAAGGGCATCCTCAACGCATCTGACCGAGGCGTAGGCGTGGATAGAGGTGCACACACCGCATATCCTCTGGGCGAAAGCCCAGGCGTCTCTGGGGTCCCTACCTCTGAGTATAAGCTCTATTCCCCTCCACATCGTCCCTGCCGAGACGGCGTCCTTGACCTTTCCAGTCTTCTCATCAACGATAAGCTCAATCCTTAAATGTCCCTCGATCCTCGTTACCGGGTCAACAACCACCCTCTTCATAACTCAAACCTCCTTACTCTTTCTTACCAGAGTTTCTTATCTTGGAAGCTACACCGTGGATAATCGCACCACCGACGGCGGCAGCGGCGACGGCAGCTCCAACCTTATCGGCGTCAGCCTCCTGCTTGGGAACAGGTATGCTGGTTAACCTCTGATAGAAGGGTCCGTTGTCCCAGAAGTCCTTCTCCGCACAGCCTATGCATCCGTGACCTGCCTGTATGGGATAGGAGAGTCCGTTGTACCACCTTATGCTTCCACACTGGTTGTAGGTCGTGGGTCCCCTGCACCCGACCTTGTACAGGCACCATCCCTTCTTTGCGTTCTCATCGTCAAACCTCTCAACGAACTGCCCTGCGTTGAAGAATGCTCTCCTGTAACAGGTGTCGTGTATCCTGTTGCCGTAGAACATCTTGGGTCTTCCCTGAGAGTCTAAGGGTGGAATCCTGTCAAAGAGGACAAGGTACATTACGACGCCCGTCATCACCTCCGCTATCGGGGGACAGCCGGGAACCTTTATAATGGGCTTGTTGGTTATGACCTTATCAACGGGAACGGCGGTTGTGGGATTGGGCTTTGCAGCCTGAACGCATCCCCAGGAGGCACAGGAACCCCAGGCTATTATCGCCTTTGCCCCCTCGGCGGACTCCTTAAGGTGCTCAAGGAAGGGCTTTCCGGCAACTATGCAGTACATACCGTCCTCACCGAGGGGTGGGTTTCCCTCAACGGCGAGTATGTAGTTACCCCAATACTCCTTCATTATCTTCTTCCTGTGCTCCTCAAGAGGTTCTCCCGCAGCGGCGGAGAGGGTATCATCGTATTCAAGGGAAATCATTGATAGAACCACGTCCGAGGCTAAAGGGGTTGCGGACCTTATGAAGGACTCGGAGCAGCAGGTGCACTCAAGTCCGTGTATCCATATGACGGGAACCCTCGGCTTAGTCTCCATCGCTCGGACAACCTCCGGTATCATCGTGGGAGCGAGACCCATCATCCCCGTTATAGTGGTCGCAAACTTTAGAAAGTCCCTCCGACTAACCCCGTGCCTTTTAAAGGTATCCCAGAAGGTTTCCATACCTCACCTCCTTTAAATGAACAATCATTCAATATTATGATTTTACTCAAAACCTCCCTGTCAAGAAAGAAGTTTTTAGGAAATGTATAAGAACTTCTTATAAAACTTCCGTCCTGTTCTTCCCCTTTTCCTTTGCAAGATACATAGCTCTGTCAACCCTGTTCATCAGGGTCTCCACAGTATCCCCCTTCTTCAAACCCGTAACGCCCGCACTAACGGTTATCTTTCCAACCCTGAGGTCAAGGTTCTCTATGTCTTTGCGTATCCTCTCCGCAACAAGCTTTGCCCTCTCTGGAGTTGTTTCGGGAAGGATTACCAAGAACTCTTCACCTCCTAACCTGCCCAGATAGTCGGTCTTCCTCAAGCTCTCCCTTATAACACTCACTATCTCTTTTAAAACCATGTCACCTGTTTGATGTCCGTAAGTGTCGTTGAGCTGTTTGAAGTTGTCTATATCTATAAGTATCACGGAGAGAGGATTTCCGTATCTCTTTGACCTTTCTATTTCACCCTCTAAGATTTCCTCTATCTTTCTTCTGTTGTAAACACCCGTAAGGGTGTCTATCTCGGCTAAAAACTTGAGCTCTTTTATAAGGCTCTCTATGTACCCGTCAATATGGAGTTCTATGAAAAGGTCTTCGTCAAGCTTGCCTGCCACGAGCAGGTGTAGTTTGGAGTTTTTGTGTTCGTGATAGGCGTAGGGTTCCTCTCTAAACTGGAGTTTCTTGACCGGGCAGGCGTCCTCTCCGAAAACCTCCCAGCAGGGGCGGTCTATACCATGGGTAAGCTCGTAACACTTTTTACTAAATAGATTTGCTCTGAACCTATCAAGAGCACTTTCGTTCAATAAAACTACTTCGTAGTTGGAATCCACCACCAAAGCAGGAAAGGGAAGGCTGTTTACGTACCTTATAACCCCCTCCTTCTTTGCCTTTTCAAGCAAACTCATGGCTCCCCTCCTTTCATCAGAAAGGGTAAATTATCACTCCGCGCAACGCAATTAATCACCTTTATAGCTAAATAAAAAGACTTTATACTTTTAGGGCGTTCCATATGTTCTCTGCTATAGGCTCGGCGTAATCCATCAGAGGTTTTTCCAGAACCCCCTCTCCGTGAAGGAAAACTATCCCTCCCATCGGACCCATCACCGTCACGAAGGCGGAGAAGAAGTCCTGATTCCTGAGCTCCCCTCTCTCCACTCCATTTGAGAGAAGTATCATCACCTCCGTCACAACCTCTCCCACACAGGCGAAACCTTCGCACCCTTCTTTAAAGACCTCCCTGTTGGATAAAAAGACCCTCAGAAAGTAGTCTATCAGCTCAGGCTCTTGAAGGGATATCTCAAAGAAATTTCTTACCAGCTCTCTTATCTTCTCTTCAGTGGGAATGTCCTTCTCGTTTATACTCCTGAGCCTTTCAGCAACCCAGCGGGATACTGTCAGCATAACCTCCTTGGCGAGCTCCTCTTTGGATTCAAAGTAGTTGTATAGATTCCCGACGCTCATGCCGAGTTCGGCGGCTATGTCGGGCATAGTGGTGTTGTAATAGCCCCTTTCGGCAAAGAGCCTGCAGGCTGTCCTTATTATCTGAAGCCTCTTCTTCGCTGCCATCACCCGACCCTCAGCCTCCTCTTTGACCTTATAAAGTCAAGCCACAGGTCAAAGCCTTCTCCCGTCTTGGAGGAAACCTTGATTATATCAAGCTTAGGGTTTACTCTCCTGGCTGAGGCTACGGCTCTCTCCACGTCAAAGTCCATGTAAGGCAGGAGGTCTATCTTCGTTATGAGCATAAGCTCCGCACTCCTGAACATGACCGGATACTTCTCCGGCTTGTCGTCCCCTTCGGTGGTGGATAGCAAAACAACGTTTACGTGCGCTCCAACATCGTAGGATGCCGGACAGACGAGGTTACCCACGTTCTCTATGAACACCACGTCCAGTTCCTCAAGGGGAAGGTGGTGAATCCCCTCATGAACCATGAAGGCATCAAGATGACAGGCTTGACCGGTGGTTATCTGATAGGCAGGAACTCCCTTCGCCCTTATCCTCTCAGCGTCCCTGTTGGTCTCAAGGTCTCCCTCTATCACACCTATCCTCAGCTCATCCTTTAAAAGCTCTATCGTCCTCTCAAGGAGCGTTGTCTTCCCCGCTCCCGGGGAGCTCATGAGGTTTATTGCTAAGATGCCATGCTCCTCAAAGTGTTCCCTGTTTGACTGAGCCTGTCTGTCGTTGGCGTCAAGGATTTTGATCAGAACCTCAATGGTCTTTTTGTCACCGAGCTCTGGGTTGTGGTGATGGTGGTGTCCGTGCTCATGCTCATGATTATGCTCCGTTATAGAACATCCGCAATCCCTGCACATATCCCGACCTCCTGAATATCCGTTCACCAATAATATAAACCCTACTTCTCTGAGGAGCAAACCACCTGCCCTAAACTTATACCCCCGTCGTTGGGAGGAACCCTCTGGTGGGTATATACCTTAAAACCGTTCTCCTCCAGAAGTTCCCTTATCTTGGAGACGAGGGGGTCGTTCTGCATAACACCTCCGGAGAGACATACCCTTTCTTCCCCCACCCTCCGAGCCACGTCCAGGGCTATACGGACTAAGGTGTTTATAAACTTGGAGGCGGCAACCTTTGGGTTTTCCTCCTCCAGAAGGGAGAGGAAGATGGGAGCCCAGTTAATCTGACTCCCTTCAATCTCATAGGGAAAGCTATCCTTAATCCCTGAATCGTAAAGGTCTTCTATCATCATCGCAGCCTGACCTTCGTAGCTGAGAACCTGCCTTATACCGAGTAAGGAAGCAACCCCGTCAAAGAGCCTCCCCACTGAAGAGGAGTAGGGAGAGTTTATCCCCCTTTCCCAGCTTCTGTAAAGGTTGATTATCTCCCTCTCCGAGAACTCACCCAGCCTTTCCAGTACTATATTTATCCCTTCCTCTCCGAAGAGTTCAAAGAGTATTGAGAGTGCTACCCTCCTGGGCTCCTTGACCACCTTCTCCCCGCCTATAAGTCTGAAGGGTTTGAAGTAAAAAGCTCTCTCGTAACTTCTATAATCGCAGAGCAGAAACTCTCCTCCCCAGAGCGTCCCGTCCTCTCCGTATCCAGTCCCGTCCCAGGCTATACCGAGAACCTTACCCTCTATACTGTTCTCAGCCATACAGGAGAGCACATGGGCGTAGTGGTGCTGAACCTTTAGAAGAGGTATTCCCTTTTCCTGGGAAAACTCCTCAGCCCATCTCGTCGTTTCATACCTCGGGTGGAGGTCGCAGACGATAACTTCAGGCTCAAACTCGTAAAGCTCCATAAGGTCAAAGACCGCCTCCTCAAAAGCCTCTAAGGTCGTTAAGTTCTCCACATCCCCTATGTGCTGGCTCAGGATCGCCCTGTCTCCCATTCCGAGGGCGAAGGTGTTCTTGAGCATTCCTCCAACCGCCAAAACCTTCTTAGGTAGTTTGAAAGGAAGTCTGACGGGTAGGGGAGCGTATCCCCTTGACCTCCTTATTGGAGTCGGGATACCGCCTATAACCTTTACAACCGAGTCGTCGCACCTTCTCCTTATCTCCCTGTTGTGAAGGAGTATGATGTCTGCAAACTGGGAGAGCTTCTCAAGGGCTTCATCGTTGTCCTTGACTATGGGTTCGTCCGAGAGGTTCCCCGAGGTCGCCACAACGGGAAAGCCGAGCCTTCTGAGGATTATGTGGTGGAGGGGAGAGTAAGGTAGAAAAGCACCTACCCTGCTCAGACCGGGGGCAACGGAGGGGGCAAGTTCCCTCCTTTTCTTAACGAGAACTATCGGTCTCTCAGGGGAGATAAGGAGACCCTTTTCAAGCTCTGTCGGTTCTGCGTGCTCCTCCACCTGCTTAAGGTCTCTGAACATAACGGCGAAGGGCTTTTCCTGTCTTCTCTTTCTCTCCCTCAGCGTTCTTACACTTTCTTCCTTTCGGGCATCGCATATGAGGTGAAACCCGCCTACACCTTTCACGGCAACTATCTTTCCCTCCATTATGGCTTCCAGCAGCAGCTCTATAGCTTCCTCCCTCTCCGCTATCAGATTACCTTCTCTGTCGTAGAGGCTCACCCAGGGACCGCAGACAGGGCAGGCGTTGGGCTGGGCGTGGAACCTCCTGTTTAGAGGGTCTTCATACTCCCTCCTGCAATTGGGACACATATCAAAGACCTTCATGGTGGTGTTGGGTCTGTCGTAAGGGAGTTTCTCTATAATTGTGAACCTCGGTCCGCAGTTGGTGCAGTTTATGAAGGGGTAAAGGTAGCGTCTGTCCTTAGGATCAAAAAGTTCTCTCAGGCAGTCCTCACAGGTGGCTATGTCGGGGAGGATAAGAACCTCCTTCTTTCCCTCTTCTTTGCTCTCCCTTATCTCAAAATCCGTATAGCCGAGGGGTTCAAGAAACTCAATCTCCTGGGAGTAAATCCTTGCCAGAGGTGGCTTCTCCTCGTTAAGTCTCTTTAGAAAAGTATCAAGGAGTTCCTTCTTTCCCTCCGCCTCTATCTCAACACCGAAGGAGTCGTTCAGGACGTAACCTTTAAGCCCGAGCTCCTTGGCTATCCTGTAGACGAAGGGTCTGAAGCCGACCCCCTGAACTGTGCCGTTAAGCCTTATCCTGAGCCTCTTCATCGCATTCCATCTCCATACTTTTGAGAAAGAGGTCTTCCCCGCCGGTAACCTTTGTGTTCAGTGAGTTACAGTTTGGGCAGACAGCGCTTAACTCTTCCTTTGTAAACTCCCCATTGCAATCCAAGCAAAGAATTCTGAGGGGTTCAACCTCTATAACAAGCTCAGCGCCGCTGGCTATAGTTCCTTCTTTAAAGGTATTGAAAGCTATATCCAATAGATGAGGTTCAACACCGGATAACACCCCCACTTGAATGACCACCTTCGTTACAGAGCTGGCTCTGTTTTCCCTTGCATGCTTTTCAATTAGTCCCAAAAGACTTTGAACTATGGAAAACTCGTGCATAAATCAGAAGATAAGTTCCGGTGAATGACCTTTCAATAACTATACATCCTCACTGAAGTAAAATCTAAACCTGTGAAGTACAGTGTTGTTGCTGATATATTCTCCCAGATAAGCAGGGTATACGACAGGTTTCTCACCATAGCCACAATGGGCAGGATTCACAGGTGGCAGAGGGAGTTGATTTCCAGAATGCACTCTGAAGGAAACTGGCTTGACGTTGGAACCGGAACAGGTGAGGTTCTTATAAAGCTTGGAGAGTCTTATCAGGGTTCCCGTGTTGGCATAGACCCCGCCTTTGGTATGCTTTTGGTAGCTAAAAATAAATGTCGGAGTTGTTACTTTGTTCAGTCCCTCGGAGAGAGCCTTCCCTTCAAGGAAGGGAGTTTTAAAAATATATCCCTCTCCCTGGTTTTCAGGCACCTTGAGGATAAGCGCTCTTTTATTCAGGAAGCGAACAGGGTCCTGGAGAGCGGTGGGAGGGTAGGGATAATAGACATAGGGAGGTTCAGAGGCACACCCGCAGTGCTCTTTTTGATGAAAACTTTACTGAAACCTATAGGACTCTTGATATTTGGAAGGGACAAGTGGAGCTTCTTCATACACTCCGTGGAGGAGAGTTACAGCATAGACGAGGTCAAGCAGATGTTTGATTCTGCTGGATTCAAGAATGAGTACGTAGGTAAAAGACTCTTCGGAATCATACAGATTCTCGTATTTGCTAAAACTGCCTGATGAACCTTATATCGTTCTCGTAGAAGAGTTTTATGTTGTCTATGCCGTATAAGAGCATGGCAAGTCTCTCTACGCCCATACCAAAGGCAAAACCCTGGTAGAGCTCTGTGTCTATTCCGCAGGCTTCAAGTACATTCGGATGAACCATCCCACAGCCCATAACCTCAAGCCATCCCGTTTCCTTACACACCCTGCACCCTTCCTGAGAACATATAACGCAACCTATATCAACCTCTGCTGACGGCTCGGTGAAGGGAAAGTACGAAGTTCTGAATCTCACCGGCAGGTTTGTCTGGAAGAACTCTCTCAGGAACTCCTCTATAACGTACTTCATATGTCTGAAGTTTGCATACTCGTTGACAACCAGACCTTCAACCTGGTGAAACATGGGAGAGTGAGTGGGATCGTCGTCCCTTCTGTAAACTTTTCCCGGAGCTATCATCTGTATCGGGGGTTTTCGCTTAAGCATCGTCCTTATCTGTACAGGGGAAGTGTGGGTTCTCAGGAGGTAGCCGGGCTTGTTCACGTAGAAGGTGTCTTGCATCTCCCTTGCAGGATGGTCAGTGGGTATGTTGAGCATGTCAAAGTTGTACTTCTCAAGTTCAATTTCCGGTCCCTCCTCAACGGTAAAGCCCATTCCACGGAATATGTTTACGATCCTTTCAAGGGTTACGGTTATAGGATGTAGGCTGCCAACAGTTCCCTTTATTGGGATTGTGAGGTCTAACCATTCTCTGGAGAGTTTATCCTCAAGCTCCCTGTTTTTTAACTCCTTTTCCCTTTCCTTGAGCTTTTCCTCAACCAGTTCCTTAAGTTCGTTGACTTTCTTTCCGTAGTCCTTTCTCTGCTCAGGTGGTATTTCCTTTATAGCTTTAAGGGCAATACTTATAAGACCCTTCTTTCCAAGATACTTTGAACGAACACCCTGAAGCTCCTGAAGGTTAGAAGCTGAGGCTATATCCCTTAAAGCGGATTCCTTTATGTCTTCTAAATCGTTCATACTCAGGCAAGGGCAGCCTTTGCCTTTTCCACAATCTTGGTGAAACCTTCAGGGTCTCTGACAGCCATATCTGCAAGGATTTTCCTGTCCAACTCTATCCCTGCCTTCTTTAGTCCGTTTATAAACTTGCTGTAGCTGAGTCCGTATGGTCTAACCGCTGCATTTATCCTAGCTATCCAGAGCCTTCTGAATTCCCTTTTCCTCTGTCTCCTGTCCCTGTACTCGTAGTAGAGGGCTCTCATTACAGCTTCTTTAGCCCTTCTGTAAGAGGTATGCCTCATTCCCCTGTAGCCCTTGGCAAGCTTGAGTATCTTCTTCTTTCTCTTTCTTGAAGAGGGTCCCTTAACTCTCATATCCTTTCCTCCTTGGACTGAAGGAAGTATTTTAGCACAAGTGGTTATAATTTAGAAGGTACGGAGGTATGTAAATGGAAGTTGGTACCGAAAAGCTAAAAGCCTATGCCGAGGAGAAGGTAGAGAGGGCAAGGAGCGTTTTAAGGACGTTGATGTCTCTGAAAACAGACGTAAAGAACAGGACGCTCCTGAGAGCTGCAGAGCTCCTTGACGAAAAGAGGGATTACATAAAGGAGGAGAATAAAAAGGACATAGAGTATGCAAAGGAGATAGGTCTAAAGCCTGCCGTTATAGACAGGCTCGTTCTCAACGACAAGAGGATAGACGGGATGATAAAGGTCCTGAAGGACGTTGCAAGCCTTCCCGACCCCGTGGGTGAGGTCATAAAAGCCTGGAATCTGCCGAACGGTCTCAAGGTGGGGAGGATGAGGGTCCCCTTAGGAGTGATATTTATCGTCTATGAATCAAGACCCAACGTTACTGTAGAGGCAGCATCCCTATGCATGAAGTCCTCCAATGCTGTTGTCCTGCGGGGAGGTAAAGAGGCTATAAACTCAAACAGCGCTCTCGTGGAGATACTCAAGGAAGCCTGCAGGGAAACGGGATTTCCTGAGGAAGCGGTGCAGTTTATAGACAGAGCCGAGAGGGAGATAGTCTGGGAAATTCTGAAGATGGAAGGAAAGGTGGACGTAGCGATACCGAGGGGAGGGGAGAGCCTTATCAGAGCGGTTGCGGAGCATGCGAGAGTTCCAGTCATAAAGCACTACAAAGGTGTGTGTAACATATACGTGGACGATAAGGCTGACCTTGAGAAGGCTTACGATATAGTTTACAACGCCAAAGTTCAGAGACCCTCAGTCTGCAACGCTGTAGAGAATCTCGTGATAAACAGGGGCATACTCAAGGAGTTTCTGCCCAAAATGGCTTACTACCTTGGAAAGGCTGGTGTGGAACTCAGGTGCGATGAGGAGAGCCTTCAGGTAATAAAGTCAGACCCAAAACTCTCCTTCGTGAAAGCCGTCCCTGCTACTGAAGATGACTATTACGAGGAGTTCCTTGACTTAATAATCGCTATTAAGGTTGTAGGTGATGTGAATGAAGCTATAGCCTTTATTGAGAAATACGGTTCCAGGCACTCAGATGCAATAATTACTGAAGACTACACTAGAGCGATGAAGTTCCTGAGGGAGGTGGACTCGGCAGCGGTTTACGTGAACGCTTCCACGAGGTTCACCGACGGGAACGAGTTCGGTTTGGGGGCGGAGATGGGTATATCCACCGACAAGATCCACGCGAGGGGACCTATGGCTTTAGAGGAGCTAACAATCCCCAAGTTCATAATCTTGGGTGAGGGACAGATCAGGGACAACTTCGGTGTTCCGGAAGAGTTTAAGAGATGATGCTAAAAAACGAGCTTCAGCTTAAGCTTAAAGCAAACCTAAACCTTTTGCTCAGAAACCAGGTGGAGATACTCCTCCATCCAGTTCAGGAACTTGAGCAACTTCTTAAAGAGGAGAAGGAATCTAATCCGTTTATAGAAGAGGTTTGCGTGTGCGGAAGGGGGTATGAGCTTTTTGAGGAAAGGAAGTCTCCTGAACCCATCGTGAAGGCTCACCCACTGGAAACCTTGCAGAGGAACGTGAGAGCTGAGCTGGAAGGTATTGACATTGAAATAGCGAACGAACTGATATCTCAAACTGACGAGAGGGGCTTTTTTAAAGGAGACATATCAAAAATAGCGAGAAAGTATGGCGTAGATGAGAGTTACGTAGAGGATATAAGAGAATTTATCATGAAACTTGAGCCGCTTGGGATTTGCTCAAAGAACTTGCTTGAGTTTGTTAAACTCCAGGTTGAAGAGCTTTACCCTGACGAGCCTGAACTTTTAAGTGCCTTTGAGGAAGCTCTTGCAGGCAAACCTTTGCCTAAGGAGGCAAAGCTTAAGCTAAGTCATGTGAGGCTATCACCCATAGAGGAAGATGTATCCGTACCCCGCGTAGGGAAAGTGGACGCAGTTATAGAGCTGGACGATGGGGAGCTGGTAGGATACGTGTATGAAGAGCTGATAGAGATAAAGCCTAACCGTTACTATATGGAAGTGCTACCAAAGGTTAAGGGTGAGGCAAGGGAGTTCCTGAAAGAGTATATGGAGAGGTATGAGAACTTTAAAAAGATACTCTCAATAAGGAAGGAAAACCTGAAGGGTATTCTTAACGAGATAATTACCGTTCAGGAAGCCTTCCTAAAGGGTGAGGGAAACCTGAAGAGTTTACTGGTCAAGGATGTTGCCCAAAAACTGGATATAAGCGAATCTACAGTTAGCAGGTTGATAAGCTCAAAGTACGTCAAGACGCCTCAAGGGACTTATCCTTTCAAGTTTTTCTTCGTAAGGGAAACGGTAGGAGGAGTATCCCAGGAGGAACTTATGCGAGAGATAAAGGAGGTTATATCCAAGGAAGACCGGAGAAAACCTCTGAGTGATGATGACATAGCAAGGATACTCAAAGGTAAGGGTTACGATGTGGCGAGGAGAACGGTTGCCAAGTACAGGGAAGTTTTAGGAATACCGTCCTCCAGAGAGAGGAGAGAGAGATGAAGCTGAAAGAGGTGAAAGACCTTATAAAACGGGAAGGGCTTGACGCGTTTCTCTTCTCATCTCAGGCTAACGTTTTTTATCTTTCTGGCTTCAGGTCAACCCACGCTTACGCTGTGATAACTCCAGACTCCCAGTACCTTTTAACCGATAGCAGATACTGGGATAGGGCTAAGGAAGAGCTCAAAGGTTGGGATGTGGTTCTGATTAAGGGAAAAGCTGTAAGCTTTATAAAGGGTTTTCTCCGGGAGAGAGGACTGACCAGAGTTGGATATGAAAGTGATAGGGTCAGCTGTGATTTGAGAAAGTCTCTAAGAAGTACAAGGATAAAGTGGAAGGGTTATTCCGGTTTTCTTAAAGAGATACGTGCCGTAAAAACCAGGGAAGAGATAGAGCTTATGAGGGAAGGTGTTAAGAGAAGTGACAAGATATATATGGAACTGCTTAACTACATTTCGCCGGGCATGAGGGAACTAGAGGTCAGGGGTTTCATAGTGGGTAAGATATTTGAGTACGGTGGGACTGGTGAGAGCTTCCCGGCTATAGTTGCCAGCGCTGAAGGGTCAGCCGTACCTCACTGGGAAAGCTCCCACAAGAAGCTTAAAGCGAGCGCGCCTGTGTTGATAGATATGGGTCTAATATGGAAAGGCTACTGTACAGACTTCACCAGGACTTTCTATCTGGGTTCTCCGGACGAGGAATTTTTAAAGGTTTATAACATAGTGAAGGATGCCCACCTGTTTGCCCTTGATAAGGCTCGGGTGGGTAGTAAGCTCGGCGATGTGGACAGAGCGGCAAGGGAGTATATAGAGGAAAAGAATTACGGGAAGTACTTTACCCACACTACGGGGCATGGCATCGGTGTTGAAATCCACGAGTATCCGAGAGTTTACTATAAGGGTGAAGATGCCAATAGGTATATAGAGGAGGGTATGGTTTTTACCATAGAGCCGGGCATTTACCTTCCTGGGAAGTTCGGGGTCAGGCTGGAGAACATAGTTGCTATAGTTAACGGAAGGGGTGAGCCCTTATCGGGTATAGACTTAGAGCTCGTAAAAGTTTAACCTTCGTCATAGAAAGTGCCCTCTGCATAACCTAAACTTCTGGCATGGAGAGGAAAAAAATTGTAAGCCCCATAAATCTCAGAGAGGATAGGCTTCCCCCGGGGCAACACTGGATTAACTATCCGATCGTTTACGATATAGTTGAGCGCCTGCCAAAATTTGATATTGAGAGATACAGGTTTGAGGTGTGGGGAGAGGTTGAAAACCCCATAGAGCTTTCCTATGAAGAGGTCCTCAATCTTCCATCTGTGGAACTGGTTGCCGACTTCCACTGCGTTACCAGGTGGAGCGTAAGAGATGTCCAGTGGGAAGGAGTCCCAACTTCCGAGATAATCAAGCTTGTAAAACCGAAACCCGAAGCTGGGTACGTTTTCGTATACTGTCTGGAAGGGTACACAACGAACATGCCTATTGAATACTTTTCCAAGGAAGACTCAATACTCGCCTACAAGATGTTCGGTGAGACTATACCCCAAGAACACGGCTACCCGCTCAGACTCGTCGTACCACAGCTCTATGCTTGGAAGAGCGCAAAGTACGTATGGGGAATTGAGTTTCGGAGAGAGGATAAACCCGGATACTGGGAAGAGAGAGGTTATCACATGGTCGGTGAACCTTGGAGAGAGCAGAGATACTGGGGAGATTGATATAATCCCTTTATGCTTATAACCTTTGAGGGTATAGACGGTAGCGGTAAAACCACTATCTCTTTGATGCTCTATGAATTTCTGAGAGAGAGGGGCATAAGGTGCGTCCTCTACAGGGAACCAGGTGGTACCGAGCTTGGTGAGGTGCTGAGAAACATAGTATTGAAAAAGGACTTGAACGAAAGGGTAGAGCTCCTCTTGTTTGAAGCTTCACGGGTTCAGCTAATGATTGAAAAGGTAAAACCGGCTCTTGAGGAGGGTAAGGTTGTTATCCTGGACAGGTTCATTGATTCAACCTTAGCTTACCAAGGTTACGGAAGAGGTTTGGATCTGAGCTTTGTAAAGCAGCTAAATGAGTTTGCCTCCTTCGGAAGAAAGCCGGACTTAACGTTCTTGCTTGATATAAGTCCAGATGTTGCTCTTAGAAGAGTCAGTGAAAAGAGTAGGTTTGACGACATACCCTTTCTGAAAAGGGTAAGGGAAGGCTTTATTAGAATAGCCCGAGAGGAGCCCCGGAGAATAGTGGTCCTGAATTCAGAAAAGGATAAAGAGGAAGTGTTTAAAGAGGTAATCTCTGCGCTTTCGGAAAAGCTTGATTTTTAGAAAGGCTCGCCCGGGCGGGCGAGCAAAAACTCTTGGGGAGGGAGGGGGAGGGAGTTTATCACTCCCGGCCTCTTTCTCACCTATTGAGCTATGATTTAATATACCAAACCCAAAACATTTTGTCAAGTGGTTTGAAAACTGTTGAGAATATAAGCTGCGAATGGACCTGTTCTTTATTATATTAATATACTACCAGGTAGGGAGGTTATGCTGGGTTTTATTCTCCCCACCTTTCTTATAGCGGCAGCAACAGTTCTGGGAGGAGAGAATATGAAACTGGAGAGCACAGCTTTTAAGGAGGGAGAGGTTATCCCTGTGAAGTACACCTGTGAGGGTATTGACGTTTCACCACCCATTACATGGTCCGGAGCGCCTGCAGGTACGAGGAGTTTTGTGTTAATAATGGACGACCCAGACGCACCGATAGGGACCTTTACCCACTGGGTGGTTTACGATATACCATCTGATGTGGGTGGCTTCGCTGAAGATTTACCCAAGGTGAAGGAGATAGAGGGGATAAAGCAAGGTCTGAACGATTTTGGTTATATAGGCTACGGCGGACCCTGTCCACCGAAAGGTCATGGTTACCACCGTTACTTTTTTAAACTGTTCGCTCTTGACATTGACAATGTTGGACTACCTCCAGGAGCTTCAAGACAACAGGTAGAGGAAAGGATGAAGGGACATATCCTTGGGGAAGCCTCATTTATGGGTAGATATAAGAGAGACTAATTCCGGAGGTAGTTGGGGAAAGTTTTTAAGTACCTCACCCCTTTCATTAAAAATTATCGTGGCCGGTAGGAAAAGGAGCGTAACCTTGTTGGCGAATTCACCCTTGGGGTCTGCCAAAACAGGGTAGTTAGGTTTTATGTTGTTCTTTTGAAGTACCTCCTTTACGTCTTGAACGTCCATCATCACAGCTATGGACACAAGGGGGACTTCAAGCTCAGGATAAACCACCGTCAGGCGCTTCAGGTCTTCAACGTGTCCCACACAGGTTCCAGACCATACGTACACTATAAACTTTTTACCCCTAAACTGTGAGAGTTTTATCTCCTTACCATCTATACTTCTAAGAGAAAGGTTATAAAGGTGGTCGCTACTGCAAGATAAAAGAAGTACTGTAAAAAGAAGTAGCAGTACCTTCATCGGTGATGCATCTTCATGCCCATACTTTTTACAGGGGCACTTACATTTACCTTTCCACTCTTCCTGAATATAAGTACTATATCCACCTTATCCCCAGCTTTAAGAGGTTTCTTTAAGTTTATAAGCATTACGTGGTTGCCCATAGGCTTGAATTCAACAGAGCCACCTGCCGGGACTTTCACCTCTTTGAGCGGTCTCATCTTCATCATACCATCTTCCATAACGGTCGTATGTATCTCCGCAGTTTCTGATACGGTGCTTTCAACACCAACAAGGTAATCATCCTCATTTCCCACATTCTTCAGGGTAAAGAAGGCGGCACTCATAGTTGAAACTGGGGGAACTTCCCTAACCCACGGGTTTTCAATAATGAGCCTTGGCTGGGAGAATACGAGCCCGACAATCAGAAGCAGCATAGCAAATACCTGCATATTAGCCTCCTTAAAGCAGTTTATCTATATCTTGAGCCATAAGTTCGGGTTTCTGTCTCGTAGACGGGTATATGAGTTTTAGATTGCCTTCAGGGTCTATAAGGTATATGTAAGCCGTGTGGTCAACGAGATAACCCGTCTTTGACTCTGTCTCCACCTTTTTGTAGAAAGCCATATAGTTCTTAGCAACCTTTTCTATTTCGCTGGGAGAACCTGTCAGTCCTATAAAGCTTGGATAAAAGTACTCAGCATATTTCTGGGCTATCTCCGGTGTGTCCCTTTCCGGGTCAACGCTTATAAATATCACCTGAACCTTCTCCCTAGCTCTTTCGGGTATTGAGTTCATAGTTTTTGAGAGAACCTGAAGGGCAGCAGGACACACGTCCGGGCAGTGAGTGTATCCAAAAAACATAAGGACTACCTTCCCTTTAAAGTCCGAAAGGCATACCTTTTTCTCTTTACCTTCTTTCCATCCTGTAAGGCAGAACTCCTTTGCAGGTTTATCGTACAGGGTGCCATTAAACTCCTGCTTCTTTTCGCAGGAAAGAACGAGGAGAGCTAAGAAGATAGTAAACACTAACCACGGTTTTCTCATACTGGTAAAGTATAATCCTTTTCAGAGAGCAAATCAACACCGCATTCAAGCTGGGAAACCCAATCTATGAACCTGTTAACCAGATCTCTGCCTCTGAACACCGCCCCGTGTTGGGGAGCTATTATTTCAATGTCAAGATTTCTGACCATGTTAGCCCACAACTTCAGCACCTTCCCGGAAGCCATGTATCTCCTGTGAAAACCCTCCATGTATCTTATGTGGCTATCAAAGTCCTCAACGAATACGTAATCCTGTCCCAGAGAAGCTCCCAAGTCTCCTGAGAAGAGTATCTTAGAGCAGGGGTCGTAAACTTGAAAGTTGCCGGGAGAGTGGATAAAGTGAGCTGGTATTATGAGTAGTTCGCAGTCATCACCCAGCTTTAACTTTCTCCCCCCATCTTCAATGGGTACTACCCTACCTTCAAGTTTGGAGTCCAGACCAAAGTGAGGCAGGAAACGTATCCAGAGTTTTGATATGAGAGCCTGGGCTTGAGTTGTCATAAGCCAGTAGTTTATGCTCGCCACTATATCAGGGTCCTGGTGGGACAGAAAGACATACTTGACCTGTTTGGGGGGTATAAGAACGGACATATCTGCAAACAGCTTGGACTGAACCTTATGCCCTCCAGGGTCAAGGAGCATAGCCTCGTTGTTGTGTATGAGGAGAAACTGGTTTGCCTGAACGGCACTTGCAGGGGTAAGCTCCTCAAAGAGGAAGACCTTGTGGTTACCCGAATCAAACAGTTTTGTTCCGCTCATCTCGCCACCTCTTTATGATTTATCTCATAATTCTCTATGATAGCATATACACTATAGAAGCTCTACAATATCTCTAAACAGATGATATACACAGGCGTTGATGGAGCTAAAAGCGTAAGTGTTGACTTCTCCTTTCTTAAAAGGGATTGGAAAATCTCGGACAGAAAGGGCAGAAGGATATACGTGGTTCCTTCCCATCTGAGTTTTGTGAAATTGGAAGACACAGAGGTTAGTAACCTGTACGACCTGAGAAGAGCCTTAGCCCTTGAGATAGAGGAAAGGTTTGGAGAGGTTCTTTGGGACGTTAAACTCAAAGGTAAGAGGTACTATCTGGGAGTTGTGAGAGACTTTCCCGTTCCGGAAGATGCTTTCTCCATAGAGCCGGAAATTTTCTCCCTGGCGAGGGTGCCCAGGGCTCTTTCCCTTGACGATTGTTACGTCCTTGACCTCGGAAGGAAAAAGACAACCCTGGTAAGGGTGTCCGAGGGTCAACTTCAGTCCTACAGGGTTATCCTGAAAGGTGGCGATTACATAACCCAATACCTTGCCCAGAGGGAAGGTGTCTCCTTTGAAGAGGCTGAGAGGATAAAGCTTTCAGAAGGCTTGAAAAACTCCAACGTCAGGGACGCTTTGGAGAAGATAATAGCCTCTCTGGGCAGGGATATAAAGGGAACTATCCTTATGAGCGGAGGGGGTAGCAGGATGCTCGGGTTGAGGGAGCTCTTTGATAAGACTATAAAGAACGAGTATGTTTCTCCGGAGCTTAACTCTGCCTTTGGAGCCTCCCTTAAGTTTGTTTACAGGGACTGTTCCCCAGACTTCATAGGGGAAGAACTCTCAGAAAAAGAGCTTAAAAGGGTTATGCTCGCCTTTGGGTCTTCCCTTTTAATCTTCCTTATCTCTGTTTCATCTATGAACTTTTTGGGCGACCGCTTTGTAAGAGAAATTAGGGAAGCGGAGAGAAAAGCTTTCAAAGAGGGGTTTCCCGAGCTTCCAACGATAGCCGTTAGAGACCAGGTTAAGAGTATGGTCACCTCTGGAGGTTATGAGCTCACGAAAGACCTGTTAAAACTGTCTGAAAAACTCAAAGAGGGTGTAGAGATTTACAAGTTGGAGTTTAAGGACGGAAAACTCAGTGTTGTGGGTAGCACGAGAGAGGAGAAGATTGCCACAGAACTCGGCGCTAAATCTTTAAAGAAGACTCCAGAAGGAGCTTACGAGTTTGAGGTGGAGATAGAATGAGCAGGTATTTAAGTCGCAGAGTGGTTTACCTCTTCTCCGTGGGTTTACTGGTCCTTATACTTGGGTACTCATTCACCAGTTTAAGTGAGCTAAGGGACAGGGTGACTCACGAGTACTTTAAGCACAAAGAGTTCCTCTTAGACCTGAAGTTGGCGAAGGAGGTGAAAAAATCAACCCCGACGGAGAGCTCTTTGAGGGAGCTACTGGGCAGTATGAGGGTCAATATAGAGTCTGTGTATGCCTCCGAAGGCGGTATTGAGGTTAGGTTTGAGACTGACTGGAGAAGACTTCCCCAACTTATAAAAGAGCTTGAAAGCAGGTACAGGATTGTGAATTTTTCCGCCGTTGATAATACTGGCAAGGGTTTCTTTAAGGCACGGGTGGTTGTGCGGTGAGCCTGTTTGAAGGTGTATCACTGAGATACGACCAGTGGTACGAGAAACCTTTCGGCAGGTCTGCCTTTGAACTTGAGTTAAGCTGCCTTAAAAGGCTGGTGGGTAACTTCAGAAGGGGGCTTGAAGTTGGGGTTGGGACAGGTAGGTTTGCCTCTGCCCTGGGTGTGGAGTTTGGACTGGACCCATCCTTTGATATGCTGAAGCTTGCCAGGAAAAGGGGAATTAAATGTGTCCAAGGTGTTGGGGAAGAGCTACCTTTCCGGGACAGGAGCTTTGACCTTGTTCTTATCGTGGTTTCCATATGTTTCGTGGAGGAACCCTTGAGGGTCCTAAAGGAGAGCAAGCGTGTCTTGAATGAAGGCGGTAAGCTCATACTCGGTTTGATTCCAAAGGAGAGCCTGTGGGCTGAGTTCTACACAAAGAAGGGCATAGAAGGTCATCCCATTTACAGACACGCAAAGTTTTACTCTCTGAAAGACATTGAGGTCATGCTCTCGGAAAGCGGTTTCGCAATAGGCTCCGTTACAAGCACGCTCCTGGAAGAACCTCAGGACGAGAGACCTATCTCTAACAAGGCTATCGTGAAAGGTTTTGCAAGGAATGCGGGTTTCAGCTGCATAAGCGCTACTTTAACACCTCTGTGAAAAACTCAACCGCGATAGCACTCAGGTCTTCAGCGGCAAGGTCTCTGAAGAAGTGGTCTGCGTAGTCTATAACCTCAAGCCTTACGTTCTTCTTGTTTTCTATGTAGGGGTTCAAAAAGTCGGGCAGGTCTTTAACCCTGTCATCCATTCCTCCAGCCACAACCAGTACGGGGATACCAAGCCTCTGGAGGGAAACTCCTATGTTCCTGTCAAGCCCGTAATAGGTGTACAAGGTTCTTGCACTAACCTTCACCTTCTGACAATAGAAGAAGCTCGTTTCCAGAAAGGTCTTCCCCTTACCCGTTTTCACCAGCTTCTCAGCCTCCTTCAGCAGGGGGTGTTCCCTTGGAATGCCCTTAGCTGGGGCTACCGCAAGCAGAGCAACTATGCTTTTATCCCCCTTCATCTCCTCGGCGGTATGTATAACCTGCTGCCCACCTATGGAGTGCCCGGCAAGAACTATCTTTTTAACCCCCTGAGCTTTGAGCCACTTTATCCACTCCTTTATTTCCCTTATGTTCAGCTCGTAAGGATTATCAATTGGGTAGGAGCAGTCATAGGGCTCCTTCCTGTCACTCCTTCCAAGGGTAAGGGTGGGAGATAGGACCGGGAAACCTGCAGACACCCAAAGCTCTCTCTGCTGGGCTATGGGTTCTCTCATACTATAAGTCTGGAAAAGTCCATGGAGCCACAAAACCGCTCCCTTCTCCTTCGGGTCAACCCCCTCTGGAACAACCCATTCGGCGTTAGCCTTTAACTTCCTACCTTCAAAGTCTATGTCTATGGAGACAGGCTTCCCAAAGGAAAAGACGTACAGAAAAACTATTAAAAAGAGCAACCCCCTCATACTTACTACCTCCTGGATATAATTAAACCATGTTCTTTTACGATGAGAACAATCCAGAGAAGCTCTGGATACACCTTCACGGCTTTGCAACTAACGTTCTTGGTTCAAAGATAGAGTTTGCGCGGAACTACTTTAGGAGAACAAAGGCGTACTCATTCTTTGCCATGGATATGGATTACGAGAAACACACAACAACGGAGGTTCTTATCGTTCTTGAGGCTATCGTTCTTGGTTTTTCGGAAAGATACAAGCACATAACACTGTGCGGAAGTTCCCACGGAGCGTATATCGCAACCAACTACATAAGGTTCAGGAAACTCGGTAACATCAAAGGTCTCCTGCTGCTTGCACCGTCCTTTGAGACCTTAAGTCTGATAGTAAAGGAGCTCGGTGAGGAGAAGGTTAAGAGGTGGCTTGAGGGTAAAGAGACTCTGAGGTTTAAAGAGCAGGACCTAGAGATAGAGGTCAGACAAGACTTCGCAACAGACATAATAAGAAACGGGTATGAGATTCTCCAGGGGAACGAGGTCAGGTTCCCTGAAGAGCCTCCCGTTGACATAGTGATAGTTCATGGAGAAGAAGATGAGGTAGTTCCCATAGAGAGAACGAGGCTCTTCGTTGAGCATGTGAGGGTGAATAGGTTTCTGGAAGTTGAAGACGACCACCAGCTCAGTAAAAGTTTCGGAAAAGTTCTTACAGAACTTGTTGAGAGAGGCGAGCTTTGATTTGAAGAGAACTCCAGTAGGACTTAAATTTCCCCTATGAAGTGTAGAATCTGTGGAAAGAAACCAGTTATATACATGCCCCATCACAGGCTCGCCCTCTGTAAGGAGGACTTCATAAGCTGGTTTGAAAGGTACACGGATAGGACTATAAAAGAGTTTTCCATGTTTTCGCCTGAAGACAGAATACTCGTTGCGGTCTCCGGAGGTAAAGACAGCCTTGCTCTCTGGCATGTCCTTAGAAAACTTGGATACGAGGCAGACGGCTTTTACCTTCATCTGGGTATAGGTGGATACTCTGAGCGTTCAAGGAATAAGGTTGAAAGTTTCGCCAAAAACCTTGGAGCAAAGGTTATAGTTGTTGACCTGAGGGAAGAGATCGCAGACATACCTCAACTGGAAAGGCTCACCTCAAGGGAAGCCTGTTCGGTATGCGGTCTTGTTAAGAGATACAACTTCAACAGGGTTGCTAAGGAGCATGGATATAACGTGGTTGTGACAGGGCACAACCTTGATGATGAGGCGAGCTCACTGCTGGCAAACGTTATAAATTGGAACATCAAATACCTGGGCAGGAAGTTTCCAGTCCTTGAGGAAGAGGAAGGATTCGTTAAAAAGGCAAAGCCGTTCTGTAAGTTCTCCGAGAAGGAAACAGCCCTTTATGCCCTTTTGAACGGTATAGACTTCATAGAGGAAGAATGCCCCTTTTCCGAAGATGCAAGCTCCATCTTCTACAAGGAAATCCTAAACAGTATAGAGGAGAAGTTTCCAGGAACAAAGATGAGGTTTTACTTGGAATACCTCAGGAAGATGTATCCCAGGTTCAGGGAAGAGGAAGAGAGAACGCTTCAACCCTGCAAGGTATGCGGTGAACCCAGTCCTTCGGAGATATGTCCAGTATGCAGACTCAAGGAAAGGATTGCAGCGAAGAGAACCTGAACCTATCATGTTCCTTCAGATGCTCAGAGTAGGAAAGGTAGCTTACCTTAACACACTTCCGATGTTTTACTCCTTTGGTGGCTTTAAACTCGTTGAGGGGCACCCAACAGAACTTGTTAAGAAGCTCAGGGCTGGGGAGATTGATGCGGGTATAGTATCCTCTGCCGAATACTTTTTCAATCCACAGGACTACTATATACTCCCTGATATATCCATATCCTCCAAGGGGAAGGTATGTTCCGTTCTTCTCCTTTCTAACAAACCTCTTGAAGAGGTAGAAAAGGTACGCATAACACCGAACTCTCTGACTTCTCGCTACCTTCTGACCTTTGTCCTAAAAGAGGTACATGGTATAGCACCAAAGGAAGTTACAGAGGGTGAGGACGCCCTTCTGCTTATAGGGGATGAAGCTTTAAATCTTAGGGAGCTGTACAGGTTCACCTATGACCTGGGCGAGGAATGGTTTAATGCTACGGGGCTACCCTTCGTGTTCGCTCTATTTCTGATAAGGAAAGACGTGCCAGAGGAGGGAATCCGGGCTCTACACAGGGAACTTAAAACCTCTATACAGACTTTCTTCGCCGACCTTAAAAAGGACAGGGTTCAACTTCCAGGGAACAAAGATTTCCTTAAGCATTACTTCTCTAACTGTATAGATTACGAGTTGGGGGCTGAACACCTGAAGTCCCTGAGAAGGTTCTTCACCTTCTTAGAGAGGGAAACGGGAAAATCCGCTCCTGAGTTTATCTCTCTCTTTCCCCTCTTATAAACTCCTCTACATACTTCTTAGCCTGCCAGTCCGGATACTGAATGGGTGGGTGCTTCATAGTGTAAGCGCTTATAGAGTAAAGGGGTCCACCGATTCCCCTGTCCCTGGCAAGCTTTGCACATCTAACCGCATCCATCATTGACCCGGCACTGTTAGGTGAGTCTTCAACATCAAGCTTAAGCTCCACATACATAGGAACATCACCAAACAGCTTCCCCTCAAGCCTTATGTAGGCTATCTTCCTATCCTTGAGCCAGGGCACCCAATCGGAAGGTCCTATATGGACGTTCTCCCAGCTTATTCCTCCGGGTATAATTGAGGTTACCGCCTCCGTCTTTGAGACCTTCTTGGTTTTTAACCTCTCCCTTGCAAGCATGTTCAGAAAGTCCGTATTTCCACCGAAGTTGAGCTGATAGGTTCTCTCCAACTTTACACCCCTATCAAGGAAAAGTTGGGAGAGTGTTCTGTGAACTATGGTAGCCCCCACCTGGGACTTTATATCATCTCCTACCACAGGGATTCCCCTCTCCTCAAACTTCTTTGCCCATTCAGGGTCTGAGACTATAAAGGTGGGCATAGCGTTTATAAAAGAAACTCCAGCCTCTAAACAGGCTTGGGCATAAAACCTTGCAGCTTCCTCCGAGCCTACAGGGACGTAGTTTATCAATACATCAGCTTGAGACTCCTTTAGAACACTCACAACGTCCTCAAGTTCATCTTCTTTTTCGTTGGCTAAAACGAAAGTTCTGTCCTCGGGATAGTCCTTCATGTGAGGAGCATAACCGTCAAGAACCTTCCCCATCCTGACCTTAACTCCCAAATTTGGAACTTCAGGCTCAAATACAGCGGTGCAGTTAGGAGGCGCGAATATGGCTTCAGAGACGTCTTTACCGACCTTCCTGGCGTCTATGTCCCAGGCTGCCACTATCTCAAGGTTCCATGGCTTATACCCGCCTATGTCCTCAGTCATTATGCCTTCAAGATTTGTATTCTGTCTCTTCTTGTAGTAATAGATACCCTGTATTAACGAGCTTGCGCAGTTGCCAACCCCCGCAATGGCAACCCTGACCTTTCCTGCCATACTCTCTACCTCCTAAGTCTATCCTTCAGCTGCTCTCCTGTTCTGGTTTTTAATGCAAAGTTATATATTAGCACTACCCCTTGCGTCCTGACCCTGTTATCATAACATTTAATGACTCAATCAGGAGGTATAAGATGCTTCCCAGAGAACTCATAGATCTGATGAGAGACCTTGGGGTGTTCCCCGTGGTGGTGGGCACGGTGGATTCGGAAGGAAACCAGCATATGACTTTCATAACCTGGATATACCCTGCAGACGAGAGAACACTTAGGTTTGCCGTGAGCTCCAAAGCCAAGACCTCGGAAAATATAAGAGCCACAGGAAAGGTGGCTGTCCAGATATTTGCGCCCGACAAATCTCTTACCTGCTACGGCACGGCTAAGGAAGTTGTCAGCAAAATTGAGGGGGTTCCCTTTGAGGTTTCCGTATTTGAGCTTACAATAGACAACGTTGAGAACTCCCTATTCCCTGGTTCAACCATAACAGGTGTAATTCCCTTTGCCCACACAGGAAAGGTTTTGAAGATGGTAGAGTTAGACGAGAAGGTCATGTCGGCTGTAAGAAATAAGACTTGATGTTGTTCAGGATTTTGCTCCCAAATGGGAGGGTTTCCCTTTACTCGGGCAGATGGGATAAGGAGGATAGCCCTTTAGGGTGGAGGGCTCTCGTTCCGAGTGGCTCAGGAGGAACTACAGGTATAGTTGTAGGTGTGTCTGAGGGGGAGACTGAAAGAGAAGTTATTGAGTTTCCTGATGAGGCTCCTCTACTTAACCAGTGGGGGCTCTCCCTTGTGGAAGAGCTTTCCCTTGATTATCTGATGCACAAAGGGGTTCTCCTCTTTAAACTTCTCCCGTCAGCCTTTCTCTGGAAGGAAGAGGAGCTTTTAACCATTGCGGATATCAAGCCCGTGGGTCTTGACAGAAAGAGCCTTGAAATAATTGAGTACGTTAGGAAGAGGAGAGGTGTAAAGCCAGAGAACTTAAAAAAGAAGTACAATCCCGATCTGATAAAGCTGCTTTTAAAGAAGGGCTTCTTAGCTATCAAGAGAAGCTGGAGAGCTCCAGACGTAGAGGAGAAATTTTACAGGCTGAACCTACCCTTAAAAGAAGCTCTAAAGAAAGTTCGTTCAAAGGAAAAGAAGAGACTCCTTGTATTTCTTGCAGGTAAGGAACTGGTGAGTGAAGAGGAGCTCATTGAGTGGGGGTTCAAAAGGAGACTTCTGAATGAACTCCTCAGGGAAGGTTTAATCTCCCTGGAGAGGGAGCACCTATCAAGGCAAAGGGATAAAGGCAAACCCTCGGTGGAGCTTGTAAAAAGGGTCTTTGGAGGAAGGGTGCTCATTTGGAGTACCTTTGAGAAGGCTCTTCAGGAGATCGCATTTATTGCAGAACAGAACCTCAACCGTGGACACTCTACCCTTATACTGTTCCCCGATTATGGCGAGCTTGAGCGTTCAATAAGTGTTTTGAATTACAGCTTTGGAGATAAACTCATTGAAATTCATTCCAGGCTCCAGGCAAGGAGGGTTTACGAAAACTGGTTCAGAGCTTACAGAGAACCTGTGGTAGTCGCAGGAACTTACATCTCCATGCTCTGTCCTGCTCACTCCCTTTCCACAGTCGTGCTTTTTGATGAAAGCTCTGCTGGTGTGAAACTAAGGCATGTGGGCAACCTTGATATCAGGAGGGCGAGTCTTATACTCACAAAAAAGTTAGGAGCAAGCCTGGTTTTTACAACACCCGCACCTTCTCTAAGCTCTTACTACATGGTGAAGAAGGGAAGGATGAACCTTGAAGGAGAACCCCCTTCTCCGGAGACCACGGTAATAAAAAGGGACCCAACGGAGGTGCTTACAGAGGAGCTATACAAACAGCTGAAAATATACAAAGATAAGGACATTCTTTTTCTCGTTCCAAAACACGGCTACAGCTATGTTTACTGCCCAAGATGCGAAACGCTTTCAGAATGCCCGGAATGTGGTACTTTCCTTACCTACTCTTTGAAAAGAGAGGAGCTGTACTGCACCAGGTGTCGCTACCAGCGTGAGGAGCTTACATGCCCGGAGTGTGAAGGTGAGCTTGAGGAAGTCGGCTTCGGGCTTGAGAAAGCGGTGGAAGTGATAGAGGATAATCTCGGCTTAGAGGATAACTTCCACTTCTCTACTCATCCCCACTGGGAGAGTAAACATGAGCTCGTTGTGATTCTGTCTGCGGATAGCCTTCTCTCGGTTCCCTCCTACAGAGCAAAGGAAGAGCTTCTTTTGTACCTTCTGAAAGCAAAAAATGTGGCTGGAGAAAAGCTATTCGTTCAGACCCTCTTTCCAGATGAAGAGGTCTTTAAAGCCCTCAATGAGGGTGCAACCGAGACCATTTACTCTAAGGAGCTTGAAGAGAGGGAGAGAGATATGTTGCCTCCCTTCTGGAGGCTACTTCTTATAAAAACCACCAACAGAGAGTTGGAGAATTACGTATTCAAGGTGGTTTCTCCCAACGTAAAGAGTACTTACAATGTGAGGGAAAACTCTTACGAGCTTCTTGTTCGCTTCAGGGAGAGAAAAACTCTATGGAAGGTAAAACAGCTGTTGAAACGCTTTTCAAGGGATATAATTGAGGTCAAGGTAGACCCGTTCTAATATGAGACTGGTTCGTTTTGCCTTTAACTTCGCCCTTGGAACACTCTTGAGTAGGGTTCTGGGTTTTTTAAGGGACGCAAGCATAGCCTATTACTTTGGAGCGACCCATATTGCGGATGCGTTCTTTGTAGCTTTCAGGATACCCAACAGTTTCCGAAGGCTCCTCGGGGAAGGTGGGTTCAACGCTGTGTTTGTTCCTCTATACACCAAATCAATAGAGGAGGGGAGGGACAGAGACTTCCTCTCAAAGGTCTTTACCTTTTACCTCCTCGTAAACTCCCTTATTACCCTTGTTGGGGTTTTACTCACCGAGTATATAGTTTCCCTGATAGCACCGGGAATAAGGGGCAGTGAAACTTTTTCTCTTGCGGTGTTTATGGCGCGGTTTTTATTCCTCTACCTGCTCCTTGTTGGTCTTGGAGCTTTATTCATGGGCATACTTAACGTAAGGGGGAGCTTCTTTATACCGGCTGTGTCCCAAGGGGTTTTCAATTTTGCGTTTCTGGTGGTGTTACTCCTGTCAGCTGACAGGTACGGGCATATAGCGCTCATCCTTGGAGTTCTCATCGGCGGGGTTCTTCAGGTTCTTATAAACGTACCGGTGCTTGTAAAAAAAGGGGTATCCTTTTCCCTTTCCTTCAGGTTTGACGAGGACGTTAAACTCCTGTTAAGAAGGCTCATACCCGCCTTGGGCGGGTTCGGTGTAAACCAGCTGTCCCTTTTCATAGACACTTTCCTTGCCTCTTTCCTCCGCACCGGTGCGATAGCTTACCTGTACTATGCCAACAGGCTTTACCAGTTACCTTTCGGTGTCGTTTCTGTCGGAATTGCCAATTCACTTCTATCCATACTCTCAAGGAAAGACAGTAACAGAGAGGACGAACTGATAACAGCCCTCAGACTTATCCTCCTCCTTATGATACCTGCCTCTGCAGGGCTCTTTATACTCTCAGAGGATATAATCAGGGTTGTTTACCACAGAGGGAGCTTTAACGAGAAGGATGTTTACACCAGCGCCAGAATCCTCTCCATCTACAGTCTTGGACTGGTGTTCTTCTCCCTTCAGAAGAGTCTTTCTGCCCTCTTCTTCTCAACAGGAGACACAAAAACGCCCGTAAAGGCTTCCCTACTCACCGTTTTGAGTGAAGGAGCTTTTGCCGCAACCTTTGCCTTCTTGTTAGGATTAGGGGTTTTTGGTCTTCCTATGGGAACAGCCCTCTCCTCCCTGACGGGTCTTTCTTACCTCTGGGTAAAAACCCCACAGAAGCCGCCCCTTGCACCCCTATTTAAGACTTTACTAAAGTCAACACTGGCAGCCTGTGTAATGGGAGCTACAACCCTTTACATAAAGGGAACGGGGCTAACTCCTCTGACATTAATTCTGTCTTCTATTCCCCTTGCAATATTTATTTACTTTGTTATGCTCCTTTTTTTGAGGGAGGAGTTAACCCTGCGCCTCTCTAAGGGCTTTGTTAAAAAGCTCATAAATCCTTGAGACCCTTCTTGCAGCCTCATTCTTGTGGATAACGCCCTTGCTTGCGGTGTGCTGTATTGTGCTTACAACCTCTGGCAGGAAAGCCTTTGCTTCTTCTATCCTGCCCTCCTGCAACATCGTCCTGAACTTCTTTATATAGGTTCTCATCTTTGATAGATGGTATCTGTTCCTCTCTCTCCTTGCGGCGTCTCTTCTCGCCCTCTTTGCCGCCTGCCTTGTATTCGCCATCCCTGAAATAC
This sequence comes from Hydrogenivirga caldilitoris, assembly GCF_003664005.1. Lineage (NCBI taxonomy): Bacteria > Pseudomonadati > Aquificota > Aquificia > Aquificales > Aquificaceae > Hydrogenivirga > Hydrogenivirga caldilitoris. The sequence continues at coordinate 995,844 of NZ_RCCJ01000001.1, forward strand.
CTCCTGCTCACTTATGGGGGTAGTATTTTATCACTTTTAAACTCCTCGTGTAGGGTATAATTCTCTGAGAAAGAAATCAAGACCTGGAGGACGGAAGATGGACCTTTACGAGTACGAAGCCTACGATAAGCTCTTTAAAAGATACGGCATACCTACTCCAAAGTATATGTTCGTTGAACACATAACCGAAGAGGTTGAGAACTTCGTTTCTCAGCTTGGTGAGTGCGTAGTTAAGTCCCAGGTTCTGGTTGGTAAAAGGGGAAAGGCTGGAGCCGTTAGGGTGTGCTCCTCTCCAGAAGAAGCCCTTGAAGAGATAAAGACCCTTCTTGAATACCCCGTTTACGGTGAACTTCCGGTTGGTGTACTTGTGGTTGAAAAGGCAAATATAGTAAAGGAGATATACGCCTCTATAACCTATTCAACGGAGACCCGAACCCCCGTCCTGACACTCTCCTTTGAAGGCGGAATGGACATAGAAGAGGTTGACCCCGCCAAAATAGGGATTTTTCCTATAGACCCTCTTAAAGGACTCTATCCCCATATGGTAAGGAACTACCTGCTTGAACTTGGCATGCCCCACGAGTACCTCTCTGTGATGAGGGAGTTATCCGAGGTTATAGCAAATATGTACGATGCCTTCTGGAATGCGGAGGCGAGGCTCCTTGAAATAAATCCTCTTGCGATAGTTGACGCAGGCGGTAAGCTCAGGGTAAGAGCTCTTGACGCCGTTGTTAAAATTGACGATGATGCCTCCGTTCCCCCTGCGAAGATTTACGGCGTAAGAACCGCCATGAGGAGACCTCCTACCGAGAGGGAGATTGCAGCGGCTGAAATAGACAAGGACGACCACAGAGGTAAGGCAGGCTCCTACGTTGAAGTTGACGGGGACATAGCCATGATGACCTTTGGTGGTGGTGGTTCTACTGTGACCATAGAAACGACTTACGCCATAGGCATGAAGCCTGCCAACTTTACCGACATAGGTGGAAACCCGCCTGCGGAGAAGATGTACAAGATAACCAAGATAATACTCTCCAAGCCTGGTATAAGGGGCGTTTTGGTTTGTGGAGGTACTGCCAACAACACGAGGATAGACGTTACCCTGGGTGAAGGTGTGGCAAACGCCATAAGAGACCTAAAGAAGGAAGGCAAGCTTGACCCTAACTGGATATGGGTTGTCAGAAGGAACGGACCTGAGGCTGAAAAAGGTCTTAGAATGCTCTACGAAGCCTTTAAAGAATGCGGTGTTAAAGGGGAGATATATGATTCCTCATTGCCCCTTACCGAGGCTCCGGTAAGACTCAAAGAGCTCTTAGACAGGTGCGAGTCCAAAGCTGAAGAGGTGAAAGACCAGGGAAGGGTTTTAACCGACGAGCAGGCGAGCGATATGGGGATGTGATATCCAGCTTATAAACCCTTCCCTTTTGCCGCATATAATTAAACTTTGAGTGCATATACTGGAGGTTAGATATGAGAGCTGTTGCTTTTGGTTTCCCCAAACTTGGAGAGAAGAGAGAGTTCAAAAGTCTTTTGGAAAACTACTGGAAGGGAAGAATAAATGAGGGAGAGCTTCACGCAGGTATGAGAGACCTTGCCCTGTGGAGGGCTAACCTATACAGGGAAAACGTTGACGTTATACCTTCAAATGAGCTTTCCTACTATGACTTTATGCTTGACACAGCCCTTATGGTGGGAGCTATTCCCCAGAGGTTCGGAGAGTATAAGGGACTGGAGACTTACTTTGAAATGGCAAGGGGTAAAAACGCCCTTGAGATGACCAAGTGGTTCAATACCAATTATCACTACCTTGTCCCTGAGATAGAAGGAGAGGATTTCAGGCTCTTCATAAATAAACCCCTTAACGATTACGAGTTCTATAAACAAAAGGGCTACGAGACCACACCTCACCTCATAGGTCCCTATACGTTCCTCAGGATGTCAAAGGCTCTGAGAAGGAAAGGAGGGGAACTTCCGATTTATGAGATGGAGAAAATTGAGGACAGGGAACAGTTTGAAAGACTTGCTGATAAGCTTACATCAGTTTATAGAGAGGTTCTTGCAAGCTTGAAAGAGGCAGGATGTCAGGGAGTTCATATAGAGGAGCCTGCCTTCGTCTTTGATACGCAGCAGTGGCAGTGGGATGTGGCAGAGAGAATATACGGAGAGCTCTCAAAGGTCGGCGTGCACATAGCTCTGTTCACTTACTACGATAGCGTTTCTGACTACGGTAGGTATGTGTCTCTTCCTGTACAGGCTCTTCACCTTGACCTTGTGTCCAACAGGGAGAACCTGTCCCGCATAAAGGAAGAGGGTTTTCCGGAAGATAAAGAGCTCATAGCGGGTGTGATAAACGGCAGGCAGCCATGGAAAGCTAATCTCAGCGATAAGCTGAAACTTCTTGAGGAACTCTCCAAATACGCAAAAAGTCTCTCGGTTTCCAACTCCTGCCCCCTTTATCACCTTCCTGTTACAGTTGAACCAGAAGAGGAGCTTCCGGAGGGTCTCAAGGAGAGGCTTTCCTTTGCAAAGGAAAAACTTGGAGAGTTAAGAACTTTAAAGGAAGCCTTCAACGGCAATGAAGATGCTATAAAAGAGGTAAAAAAGAGCAAAGAACTGCTTGAAACTGCTTTCGGTGAGAATTCTGAAGTCAGGAGGAGAATTACCTCACTGAAGGACGAGGATTTCCGGAGAGCGGTCCCTTATAAGGAAAGGGAGAAGGTCCAGAAAGACATACTCAAACTGCCCTTATTCCCCACCACCACTATAGGTTCCTATCCCCAGACAGAAGAAGTTCGTAAGATGAGGACTGCATACAGGACGGGTAAGATAAGCGAACAGGAGTACAAAGAGTTTATAAAGAAACAGATAGAGCACGTTATTGCGTTCCAAGAAGAGGTTGGTCTTGACGTCCTCGTTCATGGGGAGTTTGAAAGGACTGATATGGTTGAGTTCTTTGCCTTCAAACTTGATGGTGTTGCCACAACAAATCACGGTTGGGTTCTTTCTTACGGTTCCCGCGTTTACAGACCGCCTATAATCTACGGAGACGTTTCAAGACCTAAACCCATGACCCTTGAGGAGATAACCTACGCCCAGTCCCTGACCCAGAAGCCTGTGAAAGGTATGCTTACGGGACCGGTAACTATACTCAACTGGAGCTATTACAGAGAAGACGTTCCCAAGAGCGAGATAGCTTACCAGATAGCCCTGGCTTTACTTGACGAGGTAAAAGACCTTGAAAATGCGGGAATAAAGATAATCCAGATAGACGAGCCAGCCTTCAGAGAAGGAGTTCCCCTTAAAAAGAAAGATTGGCAGGAGTACTTCAGTTGGGCTGTCAAAGCTTTTAGACTATGTTCCAGGGCAAAGTCCGAGACCCAGATACACACCCACATGTGCTACTCTGAATTCAACGAGATAATTGAGTACATATACCAAATGGACTTTGACGTCATATCCATAGAAGCTTCAAGGAGCAAAGGAGAGATAATAGAAGCCTTTGAAAGGTTCAGGGGTTGGGACAGACAGATAGGTATAGGCGTTTATGACATACACTCCCCCGCCGTGCCTACTAAAGAGGAGATGAAGCTGGTTATGGAGAGAGCCATGAGGGTTCTACCTAAGGAACTCCTTTGGGTAAATCCTGACTGTGGACTCAAGACGAGAAGATGGGAAGAGGTAGAGCCTGCCCTCAAGAACATGGTTGAGATGGCTCAGGAGCTAAGGCAGGAGGTAATGGCGGGGGTTTAAGAGGTTTTTGATATAATGCCCGTGAGATTAAGCGTGCCCCTTATTCCAGAAAAGCCTGTCTCCTCCTCTCTTCTGACTCCCGACAGGGCTCACGGCTTGTTCTTTTCACTCCTTGACGAGAAGACCGCCGAAGAACTCCACAAGCCTGCAAAGATAAAGCCCTTCTGCCTCTGGTTTCCTCAGTTTTTCGGAGAAGAAAAAGAACTTGACAGGATAAACCTTCACATTTCCTTCCTGAAGGAAAGCCTCTTCCCTGCCTTTCTCTCTTCTCTGATCCTTGAGAAGAACGACGGGCTCTTTATAGAAAACGTAAAGCTCCGGAAATTAAGAAAACCCTATATAAGAGAAGATTTAGTCCTTTCTTACGAAGACCTGTATAAAAAGTCTGTTCCGGAAAACACGATAGTCCTTGACTTCCTGACACCAACGAGTTTCAAGAGGGGGGAGCATGATTATCCGCTTCCCGATCCTGCTCCTCTTTTTAAGGGACTAATAAGAAAGTGGGTGCGTTTTTCAGGAGTCAGGATAGAAAAGGATTTAAGGGAGATGATACAGGAAAGGATTGCGGTTGCGGGGGCTTGGATAAAGACAAAGAAGGTTGAACTCTCAAAGCTGGACATTAAGGAGCTCCTCGGACACTCGAGGCTCGACACCACGACGATATACACCCACACGGACTATGAGAAGCTGAAGAGGATAGTTGAGGGGTTGTGATGGATGCATATTTAAAATATATGGATATGGAGTTGTAGAGATGAGGAGGGAAGAAGAGCCCCAAAAATCAAACATTGATAAACCTATACCGGACAAAAAGCTTTTGATAGAAGCTTTCAACCAAAACTGGTTACATATTCGACATTTGGAAAATGAAAGGCTTCACTTCACTCACATTTATGCTGTATTAGTGGGCGGCATATTAGTTTTTGGGGGTAGATATGGTTTTGATAATTATATTTTTTTAGTTATATTTATGCTTGCATACACATTTCTTGGACTAATTGTATCTATAAAAATTTTGATTGAATTTTATTTACATATGAAGAAGATTGCGAAGGTCATTGAAGTATTAAATCTAGAGGATTATATGCATCTATCAATAAGCTATAAAGGGATTTTAACAAAAATACCTATGGTAGGAAATGCATTTATCTTATTTTATGTGACGATGTTTCTATTGTGGTTATATTTGTTGGTAGCACCGTTGATGGATAAGAGATAAATAGGAATTTATCTTTAAAGACCAAGACTTGGAAACTCAGGGATTTATAAAATATTAACTTTATCCTTCATGTTCTTTCGGAGGGTTTTCTCTCGTGGGTTTAATAGTTTCTTCTATTAGCATATGTTTTTCTGTTTCCAATAAGGTTCTGATTATTGGTTTCAAAATTAGGGATAAGATTTCTTCTGAGCTCAGATTAAACCTCTCTCTAAAAAGAGGTTCTCCTTCTATCATAGTTCTCATAAGTGCTGCTTTATGTGTGTATGTTAAGGCTTCCTTTTTTAGTTTGATATAATCTTCCCACAATAAGAACGCGATTAAACCAATTATGAATAAAATAGGAAGTTTGAGCAAGAAAAGGTGTATTATGGCAGACAAACCCTTTTCGCTATTTATATATGATGGGGGGCAATATGAAAGGAAGAAGAAGCCAATCACTCCAAAAATTACGAGTGCTGATAACCATTTAAGCCTTTTGGAAGCGGCATCATCTAATTTTTTTGCTTCGGTGAGTAAATGTTCTGCTTGTTTCCAAGACCAAGTTTTATCGTGAAGTGTTTTAGTATTCTCAAGAAGATGTTTAATCCTGTTAAATTCTTCTTCAGCCTTTTCACGGAAATTTTTTATCTCAGAAATATATTTAGGACTCTCATCTATATCTCTGTAAATTTGCGATAAAAGGGGATAATGAGCTATGGGAAGGTTTAAATAAGTGTTAATGTTATTCAAGTGTGAAATAAATGTCTGAAAATTATTAACGTTGTTAGTACTTTTGTATGAGCTATAATTACTTATAGCTTGGGAAAGGTTATTATCCAAATGCATAAGATATGAAAGCGGTAATTGATCAAGCACTTCTCTAAGACTTTCTTCGCTCAAATTCAACCACAGCCTGACAGAGTCATCTATAATTTCCGAAAAAGGAACGGGAATATTATTAATAGTAATATTACCACTAGGAATTCCATCTTCAGATAATTCGGCTATTATCTCTTTGAGCTGATTTAGTCTTTGAATAATCTGACTTATTCGCTGCGTCCTCCATGCTGCCATTATGTCTTAAATATACTTCAAAATTTTACACAAATGCCCATTTTTATTTTACAAGCCTACCCCGATATCCCCTCCTTCTCAGCAAGCAGTTTCAAGGCTTCGTGGATGACGGTTGAGAACTTTCCTCTCTTCCTGCCCTTGGTCCACTTACGTCTTATCTCCTCTATCAGCTCGTCGTCCTCCGGCGGGAGGTGGATAGGTTTTCTGAAAAAAGTTCTCGCCCTATTCGTAATCCTTGTAGATGTGTCCATAATACTTTATTCTCTCGGCAGGGACGTCCTCCTCAACAATCTTAGGAAGCTCTCCTCTTTCCATATGAAGCTCTTCTTTTGCCTTTTCTAACTCTTCTTCGCTGTATGCGTAAACAAGGTCCGCAGAAAGCACGTGTTCCAAGCCCTGAAGAGCTTTCAATTTAAAAACCTCTTCTTCGGTAGTCTCAGCCTCAATGGTTACTATTATTCTTCCCTTATCATCATGGAAGTGAACATCGCACAGACCCGACTCCTCAAGGCTGTTTATAACCTCCTCAATCCGTTCTGGTAAAGTCCTAACTACTACTCCAGAAATATTCATATTACAACCTCCATAGATATATTTTCCCATCATCACAACCTGTGATCACAAGCCCATCAAGAAAAAGAATCTTGCTAACGGGGTACTCGTGCCCCCTGAGCATATCCACCTCTTTTCCCGTATCAAGCTCAACTATGCGTACATCGTTCTGCTCATTGTATAGGTAGGCTCCGAGTTTTCCCTCCCTATCCATAGCAACTGAAAACACAAGGAACTTGGCATCAAACCTCCTGAATTTACCAGTGTCCGTATAGTATAGAGCTACTCTCCTGTCTCTTCCTCCCACAAGCACTTTACTATCTTTGTAATCAAGTTCGTAGAGTTTATCTACGTTGACGCCTTTGAACTTCTTCAGTATCTTCCCGTCCCTAACGGACACCAGAGTCACAACGCCACCTTCATCGGAAACGGCAACCGTTTCTCTATCCTCCTTAACAGCTATATCAGAGAGAGATGAACGCCCGACCTGAATTTTGTAAATGAAATTTTTCTCCCCAGTATCAAAGAGAGCTATCTCGTCACCGAGGAATCCGAGAATAACCTTCTCCTCACCGTAAAACTTGCCCTGCTTTATTAAGAGATTGCTTCCCAGGTCTATCAACTTTTCAAGTCCCTTTGACTCGGAGTAAAGGTAAAGCTCAGAGAAACCTCCAGGCGCTTCACTCACTATGAGAAGCCTTTTTCCTGAAGGAGACAGGTCTATTGAATAAACCTTAGGGGGTATGGGATTCCCCATAAAGTCGTTTATGTCCGGGAGGTTTACACTTTTTATAAACTTACGAGTTTTTAGCTCAATAAACTTCACCTCTCCCTGCTCCGTAGATACGTAAAGGATTCCATCCCTATAGACCATATCTGTGACGGCATGCCCCACATCTATCTTTCCAAGAAGCTCGGCAGAGTTAACACTGAAAGCAATCATGAAAAGCAGCACAAGAACGTATTTAAGCCTCATAGCTCCTCACCCATATCGCCTCCGTTGGACAGACGGACAGACAGAACCCACAGGATGTGCATCGCTCAGGTAGGATAACAGGTCTGTAGAGCCCTTCAAACTTTATAGCGTTATCAAGGCAGGGCTCCTTGCAGGAGAAACATAAGACTCCTTTCCAGGCGCTGCACCTTTTCGGGTTTATCCGCACCTCAGCTCTTATCCTCTCAGGTTTTGAGCGTGATAGCACACCCTTTGGACATACCTCTGCACACCTGCCACAGTAGGTACAGCCACTCCTGGAAAAGGAGATGGAAGGGTAGCCCTCCTCATCCCTGAGGATCATACCGGTTTCACACTCCTTTATACAGGGGGCTTCGCACTCCTTGCAGGCTCTGTAATCGGTATTTTCATCCGTATAAGGCGGCCTTAAAACTCCGGTTCTCTTTGAGGAGGGCAAGAAAGCTGTTAAGAATTCCCTTCTGTTCAAGGTAGTCCCTCTTTCCAACGGTTAAATAGCGTTGACCTTTCCTTAGCCTGTGGGTCCCTGAATTCTGGTTTGAAAACGTTCTTTACCAAAGGTTTAGCGTTTGCCTGTGGTGCATGACACATAACACACTGATACCTTGCCGGGTCTATCTTGAGCTCATCTTTCTTCCCACCTTTTGTGAACAGGTCAAGCTTGTAATGGGTTGGGGACATGGGTGTAGCTCCCACGGACTTTGCAACGTCTGGCATGTGACATCCGAGGCAGGCGTTCTGCCCTGGTTTTATGGGGACTAAACCTTCCACAGAATGAGGTATTTGAGGTGGAGCATTCTCGTATGCTCTGGAAAACTTCTTTCCCGTTCCCGGTGGCTCAGTTGGATACTGGACTTCCGGGGGAGCAGCTTCCTCAGTATATAAGGGAGCATTCCTATACCCGAGCTCTTCCTCGGACAAAACCTCCTTAACAGCCTGAGCAACGCTCAGAAACACAAGGGAAGCACCTACCGATGCAAAGACAAGTCCTTTACTTAGTTTCATGGCTGACTTCCTCCTTTTTAAATCTCAAAGTAAAGTAGATTGCATCGTCATTGCACACTTCTACGCACCTTCCGCAGTTTATGCATTCTCCAGAGTTAACGATGGAGCTGTGCTTGCCCACCATATGAAGAACCTGGCTCTCAGGGCATATCTTCACGCATTCCATACACTCAGTACACCTGTCCTTGTTGTAATTAACCCTGATGAGGCTTGGTTTGGTAACGAGTGAATAAAATCCCCCGAGGGGACAAACATGTCCACACCACCCGTTCTTTATGACGAAGAGGTCAAAGAGGAATATGGCGAGAACCATCGTCCAGCCTAAGCCCATTCCAAATATGAGACCTCTATGGAGTATGGATATAGGGCTAACGTACTCAAAGGCAGGCATGGCGAGTATGAAGGAGAGAACGAGAGCCAGGGTGAGGGCGAGATATCTCGTTTTTCTTGTTATCCTGAGCTGCCACTCTTCCCTATGTATATTTGTCTTCACCCTTAACCAGTTGGCAAAATCTGTAACCACGTTCATGGGGCATACCCAGCTGCAGAAGGCACGTCCACCTACGAAAGCGTAAAAAGCCAGAATTATAAGCGCCCCCACAAGAGCATCTACCCCGACTATGGCTCCTGCAAAAAACATCTGCAGAACGGCAAAGGGGTCTGCCAACGGCACGAGGTCAAGAAACCTTGAGGAGCTCAGGTTCCCCTGAAGTATCTTCCAACCGTATATATTCCCTCCTATGTAAAGGACCATTATGGTGAGCTGAGAGATTCTCCTTAATATTAAGAATCTGTGCTTATATAGATAACGAAGCGGTCCTACCCTTTCCTCACTCATTGAGAAGGTCCTCCGTATTCAGGTAGTTCTCCACACTTTCATGTCCCAAACCCCTTATCCTTTCCGGAGCTTCCTGGGGTTGTTGCTCTTCCCAGCCCTTCATGTAATGCTTTCCAGCTCTTCCTAGAGCTATATCTCTGGGTAGCACAAATATGGCGGCTTTCTCTGTGACACAAGCATGCTCACAGAGACCACAGCCGGTGCAGTGGTCGGGGTCCACCTTGGGAACCATGAAAGCGTGTTTCCCCGTTCTAGGATTCCTGTAAACCTCTATGTATATAGCTTTGTCAAGCAACGGACAGACTCTGTAGCAGGCATCACACCTGAGCCCCCAGTAGGCTATGCAGTTCTTCTGGTCTATGACCGCAACACCCATTCTCGCTTTGGTTATATCAAGTTTCTTCTGTCCATCCTTCAGAGTGGATACCAGGTCTGGCTCAAGGGCACCAGTGGGACACGCGGGAACGCAGGGTATATCCTCACACATGTAGCAGGGAACATCCCGGGGTATAAAGTACGGTGTCCCAAGGGGTTTGTTGTCTCCCGGTGTTGCGAGCCTGAGGGTAACCTTTTTCTTGCCTCCCTCGTAAGGGACAGAAGGTCTGTTGGCACAAGCTTCAACACATAACCCGCACTTAATGCACTTCTTTAGAAATTCATCCCCGGGCAGGGCACCCGGGGGTCTTATAACGAGAGGGTCGTAGGTATTTTCCTTAACAAAGGCTCCCCAAACAACACCTCCTACGATGGAAATACCTATAGCCTGCATAGTCCTAACGAGGAACTTTCTTCTCGTTTCTCCTCTTGGTGTAGGAGGCTTATCCTTTGCCATGTCCTGTCACCTCATGCTGGGTAAATCTTCACGGCACACTTCTTGTAGTCAGTCTGCTTGGATATGGGACATCTCTGGTCAAGGGTGACTTTGTTTATGTAAACCCTCTCGTCAAACCATGGGACGAAAACTAATCCTCTTGGAGGTCTGTTTCTTCCCCTTGTCTTTACCCTTGCCTTGATCCTTCCTCTCCTGCTCTCTATCCATACAAGCTCTCCTTCCTTGACACCTATCTTTTCAGCATCCTTAGGATTCATGTAGCAGTAAGCTTCCGGAACAGACCTGTAAAGCTCTGGTACCCTCATGGTCATAGTTCCTGAATGCCAGTGCTCAAGAACTCTCCCTGTTGCAAGCCAGAAGGGATACTCTTCATCAGGAACCTCTGGCGGTTCCATATAGGGTCTGAAGAATATCTTCGCCCTGTTGGTCAGGTCAACCTTTGTTCCTTCCTTGGGTCCAAGGAGCGTTCCCTCCGGTATCTGCTTCAGAGCGGGACCATAGAAGGCAAAGTCCTTACCTTTTGCATACTTTCTTGCGTAAGGGTCATACTTGGCATTAAACCTCCATAGGGTTTCCTTTCCATCAACAACAGGCCACCTGAGTCCTCTAACCTTGTGATAGGTATCAAAGTCCGCGAGGTCGTGGGCATGACCCAGACCGAAGAGCCTGTATTCCTCCCATAGCGCCTTCTGTATGAAAAAGCCGTAACCTTTCCAAGGTTGTCCGTCCGTACCCAGAACACCTCTCCTGTCCCCCTCCGCTGAGGTATTCAGATGCTTTTCTTTGGTTACAGGGTGGTAGGCAACGGGCTGAGGCCACCTTATATCTACGTTGGGTATGGTTCTCTTGAAAGCTTCCTCCGAGAACAGAACATCGTAAAGGGTCATTTCAGGGTCGTAGCCCATCTTCTTGGCTTCCTCAAGAACGTCAGGTAGAACCGTCCCATCGCTGAGCTTCCATTCCTTCCAACACTCTTTGAGTTTAAAGAACTTGGAGAACTCTATAAGATGCCATTCATCAGGCATAGCCTCACCGGGAGGTGTTACCTGCTGTTTCCAGTGCTGAGTTCTCCTTTCGGAGTTTCCGTAAGCTCCCCATTTCTCATAAATCATCGCTGCTGGCAGTATCAGGTCGGCTACCTTCGCTGATATTCCTGGATAGGAGTCGGACACAACTATAAAGTTGTCCATCTCTCTTGCAGCTTTTATCCAGTGGTTGGCGTTCGCAGTATCCTGCCATGGATTACAGACCATAACCCAAGCCCACTTTATCTTTCCGTCCTCCAGGTCCCTCATTATCTGGACTATGTTCGCCCCAACTTTGGGATTTATAGTTCCATGGGGAACCCTCCATATCTTTTCTGCTACCTCTCTGTGTTTCGGGTTGGTAACCACCATATCGGCAGGGAGCCTGTGGGCAAAAGTTCCAACCTCCCTGGCAGTTCCGCAGGCTGAAGGTTGTCCCGTAAGCGAGAAGGCTCCGCTTCCAGGCTTTGCATGCTTTCCAAGAAGGAGGTGAATAGCATAGTTCTGCTCGTTAACCCACGTTCCCCTTGTGTGCTGGTTAAAACCCATAGTCCAGAAAGAGACGACTTTTCTTCCTTTCTCTATGTAAAGCTCTGCCAGAGCCTTCAGCTTCTTTTTGAACTCCTCTAAAGGCTCGTCTGGGTCTCCCTTGGCAACCTTTGCTACATAATCAAGGGTATAAGGTTCAAGAGCCTTCTTGAACTCTTCAAAGCTTATAACCCAATGCTTGCCAGCCTGCTTTCTGTGCTTCATCTCAAGCTTGTCACCGGGTTTCAGGTTAAGGTATTTCAAGGCTACCGCCTCATCAGGGGATATCTCCTTGACAAGCTCCTTCCTCATGGTCTCCTTCTCTTTTTCTGTGTAGTTGGGGTGCTCCGGATTTCCTCTCATGCCGTAACCTATATCCACATAGCCGGTTGCAAAGGCGCAGTGGTTCTTAACGAACTCCCAATCTATAGCCTCAGGGTGGTTGTAAACTATCTCATGGAGTATATAGTTCTGTATAGCAAGGTCTGTATTGGGCTTAAAGATTATAGGTATATCTGCAAGGTCTATAGACCTGTGAGTAAAGGTTGAAAGGACAACCAGTTTTACCCTGTCTGGATTTGAAAGCTTTCTATCTATAACCCTAGCCCAGAGGACAGGGTGCATCTCCGCCATGTTTGAGCCCCAGAGGACAAAGGTATCAGTCAGCTCTATGTCGTCATAGCAACCCGCAGGCTCGTCAATACCAAAGGTTTGTATGAAAGCTGCAACTGCAGAAGCCATACAGTGTCTTGCGTTCGGGTCTATGTTGTTAGACCTGAAACCTGCCTTCATCAGCTTTGCAGCAGCGTAACCTTCCATTATGGTGTACTGCCCTGAGGAGAATATCGCTACACCTTCGGGACCAAGTTCGCTGTATGCCTCCTTAAACTTCTGAGCCATAACCTCGTAAGCTTTCTGCCAACTGACAGGTTTGAACTTCCCCTTTTTGTCAAACTCCCCTTTCTCGTTAACTCTAAGGAGTGGTTTGGTCAGCCTGTCAGCTCCATACTGAATCTTCGCGAGAAAGTAACCTTTAATACAGTTAAGACCTCTGTTAACGGGTGCTTTGGGGTCTCCCTTAACCGCAACTATCCTGTCATCCTTGACGGCAACCATAACACCACAACCGGTTCCGCAGAACCTGCAGACGGCTTTGTCCCAGCGCCAACCCGCCTCCGCCTTCGTGGCTTTAGCAAGGGCTTCCTTAGGAACGCTCATACCTACCGCAGTTGCGGCAGAAACAGCGGCTGCCACCTTCAGGAAGTCCCTACGTGAGACTCCCTGACCCTCTTTAACCACTACCTCAGCCATCTCAGTACCCTCCTGTTTGATTAAGGTCATATGATATACCTCATATAAGTAAGTATAAATTTTTCTGATAAAAAAATCAAATTTTCTTATAAAGAATTTTAGCCCTTACAACAAAGAGTTAAGGTCCCTTGAAGAAAAACACTGATAAGGCTGATAATTTTAGTTATTGAAAAAATGACCGATTAATCTAAAATAGGCGGAGGAGGTGAAAGATGATAAGAGAGGGAAACCTGAACCTGATAGACCAGTATCTTGAAGCAGCTGACCTTGCCAAACATAACGCAAACTTGGTTTACTCCTTACCGGCTATGGCTAACATCCTCTCCGGAGAAGTCATGAAAGAGTACATGTTAAGGAACATACTCTCTCAAGAGGAGAGGCTCATGCATGAGGAGGGATGGTGGTACCAGCATCAGCTTTCCCTATTGGGTCCTTACTGCGTAGGGTTCTCAGCAAGGGATATAGCTACGAACGGTTTGACCGCAAACACAAAGGTGATGCCCCGTTCAAGACCCCCTAAAAGGTTGAGGAACCTTCTTGATCAGTGTGCAAACTTTATATGCCTTATATCCCAGGAAGTTGCCGGAGCTGTAGCCCTCAATGACCTGATAACAGTTGCCTCCTCTTACGTCTGGTATGAGCACAGGTACCATGGGAGGAGATACTCCCTTGATGAAATATCGCACGCCTTTCAGAGTTTCCTCTACAACATAAACTTACCCTTCAGGAGTGGCAACAGTCCCTTTACAAACGTTACCCTTGAGTTTGGAAAACCAGCCCCCTCCCTTGAAGAGGAGTACATAGTGGTTGGCGGTAGAATTTTAGATACAAAGTACAGCGAAATACCCTCAGAGGTTTATGACAGAGTAGCCCTGGGCTTTCTGCAGGCTATGTGGGAAGGAGACGCAGATGGCAGGCCCTGGACCTTTCCCCTCATAACTGTCCAGGTCACAGACAACTTTAACTTTGAAGACCCCGTTTTCTTGGAGTTCTTGAAAAACATGGATAGACATGGGGGAGCATACTTTGAGAACTTCCTGAGTAAGCCCTTCTTAGAGAGAGGTCTTGAGCCGAGAAATCCGTATCTTCAGAGGAGTTTCTGTTGTCGTTTCCAGGTTGACCTGGGAGAGGTTCTCCGAGTATCCAACACAGGCTCCGTTTTTGGGAACGCCTCCGGCGTAGGTTCTATTGGCGTTATCTCCATAAACTTCAACAGGTTAGGTTGGATACACGCCGGCAACAGGGATAGCCTCTTTGAACACCTTGAAGACATACTATATAAAGCGAGAAGCGTATTGAATAAGAAGAGGGAGTTCATAGATAGTCATAGAGAGCTTTATCCCACCTTCTTTTATTACATGAAAGACCTTTCAACCCTTTTCAACACGATATCCTTACAGGGTGGTCACGAGGGTCTGATAAACTTCGGTTTTGTTACCAGAGACGATAGGGGCAGAATCGTTGAAGCAGAATCGGGACTTTTCCATCCGGAAGGGCTTAAGTTTGCCAAAGAGGTTGCGGACTTTATACTTTCCAAGCTTGAAGAGTTCATGAGGGAGGACAGGATACCATGGAACTTTGAGTATGCACCCGGTGAAACCGCAGGACCAAAGCTCGCTCAAAAAGACCTTGAGTTTTACAGGGATATAGGCGACGGGAGGTTTGATAGATACAAGCTTTACAGGAAATACTGGCTTGGGAAAGTGAACGGTAGGCCTCCCTTCATTAAGGGAAGCCCTGAAGGTTCTGGAGTGTTTTTAACCGCTGGGTTCCAGCCACCTTACGACGCTCCTCTGGGCAAACAGCTTGAAGTCTCCTCCCACACACAAAGGTTCGCGACAGGAGGAAGCATACAGCACATATTCCTGAATGAAAAACCCGATGAACACTCCTCCAAGGAGTTCGTTAAGAAGCTCTTTGAGAGGTTACCCATTATCTATATAACTCTCACACCAACCATGAGCGTGTGTAACTCCTGCGAGGCTAAGATAGTCGGTGAAAGGCATGAGTGTCCTTACTGCGGGTCTGATGACACGGTGATTTACTCCAGGGTCATAGGCTATTACAGACCTATCGCCAGAAAGGTAAAAAAGGTTGACAGGGAAAACTTTATATACGAAGGGGAAGAAAACTACTGGCAGGGAGGAAGGAGAGCCGACTGGGTAACAAGAAAGAAAGCCAACGTTGTGGAGCTAATGGAGGCTTCAAGATGGGATTGAGGTTTGTTTCCTACACCCTCTCCTCAAAGGACGTCCCAAGAAAGTGGAGTCTAGTAGCTTTCCTCCCAGGATGCAATCTTCGCTGCAAGCACTGTCACAACTGGAGACTCGTTGTAGGGGAGAAAGGGTACATCTTTGAGAGGGAAGTGATCCAGGAAGCCTCCCAGAACCCAATTATAGACACCGTGGTTCTGTCTGGAGGAGAACCCACAGTTCACAGCCCCGACAGGTTAAGAGCCTTCATAGAGAGAATTAAAAACAGGAACCCTGATGTAAAGGTGAGGATTGATACAAACGGCTACAATCCAGAGGTGATGAAGAAACTTGTGGACATTGTAGATGGCTTTGCCGTTGATATTAAAGCACCAATATCAAACGTGGAACTGTATGAATTTACAACGGGGACGAGCAAGATAGATATGGGCAGGATAAGGGAGAGCATAGGTGTAGCGGACCAGCTGCCCCTTACCATATACAGGACTCCGAGGTATCCCTGGCTGTTGCAGGAAGATATAGAAGAGATAAGGGAGTTTACCGACGACCTTAGTTCTCCCTGGTTCCTAAACGAGTTTTTTGAAGTCCCTTCCTGTCCCTTCAATACCTAAATGGCTCCTCGCCCCCTGCTTTCTCCCCCTTCTTTTAAGCTCTTCCTCAATAGCCCTAATGACCTCAAGCTTCCTTTCGTAAACGCAGTAGTCCGGTGAAAGTAACTTGTCCCTTTCTGCTTCCGCTGTGAGTCTGTGAACTACCGTGCTTTCTGGTATAAGTTCAAGCATATCTGCAGCATACCTGGCATACTCTTCAAGGTTTAAGGTCTTGAATCTCCCCTTTTCAAGCAGGCGGGCAAGGGCTGTATTCCTCATAACGTATATGGGATGTATCTTTATCCCATCAGCTCCCAAAGCTGAGACGAGCTTCGCAGTTTCCAAGAAGTCATCCCGGCTCTCTCCAGGAAGACCAACTATAGTGTGGATACACACTTTAAGTCCATAAGCCTTCGCTCTCAGTGTCGCATCTACGAGGTCCGATACACCGTGAGCTCTATTTATCCTTTTAAGGGTTTCAAAGTTAGCAGACTGGAGACCGTACTCTATCCAGACCTCAAGTCCCCTCTCCTTATAGGAAGCCATCAGCCCCAAAACCCAATCCGGTGCACAGTCAGGTCTCGTCCCAACATCAAGCCCCACCACTTCTTCATAATCCAATACAGTGTTGTAAAGTCTCTCAAGATACTCTTTATCCCCGTAGGTGTTGGTGTAAGACTGGAAGTAAACAAAGAAGCGTGTTCTTTTACCGTACCTCTCTATTCCCCTTCTTATCCCAGCCTCTATCTGTTCTCTAAGAGACACACCAGTGGACAGGTGAGCAGGTCTTGAGCCTCTATAACAGTAAATACACCCGCCTCTACTCTTTGTCCCATCTATGTTAGGACAGGTAAAAGGCAAAGCGACGGGTATCTTCTGAACCCTCCTTCCAAACCTCTCTTTGGCATAAAGACGGAAGAAGTTTATCCTCTCCATTTCTGTTAATTATGACTAACTCATCATCTATTAACAATATATGATTTTTCCTAATGGAAATGAATTTAAGTAGTACCACGGTCACATTTATACAGTATGTACTAAAATCTTTTTAAAAGGAAAGGATGGCTCTCGCACCGCAATGCAGTAAAGGACAGAGAGAAACTTATTGAAAGTCTTCTGAAGGGAAGCAAAGGTAAATGGGGAGATAGCGCTATGCCGCCCCAGAAGCTCACCGATGAAGAGGCCAGGATAATTGTTGAGTGGATTTTGCAGCTGAAATATGAGCTTAAATAGTTGCTAAAACAGCGTTTTGGTTTATAATTTAATTCATGATGATCTACTCAGATACGGTTCGCTACGCCCTTATGGCGTTGGCTTACTTAGCTCTCCATAAAGATAGGTTAGTAAAAGCTGAGGAGATAGCAAAGGCACAGAACATTCCCAGGCCTTTCCTCTCCAAAATACTTCACGAGCTTGCAAAGAGGGAGGTTCTCCTATCTGTCAAGGGACCTAAAGGAGGCTTCGCCCTTAAGGTTGACCCTAAGGAGCTCTCCATGTGGGATGTGGTTGTCCTTATGGGTGAGGAGAACAAGTTTCAGACCTGCGTACTTATGCCCGAGAAGTGCGACGTCTACGAGACTAACCCTTGCATAGTCCACCATAGATGGGAGAAGTTAAAGAGGAAGATAATAGACTTCCTCAAGGAAACCACCATTGCGGACCTAATCAGTGTTGAGGAAAGGCACCTTGCTGAGCTCCTCTCCTCAGGTAAGTAAGGATACCGGAGAGTAGGTTTAAGAAGAGCGTAGCGAAGGAAACGAGGTAAGACAGAGCTGTGATGAGCCATAGTACTCTGACCTCAGAAAAAAAGGAAACAAGGAATATAAATATGCTCATTAGGTGCATGTAATAGCTCCACCAAACCCTTTTGGGTCTTATAACCTCGTGCATTGTTGGGGCGTTGGGGATACCCTTATTGGAAAGGTGTATCCATACCAGAAAGGGTATTATCCTGTACATCATAGCCATTATCACGCTCTGGGCAAAAGTTCCAAAGGTAAAGAGGAAGAGAAGGAAAACCCTAAACTCCCTTTCTATGAAAGGGTAGAGGAGGCAAGATAAGAAAAGAAAAAACATCCCCGTATACCATAAGCTTATAAGCGGGTCACTTATCTTTCTTCTTCTTCTTAAAAGCCTTGTGACTGTGAGAACCACAAAGGAAATATACAGGAGGGAAAGGAGAAGTTTTGTAGACCAATGGAAGCCCGTGAGGAGGTTGAAAAAAAACAGTAGGGTCAACGCATAGGGGAGGTTGTACGAGAAAAATCTCAGATAGGGAGGTGTTACAAAGAACATTTCTATAACCTGAAAAGCCACAGAGGCTATGAGAAGAGCAACCCAACCCCAGAGCATCAGGCTCACATGTAGCTGGAGTAGGTAAGTGTAGCTTACGAGAAAAACTCCTTTCAGCCCAAACAGTAAGAGTAAACCTGTAAGAAAGGCTCCCAAGAAGAAAGCAAGGGCAAACTTCATACCGAGGGAGGTAGGGCTGTAGCTTTTGAGCTTAAGAAGTTTAAAAAGCATCATAGGGGCTACGAATAGAAAGCTTATAGAGAGTATGAATAAGCCTGTATAAAGAACGGTGTCGTGGGAAAGCAGGAAACCGGTGACAAACAGAAGTGTTCCAAGGGTGAGCGTTACATGGGTGAAGGCGGCTTTGGGCAAAGGGTTTTCAATTGTAGCTCCCGCAACCACAGGAAGCATCTGAAATAGAGCTCCGAACATAGTCATAGCCATAAAACCAACGGTGTATGTATGAACGAGTGCCTGAAGACTGAAGGTTCCTGTAAACAGCATGTAAAGGGAAATAAGAACCCCAAAGAGGCAAAACAAGGAAGCCGTAAGGAAGAACCTCGCAACTATACTAAAGGGCGGAAGATACAGCAGGTTAAGTCCTGCAGGTATCATACTTCTCCAAGCTCCGCCATCTTCTCAACCATCTCCTCTGACTCTAAGTGCTGGTCGGACATAGGGTAAAGGATCTGTTCCTCCTTCATGTTGTGTTGCTGTATAAGAATCATCAGGGATTCTCCGATAGAGAGGAACTCATCCTTATTCTGGGTTTCAAGGGCTTTCTCAAGCCTCTCCAAAAGCTCCCTCGCCTGAGCATGTTCGTGTCTCATAACCTGCGTGGGTCCCATGACTATTCCCGTTCTTTCCTCAAACTCCGGAAAGAGAACTTCCTCCTCCTTTTGGAAGTGAAGGAGAGTCTTTTCTTTAAACTCTCTAAAGGCTTCTTTAGCCTTTTCCCAGTTACCTTCCGTGACAGCCTTTTCGGCTTCAGCATAGTAGCTATCACACTTCCTGTGTTCTTCCGTCATGTACTGAGCTATCATCATCCTGCTCACCTCCTGTGAGTAAACATTAGTTTATATAATATTCCTGTGGAGTACCTTTTCAATTTTCTCCTCGCCCTCCATGTTTTATCAAATTCAGTCCTTTTAGGCTCTATGTTCATGTTCCTGCTTGTCTGCAAAGCAGATTGTCGGGCTGTACCTGTACACTCCTTCACCCTGAGCTTTTCCCTTCTTTACTTCGTTTCCTTTACGACAGGTTTGTGGCTAGTCATTGAAGTGGGCTTCAGTAAGAGGGAAGTCATCATGTTAACCGGCTTCCTCCTCTCCTTCGGCTCTTTCACCACCATGGTTTCGGTTCGCAAACCTAAAAGCATCTTCTACTCACGTCTATGTGCCCTTAGCTTCCTCTCTTACCTTACCACCTTTCTCCTCACATACCTCCTAAGGTAAAGAAACCCTTTTCCTCATGGTAAGTGATAGCAAGGCTTGTTGCCGGTTTGACCTCTCTCTCAAGCCTGAAAGTGTATGTCTTATCCGGATTCTCAGTTTCTATAACTTTTAACTCAAAGGTGTGTTCGCCTGGCTGGAGTAAAAACTCTTCATAAACGTATATAGACGCATCCTTCCTAAGCCCTCTGGGGTCGTACTTTTTCTTCAGCAGAGGTTTCCCATCAACTAAGAAGGTTACCTCAATGGGAGAGCGTTCCACAGCTATATTCTGCATAGCCTGCATGTGTTTGAGTTTGCTATACGCCTTTCCCCCTTTCCTTACGGGTGATGAACGGTACTTAAAGGTTATAACCGAAAGAGCTTTATCCGCAGGATAAAAGTCTATTCTGTGGGTAGTGAGGGGATAAAAGCTCAGGAAGGGTATGAACAGGATAACGGGAGCGAGGATGTGGTTCAGCTTGCCCCGGGATATTATAGTCACATCCTCTGGAATCCTGTTCTCCCTAAGCTCCTGGAGGAATTTGTCTATATCGGAGCTCACATCTACGACGTTGGGGGCTTCTATCACCCTTACCCTGCCCCTCTCTACGTTCTTGAGTAACCTGGGTCTCCTTTTGCCAGTGAACCTCTCTTCTGTCCACTCAACACCCTCCCTGAAGTAACAGTCTGGTCCATCACAGGACACAAGAAGTACACCGTTGGTGTGTTTTAAGTAGTCCTTTATCCAAACTGCGTTAAGAGCCCCTGCACAGGGGAGTGTGTAAACCTTTATACCTTCCCTCTCCTTGACTTCGGCACCAAAGGGACACCTGAACACAAGGAGTTCAGGTTTGAGACTTTCAACCTCTTTGAGAATTACATCGTAAGGAACCGTAGGAATCACACTTGCACTGTAGTTGCACGAGGCAACGCATATACCGCAACCTGCACACTTGTCCTCTATTACAACAGCCTTCTCCTCTTTTTCACTAACCCTTTTCATGTATATGGCTTCATAGGGGCAGTCTTCAAAACACTGCTTACACCCCTCACACTTGTCTTCTATAACTGCAGCAGCAGGGTTTCTTCTCCCCCTTATGAGCCATGGGAAGACAGCCAGGAGTCCAAAAAAGCCCACAAAAACCACCCAGTTCAAAGATAAAGGAAGCACCTTAAAGAGGGGAAGACCCGTAAGGTAAAACCAGTCAAGACTCATACTAAAAGGGACCTTACCAAGGTCTGCAGGTGGGTCGCTCTTTGCCGGAAAAATCACCGCTATCACAACGGTGTACAGGGTGAGAAGAATCATAAGGTACCTTGGTGGAAAGAGTCTGGGTCTTGATATCCTCATAACGTGAACCCAGAGGGTAAAGATGAGAAGTATTGTTATAGCTATGTGACCAAACAGGAGAATCCTGAATAGACCCCCGAGGTTCTTTACATCTGTTCCAAGAAAGGCACTCATAAGTGCGTGTCCGAATATCGGTATAACGCTGAAGAACTTTGCCGTAAGAAGACCTGTGAGCTGAGCCCTTTCATCCCAGACGAGGAGATAGCCTGATAAACCTATGACTATAAATATCAAAAGCGTTCCAACACCTGAAACCCATGCCACCCACCTGAACATCCTGAACCTGTCGGTGAGTATCATATGGAGCATGTGGAGGACGGCAAAAAGTATAAGTCCGTCCGAGGAGTACCTGTGCACACCTCTCATTAAGCTACCAATGGGCGAAGAGGATATGGCTTCAACAGATTGGTAAGCGCTCTTGGGGTCAACTTTGTAGAATAGGAACAGGTATATACCCGATATAACATCAATGATAAGCAGGAATACGGTTATAGCCCCAAGGTAATAGATGGGATTCAGCTTTGAAGAATATACAGCGCTCAGGGCGTAAGATAGGCGCTGCATGAACCTGTAAGTAGGGCTTATAGTAACTATCTCCGTTGCCACTTTTACAACCTCCTCCTGAAAGTAATTACATACTCACATCTCCTTCTATACATAATAAGAAAAAGAGACCTAATAATCATAAAAAATTCTTATAGGTAAGGTAAGAAGAATTTATAGAAATGTGAGTAAAAGGTCGTAAACTAAGTTATAGGGTGAGTGAATAAACATTTACGGAGGTGTCAGGGATGAGTACGGAGAGGAAAACGCCTTTCTTGCAACTGGTATTTGACGACTTTATTCTCCTGCTGTTCTTGGGGGTTGCAGTTTATGCGATCTCCTACCTGATATGGGGGCTTATAGAATTGGCATGGCTCCCGCCTATACCAAGTGAGATAAAAGAAGCTCTTTTAGGGAGGTAAGTGTCATGGCTATTCTTCCTCCATCAGAAGGCTGGTTTCATCAGAAGGTAGCAAAGGACGAAAAGATATGGATGGTCCTGGCGTTTCTAATGTCCTTATTCCTGTTCTTCTGGATGATAATTTGGCACGTCTACGCAAAGCAAAACCCTTCCTTTGTAACCTACAAGACAACACCTGAGGAGTTTTATGCTTTAACGGAAGCGTTTGTAAACAAGTACAAAGTAGGTGAGGAAAACGGGATACCGGTGGTAAAACCCCCGCCCGGGAGTGACGTCTTTCTCCTGGCTCAGCAGTTCAGGTGGTACCCTGCCCTAGTTCTTAAGAAAGGGGAAGAGTACAGGCTTCATATATCTTCCCTGGATGTCCTTCACGGTTTCTCCCTTCAGCCGGTTAACATGAACTTCATGGTTTATCCCAAGTACGACTACGTTTTGACCTTCAAGCCCACATCGGCTGGAGAATACGCGATAGTTTGCAATGAGTTCTGCGGCATAGGGCATCACATGATGATAGGAAAGATAGTTGTTGAAGAATAAGGGAGGTGAAAGCTATGGCTGTTGCTGTTGAAGGTGGTGAGAAGTGGTTTAGGACCTGTGATGTCACGGGTTTCAAGGTAGATGTCAGGGCTGAGAAGATAGCCAAGGTGAACGCTGTTATGGCGGTTGTCTCCTTTCTTATAGCGGTTATCGCTGCACTCCTTCTGGTCTTCACAAGATGGCAGTTGTTTCATATTCTTCCCGTTGACTGGTATTACAGGGTTTTAACTCTACACGGCCTTGACGCTCTGGTCTTTTGGATAATCTTTTTTGAGCTTGCAGCTCTTACCTTCGCATCAACCGCATTTTTAAACACCAGGATGTCCTCTCCTGCAGCGGGATGGCTCGGAACTTTACTGGCAATAGTAGGTTGGCTCCTTGTAAACTACACGATACTCGCAGGTCAGGCGGACGTTCTGATGACCTCTTACGCACCCCTAAAGGCTCACCCCCTCTTTTACTTAGGGATGATACTCTTTGCGGTCGGAGCACTCGTTATAGTAACTACCTTCTTCGCCAACCTTATGATATGGAGAAGGGAGAACCCAGGACAGTCTTTACCACTCTTCGTCTATGGTCTCATGGCAGCTGCTATAATCGCAGTTATAACCATAGTCTCCGGTGCCATAATCTACATACCGACCTTCTTATGGTCCCTGGGAATCATAAAAGATATAGACCCGGCTGTTTATAAATTGGTATGGTGGGGTCTTGGACACCCCTCCCAGCAGATAAACGTTGCAGCCCATGTTTCCGTATGGTATCTCCTTGCCTTTTTGACAGTTGGCGGTACATCTATAAACGAAAAGGTAAGCAGATTTGCCTTCGTACTTTACATCGTTGCTATAAACGTTGCCTCTGCCCACCATCTCCTCGTTGACCCCGCAGTGAGCCCTGTCTGGAAGGTATGGAATACCAGCTACGTTATGTACCTTGCAGTATTCGCATCTATGATCCACGCCTTCGCCGTTCCCTCCGCCATAGAGGTTGCACAGAGGAGAAAGGGATTCACCAAAGGTCTCTTTGAGTGGTTAAAGGCCGCCCCGTGGGGTAACCCAGGATTCTCAGGGCTTATGCTCTCTCTGATAATCTTCGGCTTCATAGGCGGTATAACAGGCGTTGTGAACGGGATGGAGCAGACAAACATAATTGTCCACAACACCATCTCGGTAACCGGTCACTTTAAGGGAGCAGTTGTTGGTGGAACAGCTTTAGCCTTCATGTCAGTTACTTACTACCTCATACCTCTCCTCTTCAGAAAGAAGATAGCCTTCTACGGAGTGGCGAAGTACGTTCCCTGGCTCTTCGGAATAGGTATAGCTATACTTGGGGTCTCCATGTACATACTCGGAGCCTTTGGGGTTCCAAGGAGACACTGGGACATAACCTTCTCCGGAGGACCGTTCACTTATACATTCAACCCTGTAACGGATTTCTTCTGGGCTCTCTTTGGACTGGGCGGAGCACTTGCAGTTATAGGAGCGTTGATATGGATACTTCAGGTGGTTGTCTCCGTCTTCTTTGGACAACCTTTCAACGGACCCAAAGACCTGCAGATTCCCATAGCGGAGCCTCCTCCTCCGGCTAAGGGAGAACACGAAGGCTTTGCGGCTCCGGGGACATTCGTTCTGGTTCTGCTGTTCATGGTCACCTTCATCATATTCGTTGCCCTTAACTACGGTTGGCTTTCCGCCATGTGGGAGGTCAAGTAACCCATGGCTCCCCTCCTTGCCTCCCTTCTTTTTCTTCTTTCCTTTTTATCCTTCTCTCAGGACATAACGCCCAACGCAGAAGTAGTTCTCGGCAGGGAGGTTCCTAACGTAATCCTCACAGATTCAAAGGGAAAGAGGTTGAGCCTTAGGGAACTTTCTGAAGGGAAACCTGTTCTTTTAAGCTTCATATATACGAGATGTACCTCCTCCTGCCCCCTGATAGTTCAAAGGCTCAGGGAAGCCCTCTCCCGAATTGACTCAGAGGACTACAAGGTGGTTCTCGTGGACTTTGACGATAGAGATACCATCTCGGAGCTGGGAAAGTTTGTGAAGCAGAGGCAAATATACGAGCCAGGTTGGAGTGTAGTCCTCGTGGAAAGCAAGCAGCTTATGTCTCTCACAAGAACCCTTGACTTTAAGTTTTTCTACGACAAGGAGACCGACATGTTTGCCCATCCCAACGTGCTGATCGTCCTCTCTCCCAAGTTAAAGGTTACGGGATACATACTGGGTATATCTTACGACCCCCAGAGGCTATCTGCCCTTTTGAAAGAAGCCCGTGAGGAAAGGGTTTCAATAAACCCCATAAAAGGTTTGTTACTCAAGTGCTTTAGGTTTGACCCTGTAACTGGCACCTACAGTATTGACTGGTCTTTCGTGGCTATGGTCTTGGGCGGGCTTATCCCCATAACGGTGATGTTTTACTACGTGGTTTTGAAGAATATCCTACTTGGGTTCAGGAGGGCAACCGGATGAGTTCTTTTGTTGGTTCTAATATTTACGAGTTAATGGTCATTAACTTATTGACAAAGACGTCCTGTGAATGTATGCTTACTTATATGACATATATCAGGAATAGGAGGTGTTGTCATGAAGTCGTTTAAGCTCGGTCTGGCAGCAGGAGTGCTAACGTTGGGTGCCAGCCTGGTAGCAGGTGCCGCGGAGGTCCCAAAACTCACGCCGGAAGAGATGAAGAAAGCCTCTCAGATATTCTTTGACCGGTGTGCAGGATGTCACGGGATGCTCAGGAAGGGTGCAACGGGACCGGCCCTCACGCCGGATATAACGAGGCAGAGGGGACTTCAGTACCTTGAGACGATAATCACCAACGGAACACCGGGAGGAATGCCCGACTGGGGAAGACAAGGCATACTCACGAAGGACGAGATCAAGCTACTTGCGAAGTTCCTTATGCACGAGCCCCCTGAACCTCCACTGATGTCTCTTGCAGAGATGAAGAAGTGGTGGAAGGTTTACGTCCCACCCGAAGCCAGACCTACAAAACCTGAGCACAACCTCAACTGGAAGAACTTCATGGGAATCATACTCAGGGATGTAGGTAAGGTAGCTATAGTTGATGGAGATACGAAGAAGCTTGTCAGCATAGTGGATACTGGATTTGCTGTCCACATATTCAGATCTTCAGGGACGGGAAGGTACTTCCTCACCATAGGAAGGGACGGAAAGGCAACCCTCATAGACCTCTGGCTCAAGAAACCCGACAAGGTCGCGGAGGTGAAGGTCTGTTACGACGCGAGGTCCATAGATACGAGCAAGTATAAAGGACCCAGAGGTGACTTCATGGACAAGCTTGCCATAGTGGGATGCTACTGGCCTCCAAGCTTCGTTCTCCTTGACGGGCAGACATTAGAGCCTATTAAGATAGTGGACACAAGTGACTACACTTGGGATACCAACGAGTACGTGAGAGAGGCAAGGGTAGCCTCCATAGTCGCCTCCCACCACGACCCAGAGTGGATAGTCAGCAACAAAGAACCAGGAAAGGTTCTCATAGTCAATTACGAAGACCCCACAAACTTAAAGATGCATTACATTGACGCGGAGAGGTTCCTCCACGACGGTGGTTGGGACATGTCTAAGAGATACTTCCTGGTTGCTGCCAACATGAGGAACAAGGTGATAGTTATAGATTCCGTTGAGAAGAAGTATGTTGCAGAGATAGAGACTGGTGTAAAACCACACCCTGGAAGGGGAGCTAACTTCGTCCACGCAAGGTACGGACCCGTATGGTGTACGGGACACCTTGGTTCCAACAACGTAGCTTGCATAGGAACAGACCCGATCAACAGGTCAAGGTACGCCTGGAAGCTCGTTGCCAACATTGAACTCCCCGGACCCGGTGGAGGAACGCTCTTCATCAAGACACATCCCGAATCCCCCCACATATGGGTTGACAGACCCCTCAGCGCCGAGCCGAAACTCCAGAGAGAGCTCTACGTTATAGACAAGGACAGCCTCAAGGTTATAAAGACGATAAACGTTATAGAGGAGCTTAAGAAGAAGGGCTACAAGAACATAGACGGAAGGGTCGTTCATCCAGAGTTTGATATGTACGGCAAAGAGGTATGGGTCTCCGTGTGGGGTAGAAAGGATAAGCCCACCGCACTGGTTGTCTTTGACGACAGGACGATGGAGATAAAGGAGGTAATAACCGGGGACTGGGTAAGGACTCCGACGGGCATATTCAACGTATACACAACGACCAACGATATCTATTGAGGTGAAATGACATGGCCTCTCTCATCTCACTACGCTCCCTCGCCCCCTCCCTTCCCCTTTTCTTTTTTCTTTTTTCCTTTGCAGACGATGGGAGAGGTATATACCTAAAACACTGTGCTTCCTGTCACCATGAGGACAGGATAGGAAGAACAGCTCCTCCTCTCCTACCAGAGTTCCTCGGGAAGAAAAACGACGATTATCTTGTAAGGGTTATAAAGGAAGGAATTCCCGCATCCAGCATGCCTTCTTTCGGGTTCCTCTCCGAAAAGGACGTCAAGAAATTGATAGATTTCATTAGGAAACCCTCTCCTCACTTGATCTATACACTGAAGGATATAGAGAACAGTTATACAAAGTTAGAAGGTAATACTAAGAAACTTGGTATAAAGGACGTTAAGAACCTCATCGTTGCGGTTGATAGAGGCTCCAGAAAAGTATCCCTGATTGAAGAAAGCCGTGTTCTTGATAGCTTCCCTTTTGGGAACGTCCATGGAGGTGTAAAGTTCTCCCCTGGGGGTAGGGACTTTTACGTACCCGCAAGGGACGGATGGATAGCCCATTACAGTGTTGAAGAGGGAAGACTGAAGGAGAAGATAAGAGCCTGTATTTACCTGAGAAATATAGCCCTTTCACCATCAGGTAACAGACTTCTGGCAAGCTGTGTCTTACCCAAATCGCTCCTCTTGATGGACAAAAACCTCAAACCCTTAAAGAAGATAGAGCTGGAGGGAAGACCGGGGGCAGTTTACGAGCTGAACAAGAGCGGACACTTTATACTGACCTTCAGGGATAAGCCATACGTGGCTTTAGTAAATCAGGAAGGGGATATCCTTTATAAGCGCATAGATAGCCCTTTAGAGGACTTCTTCATAGACCCCCTTGAAAGGTTCATAGTGGGCAGCTCAAGAAAAGAGGGGAAGCTGTTAGTTTACGAGCTTGAATCCCTAAAAAAGGTATTTGAAAGAGAGGTACCAGGGCTTCCTCATCTCTTCTCTGCAAGCTTCTGGTACACAGGAGGAAGCTTTTACTTCGCCACCCGTCACATAGGTTCAACAAAGGTAAGTATATGGAGAATGTACGATTGGGAGTTAGTCAAAGAGATAGACACGGGAGGGAAAGGCTTTTTTGTCAGAACGAACTCCAAGGTTCCTGACCTGTGGATAGATAACGGTGGCGGTGAGTTTATCCTCATTGATAAGAAGAGCCTTGAGGTAAAGAGGTTTAAAGCTTCAGAGGGTGGACAGGCAACCCATGTGGAGTTTTCCGCTGACGGGAGGTTCGCGTATGTGAGCGTGGTGGGGGGTAAAAGGGGGCTTTACCTTTACGACCCTTTAAGCCTTGAACCCTTAGGCAAGATTCCGGCGGAATACCCTGTTGGGAAGTACAACTTTGTAAATAAAAGCAGGAGTTTTGATACCGTCCAGCTTGGTTATCAGGTTTTTATGGAAAAGTGCTGGGGCTGCCACCATACGACAAAGGAAGCCTTTGGACCTCCGTTCAAATGGATCGCCAAACATAGGAACAAAGCTCAAATAGTTTCTCAGATGCTTAACCCTGAAGAAACGGCAAAACTACTGGGATACGATAGGAACGCGATGCCAAAGATAGCCCTGTCTCCGGAGGAGGTAGAGGTCCTGCTTTCTCTGATAGAGAGTCTTAAGGGGGATGAGGAGGATAAACATGCTAAGACTGAGTGAGTTTATCAGGAAGGCTCTGGGGGAAGATAGGTACAGGCCGTTTCCAGGAGTTATACTCATATGGAACTTAACCAACCGATGCAATCTCTACTGCAAGCACTGTTACTCTTCTGCCAATCAGGAAACCAAAGGAGAGCTTTCCCTCACGGATATAGAGAGAGTTGCTGGGGAACTGGTAGAAGAGAATGTAAGGTTTGCAATTCTGTCTGGCGGAGAACCCCTTCTGAGAGGAGACATATACGATATAGCAGAGGTTTTGAAGGGAAAAGGAATTAAAACTTACCTGTCTACCAACGGACTCCTTATAAACCAAGATAACGTTTACAGGATAAGAGATAGCTTTGATTACGTCGGCATAAGCATAGACGGAACCCCCGAAATCCATGACTCCTTCAGGGGAAAGAGACACTCCTTTGAAGAAGCTCTAAACGCCTTAAGATTGTGTCAGAGAATCGGTATAAAGGCAGGTCTTAGGTTCACACTAACAGAGCAGACAGCTGGCTCCCTGCCCTTCATCTTTGAGCTCGTTGAGGAGATAGGTGTTCCTAAAGTCTATATATCCCACCTCGTTTACTCAGGAAGGGGGCAAAAACTTAAAGACGTTGATAAGAAAAGGTACAGGGAACTCGTGGAGTATATAGTCAGTAAAGCCTTTGAGTTTGTTGAGGAAGGCAAGGAAGTAGATATAGTTACAGGTAACAACGAGGCGGATGCGGTAGTACTTCTCAAGGAGTTTGAAAAGAGATACCCTGACAAGAAGGAAAAGCTGCTGGAGATATTGAGAAGCTGGGGAGGCAACCAGGCAGGTGTCAGATTGGTAAACATAGATTACAGAGGGAATGTAAAGCCAGACCCCTTCTTCTTCCACAGTCTTGGAAGCTTGAGAGAAAGAAGCTTCTCGGAGATATGGAACTCTAATGGTTTACTCTCTAAGCTAAGAGAAAAACCCAGGACTATAAAGGGTAGATGTTCAAACTGTCCTTACCTGGACATATGTAACGGAAACTCAAGAGCTAGAGCCTACTTCTCCTATGGAGATTACTTTGCGGAGGACCCGGCATGCTATATCTGATAGCCCTTCTTCTATCTGCCTTTGCATACGCTGAAAAGGTTTACGTTGTGGAAAGAGAACGGGGAGCGGTTGCCGTGGTTGAAAACGATAAACTCAAGGGTGAGGTAAAGAACTTAGGAAACCTCAACCACGCAACACTCAAGTTTTTAGGGAGTAAGGCTTTTGTGGTCAGCAGGGACGGCTTTCTATCAAGCGTAGATACAGACAAAGATAGTCTCATGGGAAAAGTAAAGGTGGGAGACAGCACCATCGGGTTCACCTTCTGTGAGGGAAAGATTGTTGTAGCCAATTACTCTCCCCACACGGTTGTATTTCTCAGTCCGGAGCTGGAAATCCTGAGGGAGATAGACACAGGTTCAAGGAACGTGGGTATAAAGAGCTATAAGAACCTTTTGACCTTTGCCCTTATGGATAGAGACCAAGTATGGGTACTTGACTGCAAAGATTACAGGAAAGTCAAAGTCTTTGAAAACGTGGGAAACATGCCCTTTGATGCCCTTTTATCCGGAGAAAGCTACCTTGTAGGCTTCTTCAAAGAGAGTTCTGTTGGCGTAGCGAACCTCAAGGACCTGACTTACAGAAAGGTAAGTTTCAGAGCTGAAAAGGGTGAGGTAGTTTTCAAGATCCCCCACTTTGGTCTGTGGGGTGTGTACGGGAAGAAAGCTTACATACCTGCAGTTGGTGAAAGAAGAGTTCACATAGTGAACCTGGAAAGCTTTGAGTATGAAGGAAGCATAGAGCTTCCAGGGCTACCTGTTTTCGTTTCCGTATCACCGGACGGGAAGTATGTGGCGGTCAATTACAGCGGGGACATGGAAGACTACCTGACGCTTATAAACCGGGGGGAAGGGAAAGTAATCAGGACAGAGAAACTTGGGAAGAGGATTCTCCACTTCCGATTCACATCTGATGGGAAGTTCATTTATCTGTCCTCGTATTACGAGAACAGGTTGAAGAAGGTCAGCGTTCCTGAGTTGAAGGTGTTAGGGGAGGTAAATGTTCCAACGCCTTCGGGTGTCTTCATCAAGGGAGGTTGAGCTATGGGAAAGGTTTACCTTGTAGGTGCAGGTCCGGGAGATCCAGAGCTTCTTACTCTGAAAGCCGTCAGGGTCATATCTGAAGCCGATGTGATACTCTATGATAGGCTTATCGGAGAGGAGGTATTAAACTTCGCAAAGCCTGACTGCAAGCTAATCTATGTTGGAAAGGAAGACGGCAAGCATACGATACCTCAGGAGGAAATAAACAAACTCCTCGTTTACTACGCCAGTACCCATAGGAACATTGTCAGGCTGAAAGGCGGAGACCCCTTTGTATTTGGAAGAGGAGGAGAGGAAGCTCTTTACCTGAAAGAGCACGGAATACCTTACG
The DNA here is from genome assembly GCF_003664005.1 of Hydrogenivirga caldilitoris. Lineage (NCBI taxonomy): Bacteria > Pseudomonadati > Aquificota > Aquificia > Aquificales > Aquificaceae > Hydrogenivirga > Hydrogenivirga caldilitoris. Next base: position 1,026,682 of record NZ_RCCJ01000001.1, read on the forward strand.
AGGTTGTACCTGGCGTGAGCTCCGCATACTCCGTTCCGGCTTATGCTGGAATACCCCTGACATTTCGGGGAATAGCCTCCTCCTTCGCTGTTATCACTGGTCATGAATGTACGGGCAAAGAGAAGAGAGTAAACTGGAGGGCATTCGGAAGCATAGATACCCTTGTGATACTTATGGGCGTGAAGAACAGGCAGAGGATAGCCAAAGAGCTTATTGAAGCGGGAAGAGTTCCTGATGAGCCCGTTGCTTTCATTGAGAGGGGAACTACCAATGAGCAAAGGACTGTAATCTCAACCCTGAGAGAGGTGGCAAGTAATCCACCTGAGGTTAAACCGCCTGCAATTATGGTCGTGGGAGAAGTCGTACGACTTCAAAGTGATATAAGCCAGCTTTTAGAAAACGTAAAAAATTATGAGGGGGCATACCATGCTTAGGGAAGAGCTTTTAAAGGAAATACAGTCCAACATCCCTATAGTAAGCAGACCCTTTAAGTACCTAGGTGAGAGACTGGGCGTGGACGAGGGTGAAGTTATAAAGGCTGTTAAAAGTTTGAAGGAGGAGGGCATAATTCGGCAGGTATCTCCCATCTATGATACAAAGGCGGCAGGATATGACAGCTCCCTGGTAGCCTTCAAAGTTCCCAGAGACAGGATACTGGAGGTAGCCAAGCTTGTTAACACCCATCCCGGAGTGAGCCATAACTACGAGAGGGAGCATGACTTCAACCTCTGGTTCACCCTTGCGGTACCCCCCGACGGAGAGATGAGCCTGGAGGAAACTGTATCCCTGCTGGCAAAGCTTGGAAAGGTAGAAGGCTATGTGGTACTTAGAACCCTAAAAACTTACAAGATTGGAGTAAAACTGGACTACAAAGAACTCACGGAGAGAGAGGAAGTAAAGATACAAGACAGAAAAAAAACACAGCTAACCGAGCTTGAAAAGGAGGTAATAAGGGTATCCCAGAAGGATATTCCCCTCGTAGAAGCACCCTTTGCAGAGCTTGCAAAAACGCTGGGTGTAACTGAAGAGGAGTTCCTGCAAACGCTAAGGGTCCTCCAAAACAAAGGAGTTATGAGAAGATTCTCGGCGATCCTCTTTCACAGGAGGGCAGGCTTTAGGGCAAACGGCATGGCAGTTTGGAGAGTCCCCGAAGATAGGATTGACCAGATAGGAATCCACCTCGCTTCTTATAAGAGTGTGTCTCACTGCTACTGGAGAACCACAAACCAACACTGGAGCTACAACCTGTTCTCAATGATACATGGAAAAACCAAGGAGGAAGTTCTCTCCTTTGTAGAGAAAGTAGGAGAGGAGGTGGGAATATATGACAGGGAGACTCTCTTCTCAACGAGGGAATTCAAAAAGAGGAGGGTTGAACTCTTCTCGGAGGAGTTCTATGAGTGGGAGAGAGAGAAACTCAGTTTACATACCTACTAAGGAAAGGATAATGTCCGCTGCACTGAGGCTCTTTTCTCTAAAGGGCTTCAAGGGGACAACCGTAAAGGACATAGCTAAGGAGGTAGATATAACCGAGGGAGCCATATACAGACACTTCAGCAGCAAGGAAGAGATAATAGAGAGCCTTTTTGAGAGGATCACCGAAGAAATAAGGAAACTTGTGAAAGAGAGGGTCCTTACAAAAGAAGATATTGCCTCTCAAGGGGAAGCCCTTGCAGAAACTCTTCTTAGCTATGCCTTTGACAACCCCGACTCCTTCAGATTTCTGACCGTGTACCACATACTCCATGAGAACGGTCAGAAGGAGAAACTCCCTGGAAGCAGGCTCTTGGAGGCTTTCAGAGAAGCGTATAGAAGGAAGAAGCTCAGGACACTTCCTGAGGTCGCCTTCAGCATAGTAATAGGTTCAGTTGAGAGGCTCTTCATACTCTGGGAACTGGGCATAGTTAAAGTCCAGAGAGAGGTTCTCCTGGAAGAGCTGAGGTCCGCAGTAAGGAAGGTTCTATCAGACCCCTAAATTCATCAGTTCCCTCCTCGTCTCCAGAAGCAGGTGTGCCCAATTCCTTTCCACAAAGCTTTCAATTTTATCTATGGTTTCCTTCACCTGGGAGACATCACTTCCCGCAACGGCAACACCTATACTGCTCCTCTGCCAGAGCTCCTGATTATCTACCTCAGATACGGAAACGTTAAAGTTACTCCTAAGCCTGTCCTTTATGGACTTTATCTCCTTCCTCTTTCCCTTCAGAGACCCCGAATCGGGTATATACAGCTCAAGTATCAGAACTCCGACTACCATCTCTTCTCTCTGAAGAATTCCCTAAGTAATCTACCACAGTCCTCACAAGGTTCGTAAACCCACCTCACCCTGTGGTTCAATCTTTCATCGTCAAGCAGGTTATAGAGGCTCATAACCCCTCCGTGCTTTACATCCGGAGCTCCAAAAACTACCTTGTCCACTCTGAAGAGGACAAGGGCGTAAGCACACATTATGCAAGGCTCTAACGTGACGTAGAGCTCACACCCTGTTAATCTCCAGTCTCCGAGCCTGCTTGAAGCTTCTCTGAGCGCCAGAAGCTCTGCATGGGCTGAGGCATCCTTCAAACTTTCCGTGAGGTTATGGGCACGGGCTATAATCCTGTTCTCCTTTACAACCACACAGCCCACCGGCACCTCTCCCAGGGCGATAGCCTTCTCAGCCTCCCTGAGAGCTTCCCTCATGTAATCCTCTTTCATTTATCTCTACCCTTAAGGGGTTTTTGAACCAGAGGTCTCTCTGAGGGAACGGCACTTCTATGCCTTCCTTCTTTAGCTCTTCCCAAGCTTTAAAGTATATCTCGCTCCTCAGAGCTTTCATCCTCCAGAACTTTCTGATATCCACCCAAACGAGCAGGTAGAATATGAGGGCGCTGTCTCCCATCTCATAAAACCAAACGTTAGGGGGTGGCTCTTTAAGAACAAGCTCACTTTCCTGGGCTACTTTAAGAAGGACCTCCCTAACCTTCTGGGGGTCGGAGGAGTAGGAGACGCCAAAGGGAATTCTCACCCTTATGTAGGGGTCCGAGAGGGAGTAGTTCACTATCCTCCCGGATACGAATTCGGAATTGGGAATGGCTATTTCCACGTTGTCTGTAGTCCTGACAACTGTAGTGAGTATATTTATGTTCACCACCTGCCCAAAGATAGTACTCCCACTCCTGCCTATAGCGGAGCCGGCGTTGCCTTCAATCTCAACCAGGTCTCCCACCTTTATGTTCTTACTAAGAAGAAGTATAAACCCGCTGATATAGTTGTTAAATATGGTTTGAAGACCAAAACCCAAACCTATGCCCAGGGCTCCGGCGAAGGGGATGAGAACCTTCCAGGTCAGACCGAGATGGGTAAGAGCTATAACCACCGACAGGAGTATTCCCAGGTTTGATATCAAAGCTCTGAGAGAGCCTGCCTCCACTTCTTTATCCTTTCTTATGAAATACAGGTAGACTAAGTTTTTAAGAAGAGAAACGGAAGTAAAGAGAAGAACCAGTATATAAGTACTTTCTAACAGGGAGAGGAGAGATATCTTCACAAGCTCGGTGTTTACAATAAACAGCTTGCCCAGTACACCCCTGACAGGGTCAAGCCCAAAGATAACATCAAGACCCTTATAAAGGATAAAGAGAGAAAAGGTGTTTAAAAACCTTCTGAGGTCTTTCCTTAGCAGTTGGAAGTTTGTTCCCAGTTTCCTTTCAAGGTTTATAAGAAGGTAAGCCTGTATGAAGAAGTAACCGAAAAGCACCCCGGCAAGCAGAAACAGCTTAAGTAAGAAAGACTGAGAAAGCCTAAAAGTGCCCAGAACCCACCCAATAGAAAGGGCTAAGTAAAGGACAAGAAATGCGAGTTTTCCCCTCCGGAGAGTCCTTCTGAGAACCTCGCTTCCTATGATCACGGCAAGGTGAGAGTACACCTTTATTACGAATAGGGAAACCAAACTGGCAAAAGACACCTTGAAACCCAAAGAGTACAGGTCCTGAAGCTTCCCAAGATGGTAGGATATGTTCTGAAGGAAAAGCAGGAGTGAGTTAACCACCAGAAGGGCGTAGAAAAGAAGAACAGAAATCCTGCCAAAGGGAAGGTGCGCTCGCAAGTATGAGAACAACCCTCTTACAACCTCAAAGTACAGGAAAGCAAAAAGAAACAGAAAGAGGTCAACATCAGAAAACTTCTGGTACAACAAGAACGAAGCTCCGTAAAGTATAAGGAGGGAAAAAATATCGGCTGGTACATTCAAACCCTTTTCTCTAAGGGGTCTTGTAAAGTTCACAGTCAAGAGCTTAAGGAATAGGTAAGCTCCAGAGAAAGCCAAAAAGAGCACAAGCTCCTGTAGAGGGTTTTGAGCTATATCCGTTAGATAGGATGCGAGCAATGCCAGCGTATCAGATAGAATTTTATAAATGTTGTTAACCGTTTCCTGTATCATAATGTTTTCGTAAGTAATATTTTAATTCCAGGAGGAAGATATGAAACTTCAAACCGCCGTCAGGTCAGAATCCCATATAGAGGATGTCAAACAGTTTCTTAAGAAGCATTATCCGGAAAAGTACTCTCCCATAGAGAACTGGCAAGAGTTGAGCATAAAGCTCCACGCTGAGCCTATAGGGGAAGGCAATTATATCGTTCTCATGGAGGTTCCCGAGGAAGATTTTGCAAAGTTAACCGATATATTTCCCTCAGAGGAAGAGGCGCTGGGTGCTTTTATGACTACCGCTCAGGAAGCAGGCTGGGAAATCGTCCCCCAGTCTTACGTTGTATACCACGCTGAATTTGAAGGAGACCTCTTGATAGCGGCTGTGAAAACCGAAGAGGGCATATCCAAACACGACCAGCTGCACCTTGAGGAGATGATTCAAAAGATGCTAAGGTATCCGAGGGTTATCGTGTACTCAAGTGATGTTCTCACCTATATAAAAGACCTATACCCTGAGGTGGACAGCAAGGCTTATATAGTATCCAGGGAGATAGCCAGGGCAGTTGGTAGAGCACCGGAACTGGAAGATATAGCAAAGCTGTACGGAAAGGATGTTTCTACTTTAGAGGGTAAGCTTGAGCTTATAGAAGAGCTGCTCAGAAACCCTGTAAAGTTACCGGGCGGAGAGGTTAACATAAAGCCATACTACTATCCTGTGGAGGTGTGAGTTGAGGTTCACAGCCCTGTTGTTGTTTATACTCTGTTCAGCTATGGCGAGCGAGGGGCTATCAGACCTTAGCCTCAAAAAAAGCAAGAGGAGCACGCTGGTAGAAGTTAAAGAGTTTAGGGAAACCGTTTCGGAGCTTTTAAGAGAGGAGTATAGGGAGATAGCACCGGGCATAAAGGTGAAGAAGGAATGTAAGGTGGAGAAGGGTATAGCCTCCTGGTACGGAGGGAGGTTTCACGGAAGAAAAACCGCAAATGGGGAGATATACGACCTGTTCAAATTTACTGCTGCTTCAAGGACTTTACCCTTAGGGACTTATGTCCTTGTGAGAAACGAGGAAAACGGTAAGGTTGTAACTGTGAGAGTGAATGACAGGGGACCCTATGTGGACGGTAGGATAATAGACCTTTCCCAGGCGGCAGCCTATAAGCTCGGTATGATGCTTGATGGAGTGGCTATGGTTCAAGTTATACCCCTCAGGTGCTTATCGTCCGAATCTTTAACGAAATACTATGACAGCATAATACTTGACATAGCTAACACTTACTGAATTACGTAGAGCTCATGAATTTATAGTTTAGGTTCCTTATTCTGTTCAAATTCTCCAAGAGCATATCCTCAATGTAAGGATTAAAGGATATTACAACCACATCCCTTCCAAACCCTGTACTTTCAAGAATCTCCCTGGCATTGTTTAGAAATTCTCTCAAAACATCGTCCATCTCTATCTCAAAGGGCGCTCCCAAAAAGTGGTGGCTCATACCCAGATAGCTTCCAGGCTTCATCCTAACCATCAACCTTACGGGATTAAGGGACTCTATAAGCCTCTGGGTTTCATAAGCATACTGCAATCCAAACATAAGCATTGCATCTGTGACTATATGGTTGGAGGACAGAGAAATAAACTGTCTGAAGCCCGTCTCCTTGAAATCCAGTTTCAGGTTATCCCTGGTGGTCTCTACCCAGTGGGGGTGAGGTTTTGAAATAAGCCAAAAAACCTTTTCAGGGGTAAAGCTGTCTCCTTCCATCTCCCCCCATAACATGATTATGTCAGCCATAGAAATAAATATAAGGGCAATTGCTCTATAATACTTCTCCCATGAGTAAGTTTTACGTGACAACACCTATTTACTACGTCAACGATGTCCCCCATATAGGACACGCCTATACTACTATCGCCGCCGATACCTTGGCAAGGTTTCACAGGCTGAGAGGTTATGAGGTTTTCTTCCTTACAGGCACGGACGAGCACGGATTAAAGATACAGAAGTCTGCTGAAGAGAAGGGTATAAGTCCCAAGGAACTTGCAGATATAAACTCAGAAAACTTTAAAAAGCTCTGGACGTTCTTAAACATTGAATACACAAAGTTCATAAGAACTACAGACCCAGAACATGTTGAGCTTGTCAAAGAGGTTTTCCAGAAAAGCTACGAAAGGGGAGATATATACCTGGGTGAGTACGAGGGTTGGTACTGCGTGGGGTGTGAAGAGTTCAAGTCCGAGATGGAGCTTGCCGAGGGTAACACCTGTCCGATACATCTTAAACCTTGCGAGTACATAAAGGAACCTTCCTACTTCTTTAGGCTGAGCAAGTATCAAGAAAAGCTCTTAGCTCTTTATGAAAGCTATCCCGATTTCATAAAACCCGATTACAGAAGAAACGAAATAGTCTCCTTTGTAAAACAGGGATTGAAGGACCTTTCGGTAACAAGACCGAGAAGCAGGGTGAAGTGGGGTATCCCAGTACCCTTTGACGAAGAGCACACCATATACGTGTGGTTTGACGCCCTCTTCAACTATATATCCGCTCTGGGTACAGAAGTTCACAAATACTGGCCTGCAGACCTGCACATAGTTGGTAAGGACATACTCCGCTTTCATACGGTTTACTGGCCCTCATTCCTTCTCTCCGTTGGCTATGAGATACCGAAGACAGTTTTCGCTCACGGCTGGTGGACTGTTGAGGGAAAGAAGATGTCAAAGTCTTTAGGGAATGTGGTTAATCCCTATGAAGTGGTTGAAGAGTACGGACTGGATGAAGTCAGGTATTTTCTGCTGCGGGAGGTACCTTTTGGGCAGGACGGAGACTTTTCAAAGGAGGCTATACTCAACAGGATAAACGGAGAGCTTGCAAACGAGATAGGAAACCTATTTAGCAGGGTGGTATCAATGAGCATTAAGTATCTGGGAGGTAGAGTTTCCGGTAAGGCTGACCAGGCTTACGTGGAGTTCGCCCAGGAGGTTATCGGAAGTTACGAAGAGAACATGAGGGACGTAAATTTTTACAGAGCTATTGAAGAGGTATTGAAGCTGAGCTCCTTCCTGAACAAGTATGTGGATGAAAAGGCTCCATGGGAGCTTGCTAAGAGAGGAGATGAGAAGCTTAAGGACGTCCTGTACACACTTGTTGACGGACTTTTCATACTTCACTACCTGCTGACACCTATTATGCCTGGTAAGATGGAGCTTGCCAGAAGGATGCTCGGCGTGGAGGAGGTGCCTCAGGAGATAAAGCCTTCCAGCTTCCCTACCTATAGGCTCGGAGAAAGACAAATACTCTTTCCCAGAAGGGAAGCTTGACTTTCCCTCTGAGGATAAGCCACAGGGTCGTTGAATCCAGCTCGTAAGCCCTCATGGTTTTAATTTTCGCCCTAAAAGACGTTAAGTTTAGTGAATTTTCCCCTTAAAATAGTCTTATGCCGAGAAAAAAGATACCTCTTCGCTGGAGGGGTTTTTCTTACCTTTTAGTTCTACTCATACTATATGCCTTCTACCAATTGATAGGTGAACAGTTCAAGGAAATCGGGGGAGGAGAGGAAAAAACATTTCAGGAGAAGGTTTCCTGTGAGGTAACTAAGGTTTACGACGGTGATACCTTTGAGTGTAAGCTTGAGAACGGGGAAAGGGTAAAAGTAAGATTGATAGGCATAGATACGCCCGAAAGCAAGAGGAATAAAAAAGCCTACAGAGATGCCCAGAGGAGTGGCAAATCTGTTGAGGAGATAGTGCGCCTTGGACGGAAGGCTGCCGAATACACGGAGAGGCTTATTCCCCCAGGGACGGTCGTATATCTGGAGACAGATGTTCAGGTTCACGATAAGTATGGCAGGCTCCTGGCTTACGTTTACCTGCCCGATGGCAGAATGCTTAATGAGGTTCTTGTGGAAGAAGGTTACGCAACTGTTTACACGTTCCCTCCAAATGTAAAGTATGCCCAACGCTTCGTTGAGCTTCAGAGGAAAGCTGTCAAGGAAGGGAAAGGTCTCTGGGCGGAGGGTATGTGATGCCTCTGTTCCCTGTTTTCGTTGACCTCTCAGAGAAAAACGTGCTTGTGGTTGGTGGTGGTAAGGTTGCAACCCGAAAAGTTCAAAACCTTCTGGTTTTTACGAAGAAGATAACCATCGTTGCACCTTCAATAAGGAAGGAGCTAAGAGCGTTGATAAAGGAGAACAGACTTTCTCTCAGGAGGAGAAAATTCCTTGCATCAGACCTCAGAAACAAAGATGTTGTTATAGTAGCGGTTGATGACCTTAAACTCCAGGAGAGGATATTCACGCTGTGTGAAAAGAGGAAAATTCTATGTAACTCCGTAGACTCACCTAAATTCTGTAACTTCATATTTCCCTCTCTAATAGTAAGGGATGAGCTCGTAGTGGGCATAAGCACCGGTGGGAGGGCTCCAGCTTTATCAAAGAGAATCAGAGAATTTATAGAAGGTTGCCTTCCGGAGAATGTTGAAGCTGTGCTTAAAAAACTGGCACAGGAGAGGGAGAAATTACCTAAAGGAGAGAAGAGGCAGAAGTACATATCAGAGCTCACTGAGAAGCTCCTTCCCATGAAGCGGTAGCAGAACCTTAATAACCCTGCATTATGTATCTGTAAAACCTGTCAGCTATCCTTATAACTTCCTCTTCTTCGGTGACACCCTTTGACAGGGCAAGGTTGACCGCATTGGTAAGAGCGTTCATCCTGGCTATCCTGCTCTCCCTACCGTCGGGAGTGGAACCCTCTCCTTCAGCTTCATAAACTCCCGACACCAGCCATCTACCCCCGTTGTCCTTCAAAAACTTAACCTCATACTCCCTTCCGGCTTCAATCTCCTCGTGGGGTAAACCTTCATAAGTTTCAGCAAAGTCAACCCACTGCCCCTTAATCTTGAGTCCTCTTCTGTTTACGCCCTCAATTAACCTTTTAGGCATAAAAAACCTCCTAATACATAAGTTATTATCAAACCTGTAAAAATTCAACATAAGGCTGTTTCGTGAAGCCAAGTCTATATTTAAACCATGGAGGGAAGGAGCCTTCTGTACTGCAAGTGGGCTATACAGATAGTGTTAAATCTGATAGAGGGACAGAAAAGGCCCTCAGAGTTACAGAGAGCTATAGAGGGTATAAGGGAAAGGGTACTTTACGATAGGCTCTCAAAGCTGCTTAAGGGAGGACTTCTGGGAAAGTGGACAAACAACGGTTACCCAAAGGAATCTTACTATTACCTCAAGAATCCTGAAGAGTTCAGGGTTCTTGCCAACTGGCTGTCTTCGGTGGAACTCTCTGTTGAAGGCCTGGTAAAGCTCTTCTCCTGTAAGTGGACTCTCAGGTTAATGGAGAACCTATCTGAGTTCAAGAGCCCTTCGGAGCTTAAGAGAACCCTCACAGGCATATCGGACAAGGTGCTTCAGGAAAGGCTGAAAAAACTTGAGCAGATGAACCTAATCCACAGAGAAGTGCTACCTTCAAAACCCCCAAGGGTAGTTTACTCTTTGAATGAAAGGGGAAGGGGTGTGCTCCCTGTACTGCTCAAAATGGAAACCTTCCTTCTGAAAGATTGATCACTCCGTCCATACGGAGAAAACAAAGTCCTTATCTCTCACCTGTGTATGGCAGGAATGGCAGTCAGCAGCCATATTTTTTACCAGAGAGGCGCCCTTTCCGTCGTAGGCGAAGTAACCCCACCCGTCTGTATCCTTGTACTTCCTGCCGTCTTTTACCATAAAGGCGACTATCCTCTTAGCACCTTCAACGTAAGCGGTATTGTTGTCAACAGGTTTGTGCTCATAGAAGGTTATAGCTATAACAGTTCCATCTGGAAACTTTCTTTTGTTTGTCTTCTTTATGGTGCTTAGACCTTTATCGTTCACGTATACGTGGTGTATTCCCGAAAAGGGGTTGTACAGGGGATGCCTTTCATCAAAAATGACCATGCTCTTAACATGGTTCCAGCTCCTGTACTGCTCAGGAGAAACTTTAAAGGTCTTTTCTCCAGCAAGTAGGAAAGAGAGAGCTCCGAGCGCTGCGATTCCAAGAATTGTGTACCTCTTCATGACCCACCTCCTGGGCTTTAATTTCTTAAGTTGTTGATAAATGTCAATTTCTGATATTCAGGTTCGTTACTTACCACTTTTTCAGTATATTCTTTACCTATGAAACCTGTTATAGAGCTTTCAAAGGTGAACGAGGTTAAAAAGCTACTTAGACGAACCAAGCTCAACACTGTATGCGAAGAGTCCAGGTGTCCAAACATATCCGAATGCTTTTGGAACAGGACCGCAACCTTTATGATTCTTGGAGACAGGTGTACTAGAGGTTGTACCTTCTGCAACGTAAAGAGGAAATACCCACAACCTGTTGATCCTGAAGAACCTTACAGACTCCTTGATGCGGTCAGGAAACTTGACCTTAAGTACGTCGTGATAACCTCAGTTACCAGGGATGACTTACCTGATGGGGGAGCTTCCCACTTCGCAGAGTGCATAAGAGTTCTGAAGGAAAACGTACCTGACGTGAAAGTAGAGGTTCTGGTGCCCGACTTCAGAGGAAGGAGGGAGGCTCTTGAAAGGGTTCTCCGTGAGGGTCCTGATGTGCTCAACCATAACATAGAAACAGTAAAGAGGCTTTACCCAAAGGTGAGGATAGGCTCAAGCTATGAACGGAGCTTGAACCTTTTAAAGGTAAGCAAGGAGGTAGCTCCCCATATACCTACCAAATCTGCCCTGATAGTTGGCTTTGGGGAGACGATGGAGGAGGTATTGGAAGCGATGGCCGACTTGAGGAGTGTAAATTGCGATTTCCTTACAGTCGGTCAGTACTTTGCCCCTTCCCTAAAACACTATCCCGTTATAAAGTTTTACTCCCGCGAGGAATTTTCCCTCTTGGAGAGGGAAGCTTACTCTTTAGGTTTCAAGTTCGTTGCCTGCGGTCCTGAAGTCAGGAGTTCTTACAGAGCCTTTGAAGGTTGGCTTGCCTCTCAGAGGTCTTGAAGGGCGTATATCCTTAAACTTTCACCTTTCTCCTTTAATCTCCTATAACTTCTTATCCCCGCAAGTATGGCGTATCCACCTCTGACAGTGGTTGTGTAGGGAATTCCGTACTGAATAGCTGCCCGTCTTATAAAGTAGGCATCACTTACCTCACGCCTCCCTGAAGGCGTGTTTATAACAAGGTGTATCTGTCCGTTGGTCATGAGGTCAACTACGTGAGGTCTCCCTTCCGACAACTTCAATACGTGCTCCGAATCCACACCTCTCTCTTTGAAGAACCTGTGGGTCCCCGTGGTTGCATATACCTTGAACCCCAGCTCAATAAAACCCTGCGCCAATTCAAGAACTTTGTCTTTATCCCTGTCGGCAACGCTTATGAATACGTTGCCATTCTCCGGAAGTCTGCTACCCGCAGCGAGCTGGGCTTTGTAAAAGGCAAGACCAAAGTCTTCGTCTATACCCATAACTTCTCCGGTGCTTTTCATCTCTGGACCGAGGAGCGGGTCTACCTCAGGAAACCTGTTCCATGGAAAAACAACTTCCTTTACGGTGTAAAGCTTTCTATCTCTTTCCACAAAGTCTGATGCCACGTGGGTTCTCTCATTCTCAATCAACTCAAAAACCTGAGGGACAAGCTCCCTTAACTTCTTACCTAGGGAGACCTTTGCCGCAATTTTCGCAAGGGGGTAGCCTATAGTTTTGCTAACAAAGGGGACCGTCCGGGAAGCCCTCGGATTAACTTCCAGAACGTAAATATCCTTACCATAAACCGCAAACTGCAGGTTTATAAGTCCTCTGACTTCCAGAGCTTTAGCTATCTCCTTTGATTGCCTCTTGACTTCCTCAATTATGTCCTCTTCCAGGGTATATGGGGGTATTGAAGCGGCGCTGTCCCCTGAGTGAACTCCGGCCTCCTCTATGTGTTCCATCACGGCTCCTATGAGGACATCTCTCCCGTCTGCCACCGCATCCACATCAAGCTCAACACTATCGCTCAAATACTTATCTATGAGTATGGGTCTTTCATAACTCACACTTACGGCCTCTTCCAGATAATCAAGTAAATCCTCATCTCCATAGACTATCCTCATCGCTCTACCACCAAGCACATAGGACGGTCTAACAAGGACAGGATAGCCTATCCTGTTTGCTACCTCCAAAGCCTCCTCTTTACTCTTTGCTGTTCCGCTCTCGGGTTGTTTCAAGCCAAGGTCAATTATCAATCTTCTGAAAAGCTCTCTGTCCTCAGCCCTATCTATACTCTCGGGAGAAGTTCCCAGTATACTTATCCCTTCTTTCTGTAAAGGGAGAGCGAGCTTTAAGGGTGTCTGACCTCCAAACTGGAGGATAACTCCGTCAGGCTTTTCCCTTTCTATTATCGCAAGGACGTGTTCAAGGACTATCGGTTCAAAGTAGAGCTTATCTGCGGTGTCGTAGTCGGTAGAAACGGTCTCTGGGTTACAGTTTACCATTATGGCTTCATAACCTTCCTCTTGGACCGCAAAGACGGCATGGACGCAAGCGTAATCAAATTCTATTCCCTGTCCTATTCTGTTGGGACCGCTTCCGAGGATGAGAACCTTTCCTCTCATTAAAGAACTTATTTTAAACTGAAAAGGGTGTTGGGGAGATTATTCTCTCTTTTGGGTCTTAGCGAAGATAGCTGTCTTATATGCGGTGGGGAAATCGCCCACTTAGAGCAAGGCTACGTATGTGAAGGATGTCTCATGGAGATAAAACCATACCACCCCTTTAATTATGAGAAGCTTGGGCTAATATCCCGGTACAGGGTGTACGGGAGGTATGAAAGCACTCTGGCTGAGGTTATAAGGCTTATAAAGTTCAGAAGTGTTAAGCCCCTTGCCTACACCCTCGGAGAAAGGATATCGGGACACCTGGGAGATTTCTTGGAAGAAGCTAAACCAGATATACTTACTTACGTTCCCGTTCACAGCTGGAGACTCTGGAGCAGAGGATTTGACCACAACAGGGTACTCCTTGAGGGTGCTGGTGTTAAGTATGATAGTCTCTTGCTTAGGAGGAAGCATTCAAAACCCTTAGCCTACTACGAAAGGGAGAAACGTTTTGTTACCGTCAAGGATGCTTTCGGTGTAAGGAAGGAGTTGGCAGACAGGGTTGAGGGAAAGAAGATACTGGTTTTTGATGATGTGCTCACCACCGGTGCGACAAGCACAACTATTTGTGAGCTACTGCTCTCTCTCGGCGCGGAAGATGTGTTCTTCTATTTCCTGGCTAAGGAGGGGTAAATTAAAGTAAGGAGGTAAATTATGGGTCTCATGGACAGGGATTATTACAGAGAAAAGAAGAAAAACTCAGACGGGGGAAATCTAATTGAAAAGCTGAAGAGTAACCCCCTGATTGTTATAGCGCTTATAGCAGTCCTATTAATATTGCTTAGTGTTTTACTATGATACCTGGTACAAGAAACGTAAAGAGAAAGGCTCAGATAGCTAAGGTTCTCGCAAAACACGGATTCGGTTTTTTAGTTGAAAAGCTAGGGTTGGGAAGGTTCGTCCCCTTCCACTGGGGCATACTCGGACATCCGAAGAGGAAGGAGAGATACTCTGCCCCGGAGCACCTAAGGATGGCTTTTGAGGAGCTCGGACCCACCTTCATAAAACTCGGCCAGATACTCAGCACCAGACCAGACCTCGTCCCTGCCGAATACATTGAGGAACTCTCAAAACTCCAAGACAGAATCCCTCCCTGTGACCCGGACAAGATAGTCTCCGTCATAGAAGAGGAGTTAGGTAAACCCGTGGGAGAACTGTTCCTTGAATTTGATAGGGAGCCTATAGCTTCAGCCTCAATAGGACAGGTACACAGAGCCGTTTTGAGAAGTGGTGACAGGGTGGTGATAAAGGTCCAAAAGCCCGGTGTAGAAAAGCAGATAAAGCAAGACCTTGAGATACTTGAGGAGTTACTGAATACGCTGGTTCAACACTGGGAGTTGGCAAGGCAGTGGGATATAGAGGGCTTCTTTGAGGAATTCGCTTATATCCTTAAGAACGAGTTGGACTACGAGAGAGAGGGCAGGAACGCGGAGACCTTCCGTAAGAACTTCCTCAAGGACAGAAATGTCTACATACCGAAGGTTTACTGGGAGTATACGACAGCTAAGGTACTTGTCCTAGAAGAGCTTGAGGGTGCAAAGTTTACAGAGCTGGAAAAGATAAGGAATCTTGGGTACGACCCGAAAAAACTTGCCTATGAAGGCGCCCAAGTTTACATGAATATGTTCCTTCGTGACGGTTTTTTCCATGGTGACCCCCACCCCGGAAACTTCTTCATACTGAAGGATGGGAGGATAGGACTTGTTGACTTTGGTATGGTGGGAACTCTTGATGACAGAATGAGGGTAAATCTAATACAGCTTATTTATGGCATAACTAAGGGAGACATGGTTCTTGTTATGGATGCCCTCTACGACCTTGGGGTCAGGGGTGAGACCAAGAAGGAAGTGCTTTTAAGGAGAGAGCTTGAGGTTCTGTTCTCCTATTACTTCCTTAAACCGATAGGGGAAATCAAGCTTTCCAAGGTAGTTAACGAGCTATTCAGATTGACTTACCGTTACAGGATAAATCTGCCTTCAGACCTGTTTCTTCTCCTCAAAACCATAGGAATGGGAGAGGGATTACTGATGAGGCTTGACCCTGATTTCAGAATGATAAATGCTATAGGTCCATACGTTTCCAGGAGCAGAAGGCTTCTGTTCTCACCAAAATTCCTCGCCCGTCAAACGGAAAGGAACCTTACTGTTGTGTCCAAGATGCTTATGGAGTCTCCAGAGAGGCTCAAGAGGTTGACCTCCATGCTTGAGAGTGGAAAGCTGGAGTTCTCTATAAAGTATGAAGGGGAAAAAAGGCTGGTTGGAGACCTCAGGAAGGATATTAACAGGCTAACCCTTAGCATGTTAACCCTCGGTTTCATGGTATCAATGGCTCTCATAATATCCGCCTACAAGCCGGGTTTTTTTAAAGTAGAGCATTTCCTGCTGATGAGCGGTGCAATAGTAGTTGCCTTTTTTGGTGGACTTATGTTCAAAATATTCAGGGAAGGAACATAACGTAATGAGTATAAGAGAGATAAAGGCGGCCGAAGTTAGACTGAGCTTTGATGTAAAGGTTGGGACTGCAGGACTAAAACCTCTGGCTGTGTTTCCATCTCAACCCAGGGTAGATAACTCCTTTGAGCTGGCTTTGAGAACGGAGAAGGAAGGCTACAACGTCTACGTTTCAGGTCCCGAGAGTATAGGCAGGACAACTTACACTCTCAGAAAGTTAAAGGAGAGGGCTAAAGAAAAACCTACCCCAGAAGATATATGTTATTTCCACGATTTTGAGGAGCCTCTAAAACCCAAGTATCTGCTCCTTCCCAGTGGACTGGGTAAAGAGCTCAGAAGGGATATTGACTGGGTGATAGAAAACCTAAAGGAAGAATCCCACAAGATGTTTGAGAGCAAAGAATTTGAAGAGGAAAGGGAAAGAAGGATAAAGGAGATAGAGGAAGAAAAGGAGAAGATAATCTCAGAGATGAGCGAAGAAGCAAGAAAGCACAATCTCACCGTTTTTCTCACTCCAACGGGGATAAGCCTGCTTCCACTTGTCCACGGCAGGGTTGTATCGGAAGCAGAACTTGTCCAGAACCCCCTCTTAAAAAGCAGGTATGAAAAGAGTCTGGAAGAATTCGGTGAGAAATTCAGGGATTACATCAGAAGCTTGAGAGAGCTTGACTATAGGCTTGCCTATGAGATCAAAGATTTGAGAGAGAAGACAGCAGAATTTCTTGTGGATAGCCTACTGTACAGGCTTGAGGAAAAGTATAGGGGAAACGAGAACGTTCTTAATTTCTTGAAGAATCTCAGGAAAAACCTGATTAAGAATATTCAGTTCTTCGTTGAGTGGAAGTTTGTGGAAGATAACGTCCCCCTAAGAAGACTCACCGAGAGCAACATAAACCTCTTCAGGCTGAACGTTATAGCCGATAACTCTTCACTGGAGGGGGCTCCCGTTGTTCATGAGGAGATGCCCTCCTTCAAAAGCCTCTTTGGATACATATCCTACAGAGCCGAAATGGGTATACTTTACGCAGACCATAGCAGTATTGTGGCTGGCAGCCTTCACAGAGCAAGGGGAGGGTACCTCGTACTCAGAGCACGGGACGTTTTGGAAAACCCTTTACTATGGGAGAGCCTCAAAAGGGTTCTCCTCCACAAGAGGATATACCTGGGTGGTATTCCTGTGAGCGACCTGTTTCCCCTTTCAGTGGGAATAGACCCGCAACCTGTCCCCTTTGAAGGGAAAGTATTCCTGATAGGAGATTACCTGACTTTCCACATCCTCTCCCTCTTTGACCCAGAATTCAATAGGCTGTTTAAGGTAAAGGCTGAGTTTGACCCTACGGTCAATCTCACAGAGGGAATTGTAAAAGACTTTCCCAGAATTCTTAAGAAGATAGTGGAGGAAGAGGGACTAAAAGATTTAACTCCCGAAGCGGTTGAAGAGGTTCTAAGGTACGCGGTGATTAGGGCAGGGAGCAGGAAGAAGATAAACGTGGTCTTTGGTTACATAACCGATTTACTCCGGGAAGCCGATACCTATTCCAAGGAAAAGGAAATCACGAGGCAGGATGTTAAAAGAGCTGTGAAGGACAAAATTTTCAGGTCAAACCTGATAGAGGAAAAGGTAAAGGAGATGATACTTGAAGGAAAGATAATAATTGACATAACTGGTAGTAAAGTGGCTCAGGTGAACGGTATAAGCGTATATGACCTGGGGGATTTGAGCTTCGGAAAGCCAACGAGGATAACAGCTTCCGCCTACGCAGGGGAGAAGGGGATAATTGACATTGAGCGGGAAGCAGACCTAAGCGGACCTATACATAACAAGGGTGTTATGATACTTACGGGTTATCTTGGAAACAGGTATGGGAAAAGGGTTCCGCTGTCTCTCTCCTGCAGTATAGCTTTTGAACAGTCTTACGATGAAGTAGAAGGGGATAGTGCCTCCGTTGCCGAATTACTTGTAGTCCTGTCCGCTATATCGGAAATACCTTTAAAACAGGGGCTTGCCGTTACAGGCTCCTTAGACCAGCTGGGGAACGTCCAACCCGTTGGAGGTATAAAGGAAAAAGTGGAGGGTTTCTGGAAAGTGTGCAAGCTTGAGGGTCTATCTGGAGAACAAGGTGTTGTTATACCGTCAAGAAACGTAGACAACCTAACCCTTGATGACGAGCTGATAGAGGACCTTGAAAAGGGAAGGTTTCACATATATGCCGTTGATACTGTTGATGATGCTATAGAACTATTGACCGGAGTGAAGGCTGTTAGGTTTCATCAGATGGTTCTTTCAAAGTTAAGGAAGTTTGCCAGAATGGCAGAACTCAGGAAGAGGAGGTAAGAGCCCTCTCTTTGACAAAATCCTCACAGAGCTTTGTTATGTCTCCCGCTCCCATAAAGAGGAGTACGTCCTTTTCTCTGAGCTCCTTTGAAAGGAGGTCAAACAGCTCTCCCTTATCCCTTACAAAAACTGCTCCACTCCTCCTGGCAAGCTCCTCACCGCTGACACCGTATATATTCCTCTCGCTTGCCGGGTATATATCTAGCATAAAAAGCAAGTCCGGAAGGCTTAAAACTTCAACGAAACGCTCAAAGAGAAAGTGAGTTCTTGAGTACCTATGAGGTTGAAATATCATAACCAGTCTTCTATCCGGATACATCTCCCGCAGGGCGTCTATAACAGCTCTTATCTCAGTGGGATGGTGCCCGTAATCGTCGTATATGGGGACGCTTCCAAAGTAACCTTTCAGTTCCATCCTTCTCTCTGCATTGCTGAAATTCTTCAGAGCGCTTTTTATACTGTCAAAGGGAACACCCAGTTCAAGGGAGACCGCTATAGCTGCAAGAGCGTTGTAAACATTGTGTCTTCCACCTATACCCAGGTGAATCCTACCCAGGAACTCTCCCCTGCTCACAACGCTAAAAGCGTATCTTCCCTCTTCTATGCTTAACTCAACCCCTCTCACGTCAGCCTCTTCTTCTATGCCAAAAGTTACAAGCTTCTTGGTTACAGATGAGGTTGCCTTCCTTACGTTGGGGTCATCAGAGTTTGCCACGCAGAAACCGTAGAAAGGTACCGAACCTGCAAACTTGGAGAAGGCTGATACTATGTCTTCAATGTCTCTGTAGTAGTCCATATGTTCAAGGTCTATGTTCGTTATCACACCTACCGCAGGCAACAGCTTTAAAAAAGAACCGTCGCTCTCATCAGCTTCCGAAACGAGGAGGTCACCTTTGCCGAGTTTGGCGTTGCTACCCAGCCTTTGAAGTATCCCACCTATTATTACCGTTGGGTCAAAACCGGCTTCCTCAAGGATATGGGCTATCATAGATGTGGTCGTCGTCTTACCGTGAGAACCGCTTACGGCTATGCCTTCTTTCAGCTTGAATAGCTCTGCGAGCATCTCACCCCTCGGAATGACAGGTA
Source organism: Hydrogenivirga caldilitoris (assembly GCF_003664005.1). Classification (NCBI taxonomy): domain Bacteria; kingdom Pseudomonadati; phylum Aquificota; class Aquificia; order Aquificales; family Aquificaceae; genus Hydrogenivirga; species Hydrogenivirga caldilitoris. The sequence continues at coordinate 1,045,577 of NZ_RCCJ01000001.1, forward strand.
TTCCAAGCTCCCTGGCTCTCACAAGTTCAGGGTTGTCCTCTCTAACGGCTGAGGAGTAAACCACAACCTGCACTTTATCCTTTATGTTGTCGGCGCTGTGACCGATGTATATATCGGCACCCTTCCTTCTGAGCAACTCGGTATTCTTACTTTCCTTTATGTCAGAGCCGGAGACTCTGTAATTCATCTCAAGAAGTATCTGGGCTATACCGCTCATACCTATACCGCCGATGCCTACAAAGTGGAAATACTTTATTTTTTCCCTCAACATGCGATTTAAATTGTATAACTTATTTGAATGAGTATGGCTATGAAGATGATATATAAAGCCGGGGCTCTACTCTTGCTGATAACTCTGTCTTTTTCTCAGGATATTACGGAACTCCTTAAGGAGTATAAGGAAGCCTCTGAGCTTTACAATCAGACAAGGAGGGACAGCCTCGGACACCTTATCCTCTTTACAAGAGAAGACATAGAGAGGATGCAGGCTCACAGACTCGCAGACCTTCTCAAATCTATACATTTTTTCACCACTGCCGACAACAGGTTCGGTATACTCACCCTTAACGAGTACGGAGGGTACTCGTTCATTCCAAAGCACATAAGGCTTTATATAAATGACCATGAGGTCTCTTCTCTCCACACAGGTTCTCCCTTCCTCGTCTGGGAAAACCTGCCTTTGGACTCGGTGGATCACGTGGAAGTCTATCTAGGTGTTGGAGCTATAGAGCTGGGAAACGACCCTGCGACTCTTATAATAAAGGTTTACACGAAAGAACCTTCTAAGGAAAACGCCAACAGTCTAAGGACAACGCTGACCTCAAGGAAAGGATACGCCGGAGTCATATACTCTGCCAGGGAGCTCAACGAGAACTTTTCCTACCTCTTCCTTATTTCAGAAGGATTTGATAACAGGAAAGATAACTGGCTCGGTGGACAGGAGCTTTCAAGGGACGCCAGGTACAGGTACGCATACTTTGGCATTTACTCCGAGAATACGAGCGTTGAATTCGGTTACGGGTACATAAGGAAAGACCCCTTTATGGGTTTTGCGCTTGACAACGTTGCAGAGAAGGGTTATACAGAGGCGGAAGACCTTTACCTCACACTCACAGCGCACCCTTCGGGGGACAAAAGCACAAAGTTCGTATTTTCACTGGACAACCATAAACGTAAGCATTTTGAAAGTAGTTCCTCCGGTCTATACATACCTATATTCATGGACCCCTTCAACCCGGTAAACAACCCAAGGGACTTTTATGAAAACGCCTTCTTCAGCAAGGTGACCCTGTATCTATCCAAGGAGTTCTCCTCTCAGGAGAATAAACTTCTGACAGCGGTTTCTTACAAGCTTTATAACTCGGACATAGACTCCCGCTATTACATAACACTGGGCAACGTGAAGCAGAATGTGGGTGCAACCGTACCCTTTAATAGACAGGAGATATACTCTCTGATAGTTGAGGACAAGTTTTCTTTAAGTCCCAGCAACCTGATAATAGGAGGTGTAAAGTTTGATAAGTACTTCAGAAACGGCGGGTTTAAAGACTTTTCAGAATTTATAGCCCGTGTAGGATACATATCTGTAATAAACGACAACCTGTCCCTTAAGGGTTTTGTAAGCCGCAGTTATATACCTCCCTTTTTCTACGACACAGAGATATCAGGAAGGGACCTGGACACGGTTAAAATACCCTTTGCCTTCTCAGCTGAAGGTTTACTGAAGCTCTGGAACGTTAAATTCGGATTTGGATTAGGGTACGTTCGTATAAAGGATGCCATTGTCCCGGACAATACGGGGCGACTGACCAACATGGAAGAAACAATTACTGAAAAACCAATTTTCATAAACGTTGAAAATCAATTATCTGAAAATCATAAGCTTCAAGCGGGGTACAGCATATTTCTTGACCCGGACAGGAAAACCTCATCAACCTCAGGAGGCTATGTAAGACTGCTTTCAACCATAGGGAAGTTTGATGCTTTTGGTGAGCTAATTTACCGTAGAGGATTTGAGTTCTCGGGAAGGAATGTTGAAGACGGATATGAACTTAACTCAGGTATAACCTACCATGTAAGCGATGACCTGGCAATAAAGTTAAAGGGGGAAAACCTTCTCGGGAAAGCCATTGAAACGCCTTATCTTGTCCCCCAAACGGGAGAGGTTGTTACTTACCCGGTGAGGGAGAGAACCTTATACCTGAGCGTGGAGTGGGTATTTTGAAAGGTCTGGCAAGTGTCTTCCTCCTCTTAGTCTTTGGTGTGTGTCCAGTTTTTGCAGATGTGGGTTTAAGGTCTGCTAATCCTGAAGAGCTTGAGGTCAAGATACTTGAAAAGCTCTTTAAAGACATGCTCCAGAGGAAAGAGGTTAACGTGCTTGTCCTTGGAGACAGAAAGGAATCCTATGAGAGAAATATCAGGGAATACTCCGATAAGCTAAGGACTGTAGAGAGCTGTAAAGAGGCAAATATACTCCTGATAGCTGGGGATACTAAGAGTATCCCAGAAGAATGTTTAAATAAACCCATATTTTCCACTAAGAAGGAGAATATAAACTTATTCAAAAACTGTCTTGGAGCCTTTTACTGGAAAAAGGGGAGACCAAATATAATCCTTATAAAGGAAAGACTTGAGGAAAGGGGCATAAGACTTCCCTCCGAGTATGAAAGGTTCATAGAACCGGAAGATAGGGTAGTCGGGGTAGAAAGGATAAAGTAGGCATGAACAGAGACAGGATAAATCTAATAGCCCTGGCGCTCATCCTTTTACTGGTAGGTATGTCCGTACCTATTTACTTCGGTTCATCGCTTGTGGAAAAGCATGTCCAGAAGAGGTTGGTCTCAGATGTGGTTTCAATAGTGGGTCACGTGTTTGACAACATCGCTATGGACCTTCTAAATATGGTAGGAGATCAGGACATAGTCGTGGCTCTTTATCATGATGAGGAGCTGCGGAAACGCATTGAAGATAGGTTGTCTCTGCTGGTAACAGATGAGGTTAAATACGTTTACATCGTTTACAGGGACGATGAGGGCAAGTTCCGATTCCTCGTTGATGGCTCAAAGGAGGATAAGGGAGAGCTTGGTGAGAAGCTTGACGTTTTTAACGAGGAGAAATGGATTGAGGCTATCAGCACCGGCAAAGATGTGGTTATAATACAGGAAAACCTTTATACATTAGGGGCTACGTATCTTAAACCCATTGGAAAAGAAGGAAATACAAGGGCTCTGCTTGTAGCTGACTTCTCTATAAACAAGATAAGGGAGATACAGGGAGCTCTTGACCTCATAAAGAACGCCACCCTCTTTTCAGTGATGTCTGCGCTGGCATTCTTGGGATTTGGCATATACCAGTATCTAAAGACCAGAGCGGTTGAAAAGACCCTTTACATTGACAAGCTGACAGGACTTTATACTAAAAATTACATAGATGACAAGGGAGGAAGGATAGACCACGGTAAGTACTACGTTACGCTCCTGGACCTGGACGATTTTAGGAAGATAAACGCAACCTACGGAGAAGAAGCAGGTGATAATGTTCTTAAAAATTTTGCAAAAGGCTTAAGGAGATTCTTAAGGATAGTCTTATTGTCAGATACTCCGGAGAGGAGTTCCTGGTGCTTCTGCCAAAAGATAAGTTCAAGGACAAGGTTGAGCTCCTTAACTACCTTGATGAACTTCGCACCCACGTAAAGTCTTGGGTCTTCTCCTACAAGGGGAACGAGATCAATATAAGGGTCTCAATGGGTGTAAACGTATCCCCGGAGAGAAACAGATCACTGGAGGATGCAATAAAGGGGGCGGACAGAGCCCTTTACAGGGCAAAGAGAAGCGGGAAGGACAGGGTTGAGGCTTACGATGAGTACCTGGAAGAACTCAAACAGAGCCTCTCTGTTATAGATGTAAGGGAAGCTATAGAGATGGGGAGGGTTCTGTGCTACTATCAGCCCGTAATAAACCTAAGAACGAGAGAGATTTCCCATTATGAGGCTCTTGCCAGGATACGTAATCACAAGGGTGATATAGTGTCTCCCGCCTACTTCCTTGAGGACATAAAAGGTACATTCATATATACCAGGTTCGTTAAGGAGATAATCAGGATAAACGTTGAACTCCTCAGCAAGAATAAGGATATAGAGGTAAGCATAAACCTCATACCTACCGATATTACCGATGAAACCGTGCTCAGCGAGCTGGAGGCGATTGATAGGAAGCTTAGAAAGAGAATGCTCCTTGAAATAACGGAGGTTGAAGGTATACCATCCTTTGAGCATATGAAAAACTCAGTTTCCAGGCTCAGGAAGTTGGGTTACAGGATATGCATAGATGACTTCGGCGCGGGTTACTCAAACCTCATAAATATAACCCAGATGCGTGTTGATTACCTGAAGATAGATGGAAGCATAATAAAGGACATCACAAAGAACATGACGTCAAGGTTACTTACTAAAACGATCACATCCTTCTGCAAAGAGGTCGGGATAAAGGTTGTTGCTGAATACGTTGAAAATGAAGCTATCCTGAAAACTCTTATAGAGCTTGGTGTTGACTACGGACAGGGATATTACTTCAGCGAGCCCAAACCCATGTGAATCTTTCTGGTAGAATATGAGCACCATGGCAGCGGGGGGAACAGAAGGGTCAGCTGCGGTAGTTGACGTCCACACCCTCTTTCTCCACATAGCGGTAATCCTCCTCGCCGGAAAGCTCTTCGGAACCCTCTTCAGGCGCTTCGGTATGCCGCCGGTTCTCGGGGAGGTTCTCGCCGGTGTCGTGATAGGTCAGAGTATTTTGGGGATAATACCCCTGAGTGAGGCGATAAAGGTCCTTGCAGAGCTCGGTGTTATCCTCCTCCTCTTTGAGGTCGGTCTTGAAGCTGATATCCACATGCTCGTAAGGGTCGGTCTTGCCTCTGCACTCGTAGCCTTCCTCGGTGCCGCCCTCCCCTTTGCAGGTGGTTTTCTTCTCTCTTACTACGTATTTGATATGACCCTCCTGAGTTCCCTCTTTATAGGAGGTGCCCTAACCGCTACGAGCATAGGCATAACCGTTAAGGTTCTCTCGGACCTGGGTAAGGGTAAAGAAAAGTTCGCCCAGATAGTTCTCGGTGCCGCCGTTCTTGATGACATCCTCGGGGTCGTCATACTTGCGGCTCTTTACGAGTTCTCCAAGAGCGGTGAGGTAAACTGGAACGCGACTGCCGGGCTTGTAAGGGATATAGGCATATTCTTTGTGGTGGCTCCCTTCGTAGCTAGGCTTGCCGCGAAGCTGATACACTTCATAGTTCACAGGCTTCAGGATTACGACATAATACCACCTCTAATACTCTCCCTCGTCCTGTTTACGGGCTACGGAGCTTACAAGGTCGGCTCTCCGGAGATACTCGGCGCCTTCACAGCAGGTCTTGCCCTTTCAAGACGCTTCGTGGTTCCCTTTGCCGCCTTCCTGAAGTTGGACGAGAAGGTTCTCCACAGCGTTGAGGAGAACATAAGACCCCTTGTCTGGGTCGTCTCCCCCATATTCTTCGTCACAGTGGGACTCGCTCTGAACTTCAAAGCCATAGACTTCAGCTCTTCCCAGTTCTGGCTCCTTTCCCTCTCACTCATCGCCGTTGCGGTTTTGGGGAAGGTGGTTTCCGGACTTTTAATACCCCTGAGCTTCCGGGACAGGTTGAATATAGGACTCTCCATGATGCCCCGCGGAGAGGTGGGTCTCATATTCGCCGAGTTCGGTAGGAGCTTCGGAGCTATTGATGAGGTAGGTTACGCTGTCGTCGTTTTCGTAGTCGCCGTTACCACTCTTATCGCCCCCGTACTCCTGAAACTGAACATCAGAACCTGAGAATGTAAAGGCTCAGGAGAGCAACAGCTGTTGAGAGTATGGCTACGGGAGTTCCGTACTTCATGAAAGTCAGGAAGGATATGTGGTAGCCCTCCTTCTCCGCTATCGCCGCGGCAACTATGTTCGCAGATGCTCCTATTATCGTGAAGTTACCTCCAAGACAGGCTCCGAGGGAGAGGGACCACCAGAGGGCATCAAAGTCCCCGGTTATATGTTGAGCCATGTTCTTGAGGACAAAGGACATGGACATAGTGAAGGGTATGTTGTCAACGAAACCGGATATTACCGCCGAAGAGGCTCCAATTATCCATATACCCTTGCTCACGTCCGTTCCCATTAAACCCATGAGATAATTGGCGGCTTCCGTAAAAACCCCCGTGTGTTCCAGAGAACCCACAACAATGAAGAGACCCACGAAAAAGAGGAGTGTTGTCCACTCAACCTTTTCAAGGACGTAGGCAGGGGAAAGGCCCGACCACATCATGAGAAGGGTGGAGGTAAAGAGCGCAATAATCCCCGGTTCTATGTGGAGGGTGTGCCCGAGGATAAAGAGGACTATCGTTCCCACGAAGGTTATTACTCCCTTCCTCATAAGGTCAGGGTAAACCTCCTCCGATTGGAGCTCTTCAAACTCCTTCAGG